>DASZKZ010000054.1:0-45447 GCA_035552595.1 Candidatus Dormiibacterota bacterium
CGACATGGTCTCGTCGAGCATCAGCTCGAAGAGGTCGTTGCCGATGTCGTAGTGCTGGGCGATGTTGTCGCGGCTGCTACCGCGCGTGGTGCGGTGCAGCCACTCGCCGGCGCTGCGCAGCGGGCGGAGCAGCGGGGCCACCGCGAGGCGCAGCCGGTCGACGGTGTCGGCATTGCGAATCGCCAGGCGCGCCAGGCCGACGAGGTCGTCGCAGTCCCAGGCGCCCTCGATGTAGCTGAGCGACGCCCCCGTGCTGCCGCGGAGCAGCGAGCGGTAGAAGGTGGGGCGGTGCACGCGCACCACCGCCGTGACCGGGAAGGACGCCGTCGAGCCGAAACGGTGACGCCGTCCGCCGTCCTCGACGATCTCGAGCTCGCCGTGGCGGAGGTGGGCGAGGCCGCGCAGCACAGCGCCGCGCACCGCGGCGTCGAGACGCGGCAGGTCGCGCATGCTGGGACCTGGACGCATGCTCGGGGCGACTGCGGTCATGCAGCGAGGATGGTAGGGAACCCGCTCCTCGTCGAGCCGGCGTGCCACGATCGCCACATGTCAGTTGCCTGGCGGCAGCGCCGGATCCCCATGCCCTGGGGGCGAATGTCGGTGCAGCTCAGCGGGGAGGGGCCGCCGCTGCTGCTGCTCCACGGGCTCGGCGGCAGTGGGCGCTACTGGGCCGGCCTGGCGCCGTCGCTGGCGTCCAGCCGGCTGCTCATCGCCCCCGACCTGGCGGGTTTCGGCCGCTCCGACAAGCCCCGCGTCGACTACACACGCGACTTCCACCTCGACACCCTCGATTCCCTCCTGGCGGCGCTGCGCGTCGACGGAGCGGTGGATGTGGCCGGCCATTCCATGGGCGGCATCCTGGCGAGCCTGTGGGCGCGCCGCCGTGCCGCCATGGTGCGGTCGCTGGCGATCATCGCCTCGCCGTTCCCGCGAGAGCACCGCCACACCGCCGCCACGCGCGTGAGCCGGCCGCGACGGGTGGTGTACCGCGCGCTTCAGCGGCTGCTGCCGGTGCTCTCACCGCTGGTGCGCTCCGCGACCTACCCGCGCGCGGTGGTCGCCGACTACCTCCGGCACACCGCGGACAGCTACCGGCAGACCTCCAACGCGCTGATCTGGGACCCGGCGGCCGCGACGGCGCTCGCCGGCCTCGACATGGCGCTGAGCGGGCGTCCCCAGCTCCTGCTCTTCTCGGACGAGGACACCACCATCGATGCCGGCAGCAGGGAGCGCTGGCGGACCGCGCTGCCCGGCGCCGAGGTGGTGCTGATGGCCGGCGCGCACCAGCTCCTGCTGCCCGACGGATTCGCCACGCTGGCGGCCTGGTATCAGGCCCGGGTTGTCCACAGCGTGTTGCGGGAGCAGTGCACTGCGCTATAGTCGTGGGACGCGGGAGCCTTCGGGAACCGCTGTGCGGCCACTGTGGCAGCCACGCCGTCAGAGCAATGTTGTTGCTTGCGCTGACGCCCGAATCCATCCCGAACCGGATGCATGACGCCAGGGACTGCACCCCCGCCGGCGCCTGAGGTTAGACCGTCCGACTGATATCCCCGGACCTCGCTCTCGACTCGCTCCATCTCATCGTGCCCGACGGCAGTGACGCCATGGTGGTGCTGACCACGCTCGCGGACGGAGATGCCAGGGACACCGATCCGCGCGACCTCTTCGCCCAGAGGATCAGCGAGGTCGGCCACCTCACCGTGTCGTTCGGAGAGGAGGAGCCGCCGCAGCTGCGCCTGGCGCTTCCCGACCTCACCCTGGAATGCGTGCCCCAGGAGGCCCCTGACCACGATCCCGACCACCTCGCGCTGCGCGTGGTGTCGATGCGTCCGGCCATGGATCACCCGGACGGCAGCAAGGTGCTGACGGTGACGGCTCGTACCCCCATCGTCACCGCCGCCAACGGCGTGGCCAGCGACACCCGCCGCCTTCTCGACTGGAGGTCGGCCAGCGCGGCGGCCGCCAAGTCCGCCGAGCTCTACGCCGCCCTCAAGCTGGTCGACAGCCTGGAGAAGGCGGAGCGGCAGCGCGCCGCCACCCAGCGCACCCATTTCATCGCCGCCAAGGAGTACTGGCGCTGCAAGCGCTGCCGGGCTCTCTGGCGCCCCGCCGACCACGATCACTGCCCCTCGTGCGGCCACGAGTTCACCGAGGTGGACCGCCGCCAGCCCGAGGTGGGCAAGGTGGAGTTCACGGTGCCGGCCACCGAGCCGATCAACCTCACCGCCGACGCCGCGGTGCTGGTCGAGCCCGAGGACGAGCCCAACTTCGTGGGCCGGGTGTCACGCATCGACCACCGCCGCCACACCGTCGAGATCACCTGCCGCACCTTCGAGCACGCCGGCACCGAGGGGACGATCACGCCCTCGTTCAACAAGGCGCTGTACCAGGCCAAGCGGAGCGTGCTCGCGGCCATCGCCACGCGCGATTTCGGCGTCGGACTGCTCGCCCAGCTGATGGTCTCGCCGCAGTCGGTGACCGCCCCCGCCTATGCCGAGGCCAACCGCGAGGTGCGCCACTGGCTGACCGAGGGGATGATGGCCAACCCGCCCCAGGATCGCGCCGTCGCGCTGCTCGGCCGGCTGGCCGCGGGCGAGGCAGTGTTCATCCAGGGACCACCCGGCACGGGCAAGACGACCGTCATCGTCGAGGCCATCAAGCGCCGTCTCGCCGCCAATCCCGACGAGCGCATCCTGGTGACCTCGCACAGCAACCTGGCGGTCGACAACGCGCTGGAGCGCCTCGCCGGCACTCCCGGGATGCGCGCCGTGCGGGTGGCGCGAGCGGAGCGCGTGCATCCCACCGTCGAGCGCTTCCGCTGCGACGACGAGGACGATCCCCGCCTGCTCGACGCCAACTGCTACTTCGCCACCTGCGCCACCGCCGCCACGTCGGCGATCACCGACATGAACTTCGACATCGTCATCCTCGACGAGGCCAACAAGGCGCGCGTCGACGAGGCGCTGCCGGCGCTGCGGCTGGGCTCGGCGCTGGCCCTTGTGGGTGACCACAAGCAGCTGCCACCGGTCGAGGACGACGCGCTCTACGGCATCGTGGAGAGCGACGAGGCGCTCGAAACCCTTGTCAACAGAAGCCTTTTCGAACAGGCCTGGGAGGGAGGGCTGCCGGAGCAGGCGCGCTGCCTGCTGACCATCCAGCACCGCATGCACCCCGATATCGCGGCCTACGTGTCCAAGGCCAGCTACGACGGCCAGCTCGAGGACGCACCGGAGGTGCAGGCCTACGACTACATCACCCGCACCCCGTTCCCCGTGGCGCTGCACTTCGTCGACACCGAGGGCATGCGCGGCGGCCGGGAGCGGCGCGGCCCCGGGGGCGCGCTGCGCAACGAGGCCGAGGTGCGCGTCGCCGCGCAGGTGGTGCGGCTGCTCGACGAGCGCGCGCCGCGGGAGATGAGCATGGCCGTCATCGCCATGTACGCCGAGCAGGTGGAGCGTCTGCGCCAGGCTCTGGGGCGTCGCCGCTTCAAGCGGCCCGTGAAGATCGATACCGTGGACTCGTTCGAGGGCCGCGAGGAGGACATGGTGGTCATCTCGCTGGTGCGCTCCAACGAACGCGGCCGGATCGGATTCCTCCGTGTCCCCAACCGGCTCAACGTGGCCATCTCTCGCGCCAAGCACCTGGTGGCGTGCATCGGCGACAGCGCCACGTTGCGCGCCGGCGAGGAGTCGATGTACGGCGAGCTCGTCGAGGCCGCGCGTTCCACGGGAGGCTGGCTCAGCGCGCTCGACATCGTCAGCCCGGGCAAGCCCCAGCGCCAGCGCCGCCGCGGCGGCGTGGTCACACCACGGGTCGGCGTCGACGGCCAGCCCCTGCCCGCCGAGGAGGGCGAGGACGGTGTCCGCCGCCGTCGTCGCCGTCGCCGTCGCGGCCCCGCCCAGGCCCCTGGAGCTCCGCGCACCGCGGGCGAGCCACGCCAGCCGGTCGCCGACAACGTCCCGCAGCTGGGGCCGGACGGCCAGCCCATCCGCCGCCGCCGACGTCGCCGTCGCCGCGGACGTGGGCCGGGCGCCGCCGGGGCAGGCGCCGAAGGAGCAGCGTCCAGCGCCGCCGTCGGGCCGATCTCCGGCCTTCCCGGCTCGCTGCACTTCGAACCCGGCGGCGAGACCCAGAGCTTCCGGCCGCGCCGCCGCCGCCGCCGGCGCGGAGGCGCAGCCGCCTCCCCGGGCGACCACGCCGCCGCCACCGAGGGCGGCAGCGCCGCCGCGCCCGCCCAGGTGGAGCTGCCCCCGGCGGCGACCGGGTGAGCGGCGCGATCACGGTCTTCGTCCGGGCCGGCGACGCGCAGAGCCAGGCGCTGCTCAGCTACCTCGACCAGCGCGGCCTGGAGTACACCGCCCGCGACGTCACCACCGATCCCTCGGCCGCCGCCATCCTCTTCGGCCGCCTCGGCCGGGTCGCCGTGCCGGCGCTGATCGTCGACGAGCGCATGATCGTGGGCTTCGACCCCGTGCAGCTGGCCCGCTTCCTGCCCCGCCCCGAGGACGACAGCCCGGGCGTGTCCTTCGGCGCCGCGGTGCGCACCGTCACCGTCGAGATCGCCCGGGAGCACGGCCTGGCCGGGGCCTTCGGAGTGGAGGTCGGCCCCGTCCACGAGGGCTCCCCGGCCGCCGTCGCGGGCCTGCGCCCCGGCGACGTCATCACGGCCGTTGGCGGCTACACCCTGACCGGCGGTGCCGACCAGTTCCGCACCGCCGTGGGCGCTCGCCACCCCGGGGACACCATGATCCTCACGGTGTGGCGCGACGCAGGGTTCCTCGTGATGACGGTCGAGTTCCCCCGCTTGCCGGCGCCCACCTCCGTAGAAGAGCAGTCCGCCAGCTGATCCGGTACGACGGGAGGGCGGGCCGGCACACCTCCCCGATGCTTGGCCATGTGCGACCTTTGGCTGCGTGAGCACCCCGGTGTGGCGCGACCGCGGGTTCGCCCTGCTGTGGGGTGGCCAGACGGTGAGCGAGGTGGGCAGCCAGGTCACCACCCTGGCTCTGCCGACGCTGGCCATCTTCACGTTTCATGCGGGGCCGGCCGCGGTCGGCCTGCTCATCGCCAGCAACCGGGTGCCCTTCCCGGTCCTGGGCCTGTTCGCGGGCGCCATCGTCGACCGGGTGCGCAAGCGGCCGCTGATGATCGGCTGCAGCCTGGCCCGGCTCCTCGTCGTCGGCGCCATCCCGGTGCTCGCCGCCACCAGCACGCTGCAGCTCTGGGAGCTCTTCGTGGCGGCGCTCGGCGTCGGCATCTTCACTGTGTTCTTCGACATCGCCTACCAGGCCTACGTGCCCGCGCTGGTCCGGCCCGACCAGCTGGTCGAGGCCAACAGCCGCCTCGAGGTGACCTACTCCGGTGCGGCGCTGGTGGGACCCGGCCTGGGGGGATTGCTGATCCAGGCCGTGGGAGCGGTCCGGGCTGTGCTGGTGGATGCCCTGTCGTTTCTGGTGTCAGCCGCCACGCTCCTCGCCATCCATCGCCCCGAGGAGCCGGCGACCGCGCAGAATCGCCGCCACCTGCTCCGCGAGGTCGGTGAGGGACTGCGCCACGTCTTCGGGAGCCCCGTCCTGCGCGCGCAGTTGCTCTGCATGAGCGCCGCCGGTCTGTTCGCCCACATGTTCGAGGCGCCGCTGTACGTCTTCGCGTACTCACGCCTCCACCTCAGCCCCGGCCTGCTCGGAGCCATCCTCGCCTCCGAGGGCCTGGGCATGGTCGTGGGCACCACCCTGGCGATGCGCATCACCACTCGTTTCGGCGTCGGCCACGTGGTGGCGACGGCGGGTGGCGTCACCAGCGCGCTCGTGGCGCTGATCCCGCTCGCCGTCTTCGTGCCCCCGGTCGCTCTCCTGCTCCCCCTCTTCATCGTGTCCGGAGGTTTCTCGACCGTCGGCGACATCGCCCAGGTGAGCCTGCGCCAGTCCCTGTCCCCGCTCCGGTTGCAGGGGCGCATGACCTCCGTCTTCCGCACCTTCTTCTGGGGCGTATGGCCGATCGGCAACCTCCTCGGTGGTGTGCTCGCTGCAGCGATCGGCGCGTCGACGACGTTGTGGCTGGCCGGCGTGCTCGGCCTCGCCGCCTACCTCAGCATCATCTTCACCCCACTCTGGCGAGTGCGAGGCTTCGGTTCCGCATCCCGCGGCCGGGACGCACCGCACGAGGCGCCGACCGCCATGACGCGCTGATTGTGGGCAATCACCGCTGCCGGTTCCCTCATGTCGCCGGAGTCGACGAGCGACGGAACGATGTTGGGGTTTCGGTCAACGCGTCGATACAGGACGAGAGCGCGCTCGCAAGTCTCGATCTGGCCGGGTCGGAGAGCTTGCGGAGCATCTGCTCCTCCACAGCCGTGACCTCATCGGCGGCAGATCTCAGAGTCCGCCGACCAGCCTCAGTCAGCGCGGCTTGGAGGATGCGTTGGTGCTGCGGATGAGTGCGTCTGACCACGAACCGGAGTCTCTCCAGCTCTTGGAGCACGGCGTGCATGCTCTGTGGCGTCACGAATGCCCGACGAGCGAGGTCGGCATTCGAGAGCCCGGGCTCGTCATCCAGAGCCGTGAGGACGGCGAACTGGGTCACCGTGAGATCGTCAGACCCGAGTGCATCGACCATCGCGTCGTGCAGGACCATCTGCGCCCTCTTGATCAAGTAGCCCACCCTGGCCGTCGTGACCTGGTCCACGCTCACCTCACTCTCAGTTTACCTGATACAATCTCAGGAGGCCTGATTACAGGGTACCTGATCCCACTCACAGAAGAGGACACCCAATGACCGCACTCGGCCCTGACTTCATCGCACTCCAGGTTCGCGATCTGGAGGCTTCCGCAGCCTTCTACATCGAGCACCTCGGCCTGGCTCGTGCTCAGGTGAGCCCTGACCACGCCGTGGTATTCGCCACGGAGCCCATCCCGTTCGCAGTGCGGGAGTCGCTCGTCGATCTCGAGGCTGTCGCGCACCTCGGGTGGGGAGTGGCCATCTGGCTGAGGGCGGACGATCCGCAGGACCTGCACGATGCAATGGTTCTCGCCGGGGTCCCAATCCTGGTCGCACCTTTCGAGGGCCCTTTCGGCCGCACCTTCACCTTCGCCGATCTCGACGGCTACGCCGTGACCATCCACGGCTGAGATGGCGACCGCCACAAGCTTCGTTCTCTCCCCGAAGGGGCCATTTTCGTTGGCGGCATCGATCCGGTTCCTCGAGGAGTTGATCGCCATTCCCGGAATCGGCCCGTTTTCGGCCGAACTGATTCTTCTGCGCGGCGCCGGTGATCCGGACCACACGCCCACCGCCGAGCCGCGCCTCGCTCGAGCGATGGCGATCGCCTACGGCATGAAGGCACCACCCACCGCCGCCGACATCGCCGAGATCAGCGAGGCCTGGAAGCCGTACCGCACGTGGGTCGCGCTCCTCCTACGCACCATGCTCGAGGACGACACCCACGAGATCGCAGGACACGCCATCCCCGCGCGAAGGCTCTGAGCGGAGCGGAGATGTCCCCTCCCGCCTTCCCGGTGCGACGAAGGGACCGCGGCCTCCCGCCCCCCTACGAGCGCGCAGCCTTCCCTCGGGCCATCTCCTTGGCAGCCGCCGTGAGGAACGGCCCGCCCCAAACGCCGGCGGAGAGGAGGCCTCCGAAGATCATCAGGGCCTCGACGCTGACCTTGCCCTGCCGGGTCCAGTAGACGTCCTCGAGGTCGAGCCAGAGGGCGAACTCGTCGAGGGTGAGGGCCGAGCCGACGCCGTACATGAAGGCGGTGCTGCGGTGGATGGGCCGCTGCTCGCTGGCGGTGTCGGCGATGACCAGCCACAGGTAGCCGGTGCCGAGGAGGCCGGCGATCCCGAAGACGAGATGGTGGAGGTGGCGGCCGTGAGCGCTGACATCGTGGAAGGGCCCGAGGCCGCGCCGGATCAGGTGGGTGACGATGCGCGCCGAGATGGCGCCGAGGTCGAAGCCCAATGAGGACAGGAACAGCCGTTCGCGGCGCGGGTCCTGGAAGCTGTGCAGGTAGTGGTGGCGGATGCGCTTGGGCAGGGCGGCCGGGGCGGGCGGGGCGCTACCCACGGCAGGGAGCGGGCGAGGTCACCAGCCCGGAGGCGGCTCGGTACGGTTGAGCAGGCGCACGAAGTCCTCGGCGCGGGCCACCGCCTCCCAGCGGCGGGCAAAGAAGTCCTGGCAGATCATGCGGTTGTCGGCCAGCGCCGTGACCGTGACCGCCCACTGGTTGAGCGCCTTGTCCACCTCCACCTCGTGGGTGTTGGCGTCGTTGCGCAGGACCATGCCGCTGGGCGCCGGGCGGCGCGTGCCATCGTTGCGTCGGGGGGACGCCATTGCCATTGCGAGAACCCTCCTTCGATGGGCCGGTGAGCCGGCGGGCGACGTCGATCGCCTGCTCGTGCAGCAAAACCGGCTGCGGAACACACCAGCGGTCCCCGCAATTGTCGCGCAAATCGGCCCGCGACGGAAGGGGTGCCCGGCTCAGCCCGGGAGATCGAGGACGCCCTGCGCGGCACGATCCGGTGGCGGGGCCGCGGCGGGGGCCGGCGGGGCCGGAGCCGCCTCCTCCACCCAGGCGGGCACGGAGCCGTCGCGCTCGACCAGCCGGTCGATGATGGGCGCGGGGGGACGGGGCAGGCCGGCGTCGAGCAGCGCGCTGAAATCGAACGCGTTGACCACCGCGTAGTTGCTGCGGTTGTTGTTGAGCAGGACGTGCACCGGCGTGCCCCGGGTGGCCGCCTCGCGGATGGCCGGCACCCACTCGCGCAGCTCCTCGCGCGCGTACAGGTAGTTGAAACGGTAATCGCTGGTGGGGCCGTCGGGGCGATACCAGGTCTTGCGGTTGCGGCCGTGGAAGCGGGCGATGCACAGCTTGGGAGAGGTGATCGCCAGCAGCGGCGGGGCGGTGCCGCTGCCCAGCTGGGGCGCGTCGACGCCGACATACACGCAGTCGAGCTCGCGGAGGAGATCCTCGGTGGCCGCCCAGGCGTCGCCGTCGAACCAGCTGCGATGGCGAAACTCGATGGCGACGATGTCGCGGGGATGGCGTTCGCGTGTCTCCAGGAGCACCTCGCGAGCGCCGGGACGGTTGGTGAACCACGGGGGGAACTGGTAGTGCACGGCGCCCAGCTTCCCGCTCTGGCGCAGCGGCACCAGCGCGGACTGGAAGTCGCGCACCTCCTCGGCGGTCGGCGGCCGGGGCTGGCCCGCCTCGCGCTCGTGCCGGGTGAGGCTGCGGAAGGCCTTGATGTTGAACAGGAATGCCTCGGGTGTGCGCGACACCCAACTGTCCACCACCTCGGGCTTGGGAATGCCGTAGAAGCTGGTGTCGATCTCGACGATGGGGAAGAACCGCGAGTAGTAGTCGAGCTTCTCGCGCTGCCGCCGGCCGCGCTCCAGCTCGGCTGGATAGAACTCCTTGTGGTCGGCCCAGTTGCAGGTCCCGACCAGGATCTCGGCGGCCACGTGACTCCCGGTGTCCGAGCGAACGTCGTCTTCGATCGTCAAACAGTAACCGCGCTGTCACTGGGGCGCCGGAGGTGCTCGTGACAATGACCGAAGTCCCCATCTCCCAAATGGAGCGTGCAATCCCAGTGACCTCCGCCGCGTCTGTTCAGCCCGCGCCGCTTTCGGCGGGCTTGCCGGACGGACCCTGGATGGGGCCAACCGTGCGCCTGCGTCTCTTTTCGGCGGTGCTGATGGTGCCCGCCATCGCGCTCTGGATCAGGATCCTCGTCCCGCTGCCGGCGGTCTCGACCGAGTACGTCCTGCCGGTCTGGGGCCTGGCGGTGCTCTTCTTCATCACCGAGCGCTGGCCGGTCGCGGTGGCGGTGCGGCGCAGCACCCCGTCAGTGGGGATGTCGGCGGCCCCGCTGGTCCTGGGGCTGTTCTTCTCGCCACCCATGGTGATCATCGGGGCGTTCCTGATCGGCGCCATCGCCGCGGCCGCCAGTCGCCGGGAGCTGCGCAACGCGGACAGCGGCTTCTCGATCGCCCAGTTCTCCCTCTTCTCGGCCCTGGCGACCCTGACCTTCCGGGCCAGCATCGGCACCCTCACCCACGGGCAGCTCGGCTGGAACGCCTACATCGCGGTGGCCGCGACCGCCGGGGTGCTGATCCTCACCAGCCTGACCACCTCCTTCGCCGTCGCCCTCCGTGACGACAGCATGACCCGCAGCCTGGCGGGCGAGAACATCGCCCTGGCCTTCGCCGGCACCGCCTCGGCGGCGGCGTACGGGCTGATCGCCGTCGACGTGATCTGGTCGGGATCGAAGTCGGTGTTCGTGGTGGCCCTCTTCGGGGTCGTCCTCCTGGGTGGCTACCGCTCCCTGCTCATCGAGCGTCGCGAGCGCCGCGTGGCGGAGTTCCTGCGCGGAGCCGATGAATCGCTGAGCCAGTCGAACGAGCTCGAGGCGGCGATCGTCGGGCTCATCGGACGCGCTCGCCAGATGTTCGAGGCGCAGATCGCTCAGCTCACCATCTACCCGTCCTCACCGGGGCAGAAGGCGTACCGCACCACCGTGCGCGCCGGCGATCCCGAGGGCAGCGAGGTGATGGTGGCCATCGACCTCAACGACCTCGACGACGTCCTCGAGGCCGATTCCGACGGGGTGATCATCGACCGCACCAGCGCATCCCCGAGCTCGCGCGACGTGCTCACCCGGCGCCACCTCGACCACGCCATGGTGGCCCTGCTGCGCGGTCGCTCGCGCATCGTCGGCAGCCTCATGATCGGCAGCCACGTCAATGGGCGCAGCTTCGACCAGCGCGACCTGCACGTGTTCCAGTCGCTGGCAATCCAGACCAGCTCCACCCTGGAGAACGGCCGTCTCGAGCAGTCGATCGCGCGCCTCACCGAGCTCCAGGCGCAGCTCTCCCACCAGGCCTTCCACGACTCGCTCACCGATCTCGCCAACCGCTCGCTGTTCAGCGACCGCATCGACCACGCGCTGCTGCGGCGCACCCGCACCGGCAAGCCGGTGGCGGTGCTGTTCATCGACCTCGATGATTTCAAGGCGGTCAACGACACCCTGGGGCACTCGGCCGGCGACCAGCTGCTCATCGGCGTCGCCGACCGCCTGCGCACCGCCCTGCGCCGCCCCGACACCGCGGCCCGCCTCGGTGGCGACGAGTTCGCGGTCCTCATCGAGGACATCGACAAGCCCATGGAGGCGGAGGCGGTGGCGGAGCGCATCTTCGCCGCCCTCGTCGAGCCGTTCGCGATCGCCGGGCAGGCGGTGACGGTGCATGCCTCCATCGGCGTGGCCGTGTCCGACGACGTCACCGACAGCGCCAACCGGCTGATGCGCCACGCCGACGTCGCCATGTACGCGGCCAAGAGCGCCGGCAAGAACCAGTTCGTCCTCTTCATCTCCGGCATGGAGGCGGAGATCGTCGCCCGCCACCGCCTCCGCGCCGACCTGGAGAGGGCGATCGCGTCCGACGAGTTCGGGGTGCACTACCAACCCATCTTCGACATGGCCGACGGGCGGCTGGTGGCCACCGAGGCGCTGGTGCGCTGGCGTCACCCCACCCGCGGCATGGTGGCACCGGACGACTTCATCAGCACCGCCGAGGAGACCGGCGTCATCCTCGCTCTGGGCACCCGGGTGCTGCGCAAGGCGTGCGTCGCCACCCTGCAGTGGCAGAAGATGTTCCCCGCCGCTGTGCCCCTGTGGGTCAGCGTCAACATCTCCGCGCGGCAGCTGCAGCAGCCCGGGTACGTCGACGAGGTCCTCGAGGTCCTCGCCTCGACCGGGCTTCCCGCGGGATCGCTGGTGCTGGAGCTGACCGAGAGCATGGTGCTCGACGACGCCAACGGCGGCACCAGCATCGAGAAGCTCAACGCCCTCAAGCGGGCCGGCATCCGCATCGCCATCGACGACTTCGGCACCGGCTACTCCTCGCTGAGCTATCTGCGCCGCCTGCCGGTGGACATCCTCAAGATCGCCAAGCCCTTCGTCGACGACCTCCACGACACCGAGGACCAGGGAGACTTCGCCCGCGCCATCGTCGGCATCGGCAGCGCGCTCCGCCTCACCATGATCGCCGAGGGGATCGAGACCACCGAGCAGCTGGTCACCCTGCGCGAGCTCGGCTGTCACCTCGCCCAGGGCTACCACCTCTCCCACCCCGTCAAGGCCGAGGCCATCGACCGCCTCCTCGCCGCCGGCGGCGTCGACCTGTCCCTCCTGGCGCTGCCGCAACCGGTCGTGGCTCCGATCCTTCGGCTGTCTCGGGCTCGCTAGGCGGACGGAGTCCGTACGGAACCCCCCGTGAGGGACCAACGCCCCTCGGCTGTCACAGCCCCGTGATCCTGGCTCGGGCGCGGGGCTGCGACAGCGTACCCTCGAGTGGTGCGGACGGCGAGCGAGCTGCAGACGCTGGCGCTGGCGGCGGCGCAGGCGGCCGGTGACGTGATCCGGGCCGCGCGCCGGGATGCGGCGCCGCTCCAGGCTGAGCTCAAGGGGGCGGGCGACTACGTCACGGTGGTGGATCGCGCCGCCGAAGCGGCCGCGGTGGCGCTGCTGCGCGAGGCCGACCCGTCCATCGACGTGCTCGCCGAGGAGCGCGGCGGGGAGGTGACGGAGCGGATGTGGGTGATCGATCCGCTCGACGGCACAACCAACTTCCTGCGCGGCTTCCCGGAGGTGGGGGTGTCCATCGCCCTGGTGGAGGAGGGAGTGCCCAGCATCGGGGTGGTCACGGCGCCGCTGACCGGCGGGGAGTGGTCGGCGATCGCCGGCAGGGGGGCGTTCGACGCCGCCGGCCGCCGGCTCGACATCAGCCGCTCCGCCGGGGCCGGGGTGGTGGCCACGGGCTTTCCCTTCCGGTGCCCCCCCAACCTGTCGCGCTACGTCCCCGTGATGACCGCCGCCATGGAGGCGTTCGAGGACCTGCGCCGGGCCGGCGCCGCCAGCCTCGACCTCGCCTACACGGCGGCCGGCGTGTGGGACGGCTTCTTCGAGCTCAACCTGGCGCTCTGGGACATCGCCGCCGGCAGCCTGCTGGTGCGCGAGGCGGGCGGCGTGGTCAGCGACTGGCAGGGCGATGAGCGAGCCGTCTTCGCCAGCGGCGACATCCTCGCCGGTGCCCCGGCGTGGCACGAGCGCATGCTCGCCCTCGTCCGGGCGGCGGCGTAACCCCGGGTCCCAGCCAGGACTCTGCTAGGAAGGATGGTGACCAGCAACGACGATGCCGTGGCTCCACGCCCGGGAGGTGTGCTGGCCGGCACTCGCATCCTGGTCACCGGCGTGCTCACCCCCAAGAGCATCGCCTTCGCCATCGCCGACCGCTGCCAGGCGCACGGCGCCGAGGTGGTGCTCACCTCGTTCGGCCGGGCCATGAGCCTCACCGAGCGGAGCGCCAAGCGACTCGACCCCGCGCCCGAGGTGCTGGAGATGGACGTCACCGACGTCGAGCAGGTGCGCTCGGTGGCGGCCACCGTGCGCCAGCGCTGGGGCTCGCTGGACGGGGTGGTGCACGCCATCGGCTTCGCCCCGGAGGACTGTCTCGGCGGCCACTTCCTGGAGACGCCCTGGGCGTCGGTGGCCACGGCGCTGGAGGTGAGCAGCTTCTCGCTCAAGACGCTGGCCGCCGAGTTTGTGCCACTGCTGCCAGCAACGGGCGGAGCGGTGGTGGCGCTCACCTTCGACGGGACGCTGGCGTGGCCACTGTACGACTGGATGGGCCCGGCCAAAGCGGCGCTGGAGGCGATCGCGCGCTACCTGGCCCGCGAGCTGGGACCCCGCCACGTGCGCGTCAACACCATCTCCGCCGGGCCCCTGGAGACCATCGCCGCCCGCTCCATCCCCGGCTTCCACACGCTCAAGACGGCGTGGTCCGGGCAGGCCCCGCTAGGATGGGACGCAGCCGACGCGGGCCCCGTGGCCGACACCGCGGTCTTCCTGCTCAGCGACATGGCACGGGGCATCAGCGGAGAGGTCGTCCACGTCGACGGTGGCTACCACTCGCAGGGCGCACCGCTGCTGGCGTCCGCCGAGCAGCAGGGAGAACAATGAGCAACGGCAACGGCGGCGGCAACGGGCGCGCGCGCATCGTCATCACCGGCATGGGGGCGATCAGCCCGCTCGGCAATGACGTCGCCACCACCTGGGCGGCCTGCCGCGCCGGGACCAGCGGGGTGGGTCCGATCACGCAGTTCGACGCCTCCGAGCTGCCCACGCGGATCGCCGCCGAGGTCAAGGACTTCGACTTCGCCGCCGCCCTGGGCGTCAAGGAGGCGCGCCGCAGCAGCCGCTGCATCCAGCTCGCCATGGTGGCGGCTCGAGAGGCGGTCGCCGACTCCGGGATCGACATCCGCGCCATCAGCGAGGACGCCGGTGTGCTCGTGGCCTCCGGCGTCGGTGGCCTCGAGGTCCTGGAGCGCTCCACGCTCAACCTCCACCAGCAGGGCGTGCGGCGGGTCTCGCCCTTCACCGTCCCGATGATGATCGCCGACATGCCGGCGGGCATGATCGCCATCGACCACGGAGCCAGGGGACCCAACTTCGCCGTGGTCAGCGCCTGCGCCTCGGCGGCCCACGCCATCGGCGAGGCCGCGGAGTGGATCCGCCGCGGCGACGCCACCGCCGTCATCGCCGGTGGCACGGAGGCGTCGGTGTGCGCGCTCGGCGTGGGCGCGTTCAACGCCATGCAGGCGCTCTCGACCCGCAACGACCAGCCGGAGCGCGCCTCGCGTCCCTTCGATCGCAGCCGCGACGGCTTCGTGATGGGCGAGGGCTCGGCGATCGTGATCCTCGAGGAGCTCGAGGCGGCACGGCGGCGCGGGGCGCGGATCTACGCCGAGGTGAGCGGGTACGGCGCCACCGCGGACGCGTCGCACATCACCGCCCCCGACCCCAGTGGCGACGGCGCTCGCCGCTGCGTGCTGCGCGCTCTCGATCGCGCCCACGCCTCGGCCGCCGACGTCGGCTACATCAACGCCCACGGAACCGGCACCCAGCTCAACGACGCCGCCGAGACCAAGGCCATCAAGGCCGCGCTCGGCGAGGTGGCGGCGACGATCCCCATGTCATCCACGAAGTCGATGCATGGGCACCTCCTCGGCGCCGCCGGTGCGCTGGAGGCGATCATCGCCGTTCTGGCCATCCGCGACCAGTACGTGCCGCCCACCATCAACCTCGATGAGCCCGACCCCGAGTGTGACCTCGACTACGTCCCCAACGTGGGTCGCGACCAGCGCATCGACCTGGCCATCAGCACGTCCTTCGGCTTCGGCGGGCACAACGCCTGCCTGGCCTTCTCCCGCGTCGAGTAGCGCTCAGCCGACCGCGGAGAGGCGGGCCATCCACGCCTCCACCTCGTCGGGGTCGCGGGGCAGCGCCTCAGAGAGGACGCGGCAGCCGTCGGCGGTGACCAGGACGTCGTCCTCGATGCGCACCCCGATGCCGCGGTAGCGTTCCGGGACGGTGAGGTCGTCGGGCTGGAAGTAGAGCCCGGGCTCGACGGTGAGCACGTAGCCCTCCTGGAGATCGCCGTGGTAGTGCTCGTCGCGCGCGTTGGCGCAGTCGTGGACGTCGAGCCCGAGCATGTGGCTGGTGCCGTGCATCGTCCAGCGGCGGTGGAGCTGCTGATCGCGACGGGTGGCCACCTCCGGGTCGGCGGTGAGGATGCCGAGGCGGCGCAGACCGTCGGCGAGAACCCGCGTGGCGGCCCGGTGCGGCGCCAGGAAGGCGACGCCCGGCCTGACCTCGGCGAGCGCCGCGTGCTGGGCGTCGAGGACCAGCTGGTAGATCTCGCGCTGCTCGGCGGTGAACCGGCCCGACACCGGGATGGTGCGGGTCACGTCGGCGGTGTAGAGCTGGCGGCCCTCCACCCCGGCGTCGAGGAGGAGCAGGTCGCCGTAGTCGACCTGGCCGTCGTTGCGCACCCAGTGGAGCACGGTGGCGTGCGTGCCGGCGGCGGCGATGGTGTCGTAGCCGGTGTCGTTGCCCTCCAGGCGCGCCCGGGCGTTGAACGCCCCCTCGACGACCCGCTCCCCGGACTCCATGGCGTCGGGCAGGGCCCTGACCACATCCTCGAAGCCGCGGATGGTGGAGTCCACCGCCTGCTGCAGCATGGCCACCTCGAACGGGTCCTTGACCAGGCGCATCTCCGAGAGCGCGGTGACCAGCTCCTCATCCGCTTCGCCCGTGGGCAGCGCGGCGTCGACCTGCGGATCGATGGCGCGGGCCACCACCGTGCTCTCCGCAGGCAGCCTCTCCAGGGTGGTGCGCAGCTCGGCGAGCGGCGCGGTGGCGATGCCCAGCTGCGCCGCGGTCTCGGCGAGCCCCATCCGCGGGCCTGTCCAGAACTCGCCATAGCGCGCGTCAGTGAAGAACTCGTGGGTGGAGCGATCGTTGCGGGGCTCGACGTAGAGGGTGGCGGCGTGGGCGTCGCCGTCCGCCTCCATGACCAGCACCGCGTCGGGCTCCATGCCGCCGGTCAACCAGAAGAAGTCGGTGCCGGGCCGGAAGCGGTAGTCGGTGTCGTTGGAGCGCACCTTCTTGGGCCCGGTGGGGACGACCAGGTTCCTGCCCGCGAACTGCTTGGAGAGAGCCGCGCGGCGGGCGCTGAAGTTGTCGGCGGCGGGGTGGCGCGGGGCGGGCACGTCGGCCTGCGGCGCCCACCCCGATGACATCAGCTCCATGAGCGCGCGCGGCACCGGGGGGCGGTGGCGGCCCACCCAGATCCAGCTCTCGCTCTCGGGATGCTCCTCGGACACGTCAGGGGAACCGGCGAGCTCGGCGGCGTCGTCCTCGTCTGTGACCATGCCAGCACTGTACCCAGCGGCGGCGGCGACCAGCGTGGATCATCGTCGCCCGCGCCCTCACGGTGGAGGCAGCGCCGCCAGCCAGGTGACGGCGGCAGCGGCGGTGACCACCGCGAGCAGCGGGAAGGCCAGGCGCGGAGCTGTGCGCGGCAGCAGGGCAACCACCGCCCCGGCGGCGATCAGCCCCGCCGCCACCAGGGCCAGAGCGCTCTGCCCGAGCGGCGCCCGCACCGCCACGATGTAGAGCGCGGCCGCCGCCAGGGACGCGCTGGTCACCCCGGGCGAGGCGCCGGCCCCGAGGACGGACGCCAGCGTTCGGGCCCCAGTGCGCCGATCACCCTCGGTGTCGGGAAGGCCGTTGGCGAGCTGGAGCGCGAGCGCCACGAAGCCGGCGAGAAGCGCGCTCTCCACCGCCCCGCGCGACCGTCCCGTGACCACCATGGCGAGGAGGGGGACCGTCGCCAGCCCGGACCACCAGGCCAGCACGGCGGCGGGGGTGCGCTGCAGGCCGAGGTCGTACGCCACCCCGGCGGCCACGCCCAGAGCGTCGACGGCGAGCACGTCGCGCCCCAGCCAGGCGGCGGTGGCGAGCGAGAGCGCGAAGCCGCCCAGCGCCAGAGCCAGGGCGGCACCGCGGGAGACCTCCCCCCGGGCGATCGGCTTGAAGGGCTTGGAGTCGCTGTCAGACCAGGCGTCCGCCCAGTCGTTGAGCGCACCGATGGCCAGCTGGCCAGGGAGCATGACCAGGGTGAGCCCCAGCGCGGTGCGCGCCGACGGCAGCTGTCGGGTCAGCAATCCGGCGGCGGCGACGACCACCGCCGTGACCAGCAGCGACGGCCCCGGATGGGTGAGAAACAGCCATGCCTTGGCCCGTCCGCCGGCGTCGCTTCGTTCGTCGAGAACCCGCCACCAGCTAGGATTCGGCCGGTCAAGGTGGGGCATCTCCCCTTCCCATGAGAGGCTGTCGTCGATGTCGGTCAACGCTTCGCCTCCTGTCCCAGCGCCGTCCCGCGCTGCCGGCACGAGCGCCGCCCCGCGCTTCCAGCACGACGTCGTGGTGGTGGGGGGATGCGGCCATGTCGGGCTGCCCCTGGGCATCGTCCTCGGCCAGTGCGGGCTGCGTGTGGCGCTCTTCGACACCAACCAGGCGGCGGTCGACACCGTCAACCAGGGGCGCCTGCCCTTCGCCGAAGAGGGCGCGGAGGAGCCCCTGGCGGAGCTGACCGCGGCCTCGCGCCTGACCGCGACCACCGCGGCCGAGGTGATCGCCGGCGCGGAGTACGTGGTGGTGGTCATCGGCACCCCGGTCGACGAGCACCTCAACCCCAACCCCAACGCCGTGGTCAGGGCGATCGCGGAGTTCGCCGACCACCTCGGTCCCGGCCAGGTGATCGTGCTGCGCAGCACCATCTACCCGGGGGTGACGGCGCTCGTGGAGCGCTACCTGGCGGATCGCGGCCTCGACAACCTGGTCTGCTTCTGTCCCGAGCGCATCGCCCAGGGGAGGTCGATGACCGAGCTGCGCGAGCTGCCCCAGATCATCTCCGCGCGCACGCCCGCGGGGATGGCGCGGGCGCGCCAGCTGTTCGGCCGCCTCGCCCCGGAGCTCATCGAGTTGCAGCCGGAGGAGGCGGAGCTGGCCAAGCTGTTCACCAACACCTGGCGCTACATCCGCTTCGCGGCGGCCAACCAGCTGTTCATGATGGCCAACGATTTCGGCCTCGACTTCGAGCGCATCCGCGGTGCGCTGATGCTCAACTACCCGCGCGCCGCCGACATGCCCGGACCGGGCTTCGCGGCGGGCCCCTGCCTGTTCAAGGACACCATGCAGCTGGCCGCCTTCAACAACAACCAGTTCACCCTCGGACACACCAGCATGATGATCAACGAGGGCTTGCCGCTGTACGTGGTGGCCCGCCTGGAGCGGCGCTTCGACCTCGCCACCACCAGGGTGGGAATCCTCGGCACCGCCTTCAAGGGAGAGTCCGACGACATCCGCTCGTCGCTGGCCTACAAGCTGAAGCGCATCCTGGCGTTCAAGGCCAAGCACGTGGTCTGCGCCGATCCCTATGTCACCGCCGACCCGGACCTGGTGTCGCAGGAGGAGCTGCTCGACAGTGTCGACCTGGTGATCATCGGCGCGCCCCACAAGCGCTACGCGACGCTCGACGTGTCGCTTCCCGTGGTCGACGTGTTCAACATCCGCGGTCACGGCGTGCTCATATGAGGCCGCGCGTCTCCATCGTCATCCCGGCCTACAACGAGGGGTCGGAGATCAACGACTGCCTGGATCGCATCCTCGAGTCGGTGAAGCTGCCCTGCGAGGTGCTGGTCGTCTACGACACGCCCGAGGACACCACCGCCCCGTATGTCCAGGAATACCGGCGGCGCGATCACCGCGTGGTGCCGCTGCTCAACACTGCGGGCCGCGGGCCGGCGGCGGCGCTGCGCTTCGGGATCCAGCACGTCGCCGCCGACGTCACCGTGGTGACCATGGCGGACGGGTCCGACGACCCCATGCAGATCGATCAGCTCACCCGGCTCGTCGAGCGCGGCGTGGTGGTGGCGGCGGCGTCGCGCTACATGCGCGGTGGCCAGCAGGTCGGTGGTCCTCGCCTCAAGGGCCTGGTCTCCCGGCTCGCGGGGGTCTCCCTGCACCTCGTCGCGCGGGTCGGGACCCACGACCCCACCAACTCCTTCAAGGCGTATTCCACCGATTTCATCCGCGAGGTCGGCATCGCCTCGGACGCGGGCTTCGAGCTGGGCATCGAGATGATCGCCAAGGCGCACCGCCGCGGCCTGCCCATCGCCGAGATCCCCACCATCTGGCTGGACCGCAGCCACGGGCAGTCGAACTTCAAGGTGCGCGAATGGATTCCGCGCTACCTGCGCTGGTACCTGGCCGCGCTGGGGCGGCGCCGTGAGCCCATGCGCGCCGGCTATCGCGTCCATCCCCGCGCCTGGGAGGGCGACAGAGAGGACGGCCAGGCAGGCATATGAGCAGGGTTCTGATCACCGGGTCGCAGGGGTTCATCGGCGGCTACATCGTCGAGGAGCTGCTCCGCCGCGGGCACACCGTGGTGGGCGTCGACAACCTCTCCAAGTACGGACGCGTGGCCAAGTCGTATGACGACGACCCGTCCTACTCCTTCGTGGAGGGCGACGCGCGCGACGTGGGCCTGCTCACCGACCTCCTCGCCGGGTGCGACCAGCTCATCGCCGGCGCGGCCATGATCGGCGGCATCTCCTATTTCCACACCTACGCATACGACCTGCTGGCCACCAACGAGCGCATCATGGCCGCCTCCTGCGATGCGGCCATCGCCGCCCGCCGCGACGGCAGGCTCGAGAAGGTCACCTACATCAGCAGCTCGATGGTGTTCGAGTCGGCGATGTCGTGGCCCTCGGCGGAGGGCTCGGAGCGGGAGATCCCGCCGCCGCTGTCGTCGTACGGTTTCCAGAAGCTGGCCGTGGAGTACTACGCGCGCGCCGCCTGGGACCAGTACCACCTTCCCTACACGATCGTGCGCCCGTTCAACTGCGTCGGCGTGGGCGAGGGACGTGCCCTGGGAGATGTGGAGATCCTCAGCGGCAACGTCAAGCTGGCCATGAGCCACGTGGTCCCCGACCTGGTGCAGAAGGTGCTCAAGGGGCAGGACCCGCTGCACATCCTCGGCAGCGGCGAGCAGACGCGCCACTACACCTACGGCGGCGACCTGGCCCGGGGCATCGTCACCGCCATGGAGCATCCCCGGGCGCTCAACGACGACTTCAACCTCTCGACGGCGCAGAGCACCACCGTGCTGGAGCTCGCCGAGAAGATCTGGCGGCGCATCCGCGGCGCCGGCGAACCCTTCCGCTACGTGTCGGACACGCCCTTCGAGCACGACGTGCAGCGCCGCATCCCCGACACCACCAAGGCCAGCACCGTGCTGGGATTCGAGGCCACCACCTCGCTCGACGACATGCTCGAGGAGGTGGTGCCCTGGATCGAGTCGGCGATCGGCCAGGGCGTCATCTGACCCGCTGACGCGCTCGCCTCAGTAGCCGCCCGGCGCCAGCGGCGTGGCCGTCGGGGCGGACCCCCCGGAGGAGGAGAGCGACACGCTCGACCATCCCGGGTAGTTGCCGTTGCCGTCGCCCGGCTTGGTGTCTCCGGAGTAGAAGTACAGCGGCAGGCCGTTGTACGTCACCTGGATGCCCTTGCCGTCGGTGCGCGTGATCGTGCTCAGCTGACCGCTCATCCCCGAGGCGGCGGTGGGGGTCGTGCCGCTGGGCACGGTCAGCGGCGGCCAGGTGCTGATGCATCCCCCGGTGCACGCGCTGGCTCCGCTTCCAGCCTTGTCCTGCGAGAACTGGTACAGCGTCATGCCGTTGAAGCCGGCCACCAGGACGGTGCCGCGGCCGGTGACCGACGCCGACTTGATGGTCACGCTCGACGTGGCAGCCTGGCCGCCCCCGCCACCCGCGCTCGATGAGCTGGTGGTGTCGGCGCCGCATCCCGCGATGACCAGCACCGCGGCGCCGCCGGCGATGCGGCAGATGGTGATGGTTCGCATGTCGTTCCTCCGAAGTTGGCGTTGCTCCAAGTATTCAGCAGGCATCGGCCGGCCGGGCAATGTCCGAAGGTCTTAAGACGTGGCTCACACCACTCCGTGGCGCTGCGCCCACAGCGCCGCCTGGGTGCGATCGGCGACACCGATGCGCCCGAAGATGCTGGTCATGTGCGCCTTGACCGTCTTCTCGCTGATGGCCAGGCGCCAGGCGATCTGCTTGTTGCTGAGCCCGCGGGCGACCAGCTTGAGCACATCGAGCTCGCGGCTGGTGAGCTCGTCGAACGGCCGCCGCCCCCGTCGCGCGGTGAGCACGGCACGGGCGGCACGCGGAGACAGCGGCGAATCGCCGGCGGCGGCGGCGCGCACCCCGCGCAGCAGCTCATCGCTCTCCGCCTCCTTGAGGATGTAGCCGATGGCCCCGCTGTCGAGCGCCTCCATGACGCGCTCGTGGTCGGCGAACGAGGTGAGCACGACCACCCGCGTCTCCGGGCGGACGGCGAGCAGGCGGCGGGTGGCTTCGATCCCGTCCATCCCCGGCATGGAGATGTCCATGAGCACCACGTCGGGCTGCCGCTCCAGCACGGTGCTCACCGCCTGCTGGCCGTCGCCCACCGCCTCGAGGACCTCGAAATCGTCCTCCCCGCCGAACAGCTCGCAGAGGCCGCGCCGCACCAGCGGATGGTCGTCGACGATCACCAGGCGGATGGTCGCGGCCATCAGCACGGCACCTCCACCGACACCCGCGTCCCGGCGCCGGGATGGGAGTCCACATGGAGCGCGCCGCCGGCGTCGGCCACCAGGTCGCGGAGCAGGCTGAGCCCGACGTGGCCGTCGCGGCGCTGGCGATCGAGGTCCTCCGCGCTGAACCCGCGCCCGTCGTCGCTGATGACCAGCTGGACGCCGGTGCCGTGGTTCTCGAGGCGGACGTCGACGTGGCGCGACTCGGCGTGCTTGCCGGCGTTGCGCAGCGCCTCCTGGGCCACCCGGAAGAGGAGGGTGGTGGCCGCCGCCGGCAGCGCGATGTCGTGCGGCGCCTCCAGGCTGACGCGCACCCCGCTCTGGGAGAGGGGCTCGAGGAGGTCGCGCAGCGCGTTGTCGATGCCCTCGGCGTGGAGGTTGGGCGGAGCGATCTCGACGATCAGGGTGCGCAGGTCGCGCATCGCCGCCCGCGTCTCCCCGGCGGCGTGGGTGACGTCCGACAGGGCGGAGGGCGGCGCCGAGTCGCGCCTGCTTCCGAAGGTGAGCCGGCGCGCCAGGGCGCTCAGCGAGAAGGTCACCGCCGCCAGCCGTTGCACCACCCCGTCGTGGAGGTCGCGAGCGATCCGGCGGCGCTCCTGCTCGGAGGCGTTGATGGCCCGCTCGAGCAGCGCCTCGCGCTCGGCGAGCGAGGTGCGCAGGCGTCGCGCCATCCCCACCGCCAGGGGGATCTGCACCACCAGGAGGGTGGCCAGGCCGATGATCAGCACGGGCAGGAACGACGCCCACACCGACTGCTGGTACTGGGTGATCGCCTGGTAGCGTTGGTAGGTCTCGAAGAGCAGCGGCACACCGGCCGGGGTGTGCACCCGGAGGTAGACCTGGAGCAGCTTGCCGAAGCTGCGCTCGTACTGGTTCTCGGCGTCGGTGAGGTCGCTGACGCCGGCGTCGACGGTGCCGCTGCGCAGCGACGCGAGCTCGGCGCTGCCCAGCGTGAACCGCCGCCCGATGAGGCGGGGCTCGTCGGAGTAGATGACCGTGCCGGCGGCGCTCCACAGCTTGACGCGGACCAGGTCGCCGCTGAGGATGCGCTGCCTGACGATCCTGTCGAGGGCGGCGATGGAGGCGACATCCCGGCTCAGCAGGGAGTCGCTGAGGGCCGGCTGGACGATGCCCACGCCCTCGACCTGGGTGATGTCCTTGGCATGGCCGACCGCCTGGTTCTCGGCGTCGCGGCTGACCACCATGAAGGTGCCCGCCCCCACCAGGCAGGCGGCCAGCAGGCCCCCCGCGGCGAATCGGACCACCTCGTTGTGCAGCACGCGCCGGAGCAGGCCCCGGGGACGCCGCGGCGCGACGCGCGGCTCCGCCTCCGTCTCCGTCGCCGGGCTGGTGGCGCGCTCCTCATCGAGCAGCGTCATGGTCATCGCAGCCTAGCTGCTGGCTGCTGTCATGTCCCGCCCATGCTGGACCAGATCGGGTTCGGGACACCTCGATCGTTGGTCGTACGACCCGGCCGGCTCGAGCGTCAGGGCCGGGTGGGCAGGAGGTCCTCGGAGAAGTGCCCGCCCGCGGCGATCTCCTCGAGCAGCGCGCGGTCGGTGAGCCACTCCACCGGGGCGTGGTCGTCGGTGAGCGGGTCGGGCGACGGCGTCACCCCGCGCAGCTGGGTGGACACCAGCGGGATGAGGGGTTGCAGCGGCGCCGGCAGGGTGGCCAGGCGCGCCTGGAGCACCGCCGGTGAGAGGGCGCGGTCGAAGCCCACCACCAGCTCGTTGAAGCTCAGCGCCGGCCAGACCCGCACGTCCGGCATGATCGTCGCCAGGGTCCCGCTGACCGCCTGTGCGAGGCGGTCGTCGCTGGGAACTCTGGCCATGTTGAAGGCGATCGCGCCGCCCCCCTGGAGGTGGGCGCGGGCCAGCGAGAAAAACTCCTGGGTGACCAGCCAGAAGGGCACGTAGGCCTGGCGGTAGGCGTCGACGATGATGAGGTCGTAGCGCGAGCTCGTGGTCGCCAGGAACGCCCGGCCGTCCCCCTCGATGACGTGCAGCCCGGGGACCTGTCCCATGCCCATGAGCTGGCGGCCGACATCGCTGACCGCCGGGTCGGGCTCCACGCCGTCGATCTGCACGCCGGGGTACTCGCGAGCCAGCGCGCGGGCCATGGTGCCACCGGCGTTGCCGATGATCAGGGCGCGCCGCATGGGGTGGTCGAGGAGCGGCGGCACCACCAGCGGCATGTCCCACTCCCCGCCGGTCAGGACCGTGCCGGGCCGGTACACCGACTGGTCGGCGATGCCGTCGTCGAGGCGCAGGGCGGTGCGCCCGTCCGGGGTGTGCACCACCTGCACGAACTGGTACTCCGTCTCGCGCTCCAGCACCGCCCCCGCCACCGGCTTGACGGCGCCCGGCGGGATCAGCATCAGCCCGGCCACCACCACGGTGACGATGGGGGCGCGACGGGGCAGCAGCGGGAAGGCGGCCAGGCTGACCAGCAGCGCCGCGCAGAGCAGGGTGCGCTGAGTGCCGATGGCGGGGATGAGCAGCAGCGCCGGCGCGAAGGTGCCGACGATCGCCCCCATGGTGGTCAGCGACGAGAGCCGCCCGCTCACGCTGCCCGCGGTGCCCACGTCGCGCACCGCCAGGCGCACGGCGAAGGGCGACACCATGCCGAGCAGCGACACCGGCACGCTGAAGAGCAGCAGGGTGGCGAAGAACGAGCCCGCCACCACGCCGATGCTGAGCGCGCTGAACCCCTGGAGTGCCAGCTGCAGGAAGGGACGGGCGACGAACGGGAGCACGCTGAGCGCCGCCGCCGCCACCAGCAGGATGGCGCCGAGCACCCGCGGATGGGGGTGGCGGTCGGCGACGCGGCCGCCGAGCCAGTAGCCGACAGACAGGTACACGAGGATGAGGCCGATGACGTTGGCCCACACCACGGTGGTGTTGCCGAAGTACGGCGCCAGCAGGCGCGAGGCGCAGATCTCGGTGGCCAGCGAGCCCGCGCCCGCGGCGAAGACCACGAAGGGCAGGAGGCGGGGGACGGGCGTCAGCGGGTGTGCTCCCACGCCGCGACGACCTCGGCCAGGCCGGCGCCATGGTCGGGGATGCGCGGGCGCCAGCCCGGCAACTGCGGGGTCGCCGGACCGGTGGCGGCCATCTCCACCATCTCCATGTGGGTCTCGCGCACCACGGCGCGGACCAGGAGGCGGGAGGCGCCGGGGAGGTGGAGCGGCCGGGAGCGACCCACCAGGCGGGCGAAGTCGTCCATGAACTCGGCGAAGGAGGTGGGCGTGCCGTCGGTGGCGTAGGTGACCCGCCCCGAGGAGCGGCGCTGCGCCGCCGTCACCAGGGCGCGGGCGGCGTCGTCGCCGAAGAGGTGGTGCTGCAGGTTGCGGCGCGGACCGGCCCAGTACGGCCGCCCCAGCCGGAAGGCGGTTCGATAGGCGCGGAGGTCGCGCCACTCCGGGCCGTAGAGGTAGCCGAGACGCACCACGCACGCCGGGGTGGCGCTGTCGAGCACCAGCCTCTCCGCCTCACGTGCCGCCTCGATGATGGGCGCCATTCGGGGCCCGGCGCTCGCGCCGCTCTCCGCTCCCTGGAGGAAGGCGTAGCTGGCGTGCACCAGGAACGCCGCCCGGTCACGTCCGGCGGCGGCGAGCACGCGGCGGGTGGAGGCGATGATGTGCGCTGCCGGCTCCCGCCACCAGGCGCGGCCGTCGTGGAGCAGGGTGTTGGGCTCCTGGAGCGCGATGTTGATGACCACCGGCGCCCCCCGCCCCCGGTCGTCGCCGCGGGCGCGGACGACGACCCGGCCCAGCTCACTGCGCGGCGCCGTCACCAGCACTCGCATCGCCTCTCATCGCCACGATCGGGATCGCAGTCTAGGTGGCGCCGGCCACCCCTTTCCGATTTGCCATACCGTACAGTTCCGGCTACGACCGTTGTTTTGGGGTTGTGAGGCACCATCGATGACCAGCATCACCCGCCGTCCGAGGCGCGCCCTGGCGCTTCCGGCCGCGATCGCCATCCTCGCGGGAGCGGGGGCGACCACCGCCGGCCTGCTTAGCCCGCAGCGGGCGTCAGCGGT
Source organism: Candidatus Dormiibacterota bacterium (assembly GCA_035552595.1). GTDB lineage: Bacteria > Chloroflexota > Dormibacteria > Aeolococcales > Aeolococcaceae > Aeolococcus. The sequence goes on from DASZKZ010000054.1 coordinate 26,114, forward strand.
CACGTGCCCGGTGCTGGCCGCGAACCCGACAACCTATGCCACCCCCGGCGAGAACTGCTTCACCGTGCCCTCAGGGGTCACGTTCATCCACGCGGTCCTCACCGGGGCCACGGGCGGTGACGGGCTCACGGGCACCGGCGGGGTGACTGCCGGGATTGGCGGTGCGGGAGGCCACGGCATGCAGGTGACCGGCGACGTGGCGGTGACAGGTGGTCAGGTGATCTGGGTTTACGTCGGCGGCAACGGGAGCGCGGGGGGCACCACCTTCACCAGCGGAGCCGGCGGCCTCAACGGCGGCGCTCACGGGGGCGGCAACGGCGACGGCGCCAACTACGCCGGCGGCGGCGGTGGGGCCACCGACCTGCGCACCACGGAGGCGACCACGCCGTTCACCAACTGCGGAGGCGACTTCGGCAATGACGGCAACCTTGCCGCCGGGGCGCCGAGCTCGTTCATCCTGGTGGCCGGCGGGGGCGGTGGCGGTGGCAACGGCTCCGATGCTCCGCTGCTGATCGCCTCGCAAACTGCGGCATCGCTCACCCCGGACGGCGGCGCCGGCGGGTCACAGCCCGGCGCCAGCAGCCCGCCCAGCGCTGGGACCGCGGGCTCTCCCGCCGGCGGCGGTGGTGGTGGTGCCGGCACCAGCGTGGCCGGTGGCGCGGGAGGACTTGGTGCCGACGGTGGCGGTCCGGGATCTGCCGGCACCACGCGAAACACCGTCAACAACAGCGGCTGCGGCGGCAAGGGCGGCCTTCCCCAGTTCAATGACGGGCAATCGTCCGGCGGTGGCGGCGGTGGCGGCTACCAGGGTGGTGGCGGCGGCGGCGGCGGCGGCGACTGCCTGACCCTTGGGGCCTGCCTGCCCCCGGCGTCGGGAATCACCCACACCGCTCCCGTCGCCCAGGGGGGCGGTGGTGGCGGCGGCGGCGGCGGTGACTTCCACTCGTCGGCGGTGAGCGGCTACGCCGAGGCGATCGACGCGCCCGGTCCCAGCGCTGTCATCTCCTTCTCCGTGGCGACACCCACACCCACCGCGTCGGTGGCGCCGATCTCGGTCCCGGCAACGGGCTCTGACGGGGCGCCCACGGCAGGGGTCGGGATCGCGCTGCTCGGCCTCGGCGCGTTTCTGATGGGGACGCTGGCCATCGCCCGGCGCCGCACCGGGCGCAGAGGGGAGCCGCGCTCACCCGCATAGGCGGGACCTCAACAAACGGCTCACTCCGTCTGCTCGGTCGGGCGGACCAGGATCTCGTTGACGGCGACGTGGCGCGGACGGGTGACCATGAAGACGATCGCCTCCGCGATGTCCTCGGCGCGCAGCCTCTCCATGGCCCCGAATCTCTCGCGCATGCGCGCCAGCACCTCCGGGTCGGTGTTGTGCGACGCCAGCTCGGTGTCGACCGCGCCGGGTTCGACGAGACCGACCCGCAGGTGCCGCCCGGTCACCTCCTGGCGCAGCGCCTCGCTGAACGCGTTCACCGCCCATTTGCTGGCGTTGTACGCGCCACTGCCCTGTCGGGCCACACGACCGGCGACGCTGCTGATGTTGACGATGTCGGCGCACCTCCGCGGCTCCTGCCGCGCCGCCTCGAGCAGGTGCGGAAGAGCGGCATGGGTCAGCGTCATGAGCGCGGCGACGTTGAGGTCGAGCATGTGCTTCCACTGCGCGATGTCAGCTCTCTCGATCCGTCCGAGGAGCATGACCCCGGCGTTGTTGATGAGCACGTCGAGCCGGCCCCACTCCTCCATCGTTCGCTGCAGTGCCGCGCCAGCCTGAGCATCGTCGGTGACGTCGGTCTCCAGCAGCAGCGCGGCGCCCCCAGCCTGGCTGATGCGCGCCGAGAGCGCCTCCAGCCGATCTCGGCGGCGCGCCGCGATGGCGACCCTGGCGCCCTCGCGCGCCAGCGCCAATGCGGTGGCCTCGCCGATGCCGCTGGAGGCGCCGGTGATGAGCGCCACGGTGCCGTCGAGCGTGGTGGACATCGTTCGACTGTACCGGGTCCGTCCCGCGCCACAGAGCGCCGACATCCCGGGCGGACGCCGCGCGGTATGCCTACACTTCGCGACCGTGGAGGCGGAGATTCCGAGCGCCTACCGACCGGGCGACCGCGACGATTTCGAGAGGCTCTACGCGGTGGCCTACCCGCGCGTGCGGGCCACGCTGACCGGCATCCTCGGTGACCCCGGCGCCGCCGAGGACTGCGCGCAGGACGCCTTCGTCCGCGCATTCCGGGCCTGGTCGCGCTGGAAGCCCGACGCACCCGCAGAGGCCTGGGTACACCGGATCGCCGTCAACGTCGCCATCAGCCACGGCCGCCGTGAGCGCCTTCGCGAGATCCTTCACCGGCTGGGCTCCCCAGGAGCTCCCCCGGATCCGGCAGCCGTGGTGGAGCGGAGCGACCTCGTAGCCGCGCTGCGCAGCCTGCCGCCGCGCCAGTCCGCCGCGATCGTGCTCCGCCACCTCCACGGCTACAGCAATCGCGAGATCGGCGTCGCCCTGGGCGTCCCGGAGAGGACGGTGGCGTCCCGGCTCATCGCCGCTCGCAGGGCTCTGCGCCAGCGCCTTGGCGACCAGTCCATCGCGGACGGTGAGTACTCCGGCGGCCTCGGCGGTTCCTTCCTGCGATGAGCAACCACGGCGACGGTGTGGATGACGGCTTCGACCACTGGGTCGAGGCCGAGCTGCGCGGGGTGATCGGCCGCCACCTGGCGGTCCCCGCCCCGCCGGCAGCACGATTCCGCACCTCCGCCACGCATGAGGCACGACGCATGAACCTGAAGCGCATGAGCCCGATCCGCATGGGCGTGGCGATCGGCGCTGCCGCCCTCGCCCTGGGAGGGGGGACCGCCCTGGGTGCCAGTCTCACCGCCGGCCACGGGACGACGGTCAGCAACGCTGCCGCCTCCTGCGCCACGACCCCGGCCGGCAGCCACGGCGCCTGCGTCAGCACGGCGGCGCAGTCGTCCACGTCGTCCGGTTCCACCAACTCTGCCGGGCCCCAGGGCGCCGGCTCGGGTGCGAACCACGGCGCCGCCGTCGCCAGCGCCGCCGCGTCGTGCCCGACCGGTCCGGGCGATGCCCACGGCGACTGTGTCAGCGTCATCGCCAAGGCCAACCACGGCCAAAGCGGCTCAGGGACTTCCGGCTCGGGCACCTCGCAGGGGTCGGCGAACAGTGCCCTGGGTCTGGCGACAGCAGCCGCTCACCGCCCGTGAACCTGAAGCGCACGAGCCCGATTCGCGTCGGTGTCGCCATCGGCGTCGCCTGCCTGGCGTTGGGGGGCGGGACCGCCCTCGGCGCCAGCCTGACGGCGAGCCATGGGACCATGGTCAGCAACGCGGCGTCGTCGTGCGCTTCAAAACTTCCCGGGAGCCATGGCGCCTGCGTCAGCACGGTGGCGCAGACGTCCACATCCTCCGGTTCCACCAACTCGGCCGACCCCCAGCGCGCCGGGTCCGGTGCGAACCACGGCGCCGCCGTCGCCAGCGCCGCTGCCGCCTGCCCCACCGGGCCGGGAGATGCCCACGGCGACTGCGTCAGCGCCGTCGCCAAGGCCAACCACGGCCACAGTGGCACCACCGGCGCGTCTCATGCCAAGTCGGGGGAGACGTCGGAGTCCCCCGAGCCCTCCGACACCTCCGAGCCGTCCGAGACTCCGGAGCCGTCCGAGCTGCCGTAGCGACGAGCTCGCAACGCCGATCGGTAGTCCACTGCGAAGACGTCGATGCGGTCGCGGGGATGCGGCGCACCACTGTGAAGGCGCCCACGCCGAGAAGGAGCAGCAGGGCACCGGTCAGGATCACGGTGTCGACGCGGCTGATCAGGCTCGCGGCCGGTCGCCCCACGAGATCGCCGACCAGGATCAGGACCCCCGCCCAGAGAGCCAGCGCGGGAAGGGCACCCGCCAGGAAGCGGGAGACCTGGACCCCCGACGCACTGCCGGCGAGAGGGTCCCGTTGAGATGGGTGAGAAAGCCGATCACACTGCGAGGGCTGGGCGGCGCGAGATCGGCATCGGGCGATTGTGGGCAGCATGTAGCGATGCCCAGGACGTGACGAGATGCGCCGCGTGGTACCCGCTCAGGGATTCGAACCCTGGACCTTAGGATTAAGAGTCCTCTGCTCTGACCAGCTGAGCTAAGCGGGCCCGGGGCCGATTCTACCGACCAGCCCGTCCCACCCCGGCCCACACGTTCAGCGCAGAGGCCCCACCCCCTGTCCCACGCGCCCCGTGCGGCGCTGGTGGGAGAGCCAGATCATGGCGCGCTGCTGCTGGGCGAGGCGGGCTCGCAGCCGCGGCGGGGCGGGCCGGATCCCCGTCCGCGGCGACGTCGCTCGTCTCTCCAGCGACGACCGCAGCCCGAGAGCACCGCTGCCCTCGAACACCGTCACCACCCGGCCGATGTCGGCCCCACCGAAGTGGCTGTCGCCGGCTCCCAGCACGGCCCCCAGCTGCTCGCGGCGGGCCGAGTAGAACTCGTCGAGGCGCTTCCACGTCCCGGGCAGCACGGGGGCGGTGTGGCGCAGCTCGATGCCGTCCACCGTCCGGCTCTCGAGCAGCCTCTCCAGCCGCCGCTCGGACATGGACGCGAAGTAGGTGGGCATGAACGGATGGGCGACGATCGCCAGCCCGCCCTGGTCGTGGATGGCGTCGACCGTGTCCTCCACCGACATGTGCATACGGATCTGCCTGTCGATGAACAGCGCGACGATGTGCGTCCCCGGTGGGAAGACGCAGGTCACCTCCTCGCCGCGCACCACGTCGACGCCCAGGGTTTGGCCGGTCTCGATGGCCTCGCCGAGGTCGGGGATGGTGTCGTGATCGGTGATACACACCACCTGCAAGCCGGCCGCTGCCCCCGCGCGCACCAGGTCGACCGGCGTCACCATGCCGTCGCTGGCGAGGGTGTGTGCGTGCACCTCGGCCGCCGACAGAGCGTCGGGCAGGAGGACGCGCCCCGCCGTCTCAGGCAACGGCCGTCTCCGGGGATCGTGCGCCGGCACCGGGGTCCGGCTGCGACCGCAGCACGGCGACCCGCGGCACCGCCACGCGCATCATCACCAACCAGGACAGCGCGGCCAGGACCACCCCGCCGATGACGTCGACGGCGTAGTGCTCGCCGAGGAACACCACGCTGAACCACACGGCGATGCACCACGCGAAGGCCAGCCAGGCGGCCCGCGGATAGACCCGTAGCAGCGCCAGGAATCCCAGGAACGGGAAGGCGGCGTGCAGCGACGGGAAGGCTGCCACCGGGTTGGGGTTGAGCCCGTGGTAGTACGGCGACACCGAGCTCGGCAGCGTGGTGCCGATGATCTTGGTGAAGCCGCTGAGCACACCCTGCTGCTCGGCGTACCACGGAGGTGCGGTGGGCAGCAGCAGGAAGATCACGAACGCCACCAGCGCCATCCCCATCAGCGCGGTGGTGAAGCGCACGAACTGCACGCGATCGACCAGCCAGAGCACCATGCCCACCGCCAGCGGGAAGACGAAGTGGCAGAAGTACACGACGGTCGCGGCGTAGGAGAGCACGCGACCGAGGGTGCCGACGTTCAGGGCCTGCTGCAACACGGCCGTCGGCAGGTGTCCGCCGAACAGCGCGGTCTCGATCTGGGCGAGGTCTGCAACGTGGGGCGCGAAGCCGGTCTTGGGAGCCACGCCGCGCATCGCCTCCCAGCCCAGGAAGATGACCACGAACGGCACCCAGTCGCGCAGGAAACCGAGAAAGCGGCCGCTGAGCAGGGCCACCGGGATGAGCACGAAGAGCAGGTAATCCGGTGAGACGGAGATGCCGCGCCAGATCATGATCCCCGCCGCCGCCACCAGGTATGCCAGCGAGATGGCCACCAGCGGGCCGGGGCGACGGACATGGCGGAGCACCTGCGACACGGCGCAGCAAGTCTAGCCGCCCGCTCCGCCGCGCTCCCGGCGGTGGTTGAGAGGTCGCTGAGAATGCGCCGCAACCAGGCCGGATCAGCACAAATCCGCTCCTATACTCGCGAGGTGACCGAGCCGACGCGGATCCTCGTCGTCGACGACGAGCAGAGCATCCGCGACTTCATCTCGTTGGGACTGCGCCACGAGGGCTACGAGGTGCAGCTGGCGGCCGACGGTCACGCCGGTCTGCGTGCCGTCAGCCAGTTCAAGCCGCACCTGGTCATCGTCGACCTGATGATGCCGCGCATGGACGGCTGGGAGATGTGCCGCGCCATCGCCGGTGATCCGCACCGCGGCATCATCATCCTCAGCGCGCGCGACGAGACCGGCGACCGCATCCAGGGACTCGAGCTCGGCGCTGACGACTACCTGGTCAAGCCGTTCGACTTCGGCGAGCTGCTGGCCCGCATCCGGGCGGTGATGCGCCGCCGCGATCCCTCGCAGTCACGGATGGTCCGCGCCGGTGACCTCACCATCGACACCGGCACGCGCGACGTCACCGTCGGCGAGCGGGCGATCACGCTCAGCGCCCGCGAGTTCGATCTGCTTCTCTACCTGGCGATCAACGCCGACCAGGTGCTGCCCCGCCAGCGCATCCTCGACGAGGTCTGGGGGTTCAACTTCTTCGGCGACGAGAACAACGTCGAGGTGTATGTGCGCTACCTGCGCCAGAAGCTCGACGACCTGCAGCACGAGCGCATCCAGACGGTGCGCGGAGTGGGATACCGGCTGCGCAGCCTGACCACCGCAGCCAGCCGCGAGGGCTGAGCGACGCAGCGGCCGAGGCGGCGACTCGCCTTTCTCCACACCGTGCGCTGGCGCCTGACGCTGACCTACGTGGCGCTTCTCGCGGTGCTCCTCGCCGGGTTCGGCGCCTACCAGTACATCTCACTGCGCCAGAGCCTGATCGCCTCGCGGGTGGCCTCGCTGCAGGACGACATGACCACAGCCCGCGCGGTGCTGGCGCGAGCCGCCGCGAACACGGCGCGAGGCCGCGTGCTCTGCACCACGCAGCCAGGCGTCATCCTGGTGGCGCGCACCGTCGCCACCACCGTGGCGGCTACCTCGGGGCACACCGTGGCCGTGATCGTCTACGACTCCGCCCTGCAGGTGGCGGCGCAGGCTCCCCCCGCCACCGACCTGCCTCGCCTCGATCCCTCGGGGCTGCAGCGCGCGCTGGACGGGGAGCGCAGCAACCCCGACGTGGTCAGCGGAGCCACCGGCGACGACCAGCTGGTGGTCGGCTTCCCCATCCGTGCCGGGGTCAGCGCCGGCACGGTCTGCGGCGTCGCCCAGCTCTCCACCTCGATGTCCCCCCAGGACCGCGTGCTCGGCGACGAGCTGACGCTGCTGGCCGCGGGCGGCGCGGCGGCGCTGCTGATCGCGCTCATCGCCGGCGTGCTCCTCACCAGCCGCGCGCTGCGTCCCCTGCAGCGCCTCACCGCCACCGCGCAGCGGCTGGCCGGCGGCGACCTGCGCGCCCGCAGCGGGGTGGAGAGCCGCCACGACGAGATCGGCGTGCTGGCGCGCTCCTTCGACGAGATGGCGGCGCGCATCGAGGAGTCCTTCGCCGCCCAGCAGGCGTCGGAGGAGCGCACCCGCCGCTTCATCGCCGACGCCTCGCACGAGCTGCGCACCCCGGTGACCGCGCTCAAGGGCTACATCGACGTCATCCGCCGCGGCGCCACCCGCGACGCCCAGGCCCTCGACGCCGCTCTGGAGGCGATGGCCAAGGAGGCGGAGCGCATGCGCCTCCTGGTCCTCGACCTGCTCACCCTGGCCAGGGTCGACGCTCGCCAGGCGTCCGCTCCGGAGCTGATCGACCTCGGGGCCGCCGTCGCCGATCACCTCGACGAGGGTGTCCCCGGCATGCCGGAGCGGCTGGAGCGGCAACTGCAACCGGACGTTCTTGCCAGGATCGACCGCAACGCTCTGGCCACCATCGTCCGCAATCTGCTCGTCAACGCGTGCCAGTACGCGCCCGGCGCGGCGCAGTCGTGGCGCACCCGCGTCGTCGGCGACCGCGCCGTCATCGAGGTCGAAGACCAGGGACCCGGAATCGCCGATGCGGATCTCGCCCACCTCTTCGAGCGCTTCTACCGCGGGGAGAAGACGCGGGCCCGCGAGGAGGGGGGCAGCGGCCTCGGGCTCAGCATCGTGCAGGGCCTCGCGCGGGCCGCCGGCGGCGACGTGGCCATCGCCAGCGCCGAGGGCCACGGCACCACGGTCACCGTGTGGTTCCCCCGCGGCGCCCCGGCATCACCGCCTGAGCCACCGCCGCCACCAGTGGCGCCATCCCTGGGCTGACCGAGGTCCGGCTTCCCGTGATGCCGCGGGACGTGCACGATGTATCCTGCAATATCCCCCCCAGATGCGGTCGGTCACGGCCGGCGGAGATGCCGTCAAGGAGGTCAGCCATGTCGCCCGTCAATCCCAGCGAGCCCTGGCACACAGACCAGTGGTTCACGAGCCCGTGGAACCACGACCCCGAGGTTGCCGGGTCGTTCGCCTTCCCGGAGCGGGTGACCGTCCACGACGTCACCCTCCGCGACGGTGAGCAGCAGGCGGGTGTGGAGTTCACGGCCGATGACAAGGTGCGCATCGCGGAAGCTCTCGCCGAGGCCGGCGTGCACCGCATCGAAGCCGGGCTCCCCGCCGTCTCCGCGGCGGACGCCGAGGCGGTGCAGCGCATCGCGGCCGCGGACCTGCCCTCGACGATCTACGCCTTCTCGCGCTGCATGGTCGCGGACGTGCAGGTTGCCGTGGACTGCGGCGTCGCCGGGGTGGTCATGGAGATCCCCTCGAGCCGGCACCTCATCGAGCTCGGCTACCGCTGGAGCGTCGAGCGCGCCGTCGAGCTGTCGATCGAGGCGACCAAGTTCGCCCACGACAACGGACTTGTCGTCTCCTTCTTCCCGATCGATGCGACGCGTGCGTCGGTCACGGACTACCTCACCCTGGTGGAGACGGTGGCACGCGACGGCCACATCGACTCGCTGGGCCTGGTCGACACCTTCGGCGTGCTCACCCCTCATGCGGTGGAGCGTTTCGTCCGGCTCAGCCGCGAGCGGCTGCACGTCCCGCTGGAGACCCACTTCCACATGGATTACGGCATGGGTGTGGCCAACACCGTCATCGCCGCCGCGGCAGGAGCGTCCTGCCTCCAGGTGACGGTCAGCGGCCTCGGTGAGCGCGCCGGCAACACCCCGCTGGAGGAGACCGTCATGACCCTCCTCACCCTGTACGGCAAGGATCTCGGAATTCGCACGCAATCGCTGACCCCGCTGGCGCGCCTGGTCGGCGAGCTCTCCGGTGTCCAGCAGCCCTCCAACCGCGCCGTGACGGGCAGCCGCCTGTTCGACATCGAGTCGGGCATCATCGCCACCTGGGCGCGCAACGTGCGGGACGTGGACCGCACCGAATCACTGCCCTACCTGCCTGAGCTCGTCGGTCAGGTGGGTCCGCGGATCGTGCTCGGCAAGGGAAGTGGCATCGACAACATCGTCGAGGGCCTGGAGCGGATCGGTGTCACCGCTTCAGACGAGGAGGCTCTCGAGATCCTCCAGCAGGTCAAGGCGCGGTCACTCGAACGCAAGGCACTGCTCGACGATGCCGACCTCAAGGACATCACCGATTCGGTGGTGTCACGGTCGGTGACCTCCTAGCCGTGCGTCGCCGCGCGGCCAGCGCGCGTTGACCGCCCGAGTCGGGATGCTCGGCCTCGGAGTCATGGGCTCCGCCATGAGCGGCAACCTGATGGAGGCAGGCTTTACCGTCGTCGGGTACGACATCGCGCCGGAGCGGCTGAGCGCGCACGCCGCGGCCGGCGGCGAGATTGCCCCATCGCCGTCCGCCGTCGCCGAGAGCGTGGACGCGGTGGTGGTCTCCCTGCCCAGCGTTGCCGCCCTCGAGGCTGTGGTCGACGGCGAGGGTGGATTGTCGGCCACCCACCGCGCAGACAGCCGGGACATCGTGGTGGTGGAGACGAGCACCCTGCCCCTGGAAGCCAAGCTACGCGCTCGCGACCGGCTGGCGCCGGCCGGGCTGCTCGTCCTCGACTGTCCGTTGAGTGGCACCGGCGCGCAGGCGCGCGTCAAGGATCTCATCGTGTATGTCAGCGGCGACGAATCGGCGGCGGCGCGGGTCAGCCCCGTGCTCGAGGGCCTGGCGCGCCAGCACTTCTACACGGGCGAGTTCGGCAACGGGTCGAAGCTGAAGTACATCGCCAACCTGCTGGTCACGATTCACAACCTGTCCACGGCCGAGGCCTTCCTCCTCGCCAGGCGAGCCGGTCTCGACGAGCGCCAGATGCTGCAGGTGATCGGCGACGGCGCGGGTGCCTCGCGCATGTTCCAGGTGCGCGGGCCCCTCATGCTGGAGGCCGACTACGACGATGCCACCATGCGTGTCGACCTGTTCCAGAAGGATATCGAGATCATCCGTGACTTCGCCCACGGCGTCCACAGCCCGACACCTCTGTTCACGCTCAGCGCCCAGTTCTACGAGGCGGCGATGGCACAGGGGCGCGCCACCCAGGATCCGGCTTGCGTGCTGGCTGTGCTCGAACAGCTGACCGACCGCGCCAACCCCCAGCCACCGCAGACTTCCGAGGAGCGTTAGCGAGCGGGACCGACGCGCGCGGCGCGGCCCACGGAGCCGGCGGCCGCTCGGGGGCGGCCGGCCTTGGCCTTGGCGGAAGCGCTGGCGGCCAGGATCGCCTGCAAGGTGGTGTCGAGATGGCGGCGCAGGAGGTCGGCGGCAGCATCCCCGTCGCCGGCCCGCACCGCCGCGAGAAGGCCGCGATGATCGGCGTTTCCCTTCTTGATGCGGCCGGGCTCGAGGTGGACCGCGTGGGCGACATACAGGGCGGCCGAGTCCTGAACGCTCTTGACGAACGTCGCCAGCCGAGGGGACTGCGCGGCGCTCTCGAGCAGAGCGTGGAACTTCCAGTTGGCCTCCACCCAGGCGCCGGGGTCGGTCTCCTTTTCCATGCGCGCGTGGAGCGCTGTCGCCTGCTTCAGCTGCGCCTTGGTGATTCGGGCGGCCGCCAGCCTGATGGCGAGCGGCTCCAGTGCCTTGCGGATCTCGTAGATCTCGCGCAGCTCATCCATGTCGAGCTCATGGACCACCGCACCGCGATGGGGATGGAAGCGAATCAGCTGGTCGGATGCCAGATCGCGCAGCGCCTCACGCACCGGAGTGGTGCTGACCTTGAGCTGTGCTGCCAGCTCGGCCTGCACCAGTCGAGTGCCCCCGGAGAGGTCGCCGCTGAGGATCGCGTGGCGCAGTGTCTCGCGCACGATCTCGTGCGCCGTGAGCCGTTCCGTGGCAGTCCGGAGGCTGCGGATCTGCAGGCCACCAAGGGTGGACATCGACTCTCCTGAGGACGTTGCGCGGGTCCCTGTATTGTCGACGATCCACTGCGGGGCTGGAGTGGCCGGCCCCGGGAGCCGGCGCCGCGACGGCCCACCACCACCACCACCGCGGCTCTTGACCTTTACAGATTGCATGATGTAGGGTCGCCCCGCGGGGCGCCCGTCCGCCATGGCGAAGAACCCTCTGCATCGTTCTCGTTCACCTCAAGGGATCTCACGCATGTCCTTCGGCATGGTCGGCATGGACTGGCAGGAGCGCATCAACTGGCAGCGGATGCGCGAGTACCGCGTCGCCCGAACCCGCGAGGCGATGAGTCGCCATGGGCTCGGCGCCATGCTCTTCATGTACGACGAGAACGTGCGCTATGTCACGTCAACCCTGACTCCGGGGTGGAACCGCCTCAAGCCGGGCCTCCGCTACGCGATGCTCACCGAGGGCGGCGATCCGATCCTGTTCGAGCAGGGCGACATCGGCATCCACGTGGAGAAGCACTCGCCGTGGCTGCGCAAGGAGAACATCCGGCACTCCTTCTCTTGGATCAAGGGAGCGGCGGGTCCCGCATCAGACATGCAGGTGGGCAAGTTCACCAAGGCACTCCTGGAGGCGATGGAGGAGGCCGGTGTCAAGGACAAGCCGCTGGGCGTCGATTTCATCGATATCAACATGATCAGGGCCTTCGAGCGCGCTGGAGTCAATTGGACCGACGGGATGACGCCGATGATGGAGGCGCGCTCGGTCAAGAACCAGGACGAGCAGGAGGCGATGCGGATCGTCGGCGCCATCGGCGACGCCCTGCACTATGAGTTCTCGAAGTTCCTCAAGCCCGGGCTCACCGAGAACCAGGTGACCGCCTTCGGGATGAAATACCTCTTCGACATCCCCGGCATGGAGGACGTGGAGGACATCATCGTGTCGTCGGGCCCCAATGCCTGGCCGAACTGGCGCAACTTCTCGGACCGCATCATCCGGCCCGGCGAGATCGTCATCATCGACCTCGCGGCGCTGACCTGGAATGGTTTCAAGTCCTGCTACTACCGCACCTACTGCGTCGGCGGCACGCCCACCGCTGAGCACCGCGAGTACTACGAGATCGCGCTCAAGTGGCTGTACGACTCGATCGAGGCGGTCAAGCCGGGCGCCACCACCGCGGACATCGCCAGCAGGTGGCCGTCCGCCCAGGAGACGTGGGGCTACGAGGACGAGGACCAGGCCGCCGCCAACCTCTGGGGCCACGGCCTCGGGCTCGCCCAGTACGACATGCCGGTGATCTCGCGGATCTGGTCGCTCGACTTCCCCCAGGAGATCAAGCCCGGCATGGTGTTTGCCCTCGAGACCCAGCACGGCAAGGTGCATGATTTCGGGGTGCGCATCGAGGAGATGCTGATCGTCCACGACGATGGCCCCGAGATCATCACCACGTTCCCGGTCAACGAGATCACGCTGGCCGGCTGACGCCGTGGCCATCGAGCTGGTCGCGCTGTCGAGCGAGGGCAGCGTCGACCCCTCTCGTGTCGGTGGCAAGGCGGCGCGACTCGCGGCGGCCCTGGGAGCGCGGCTGCCCGTCCTGCCCGGGCTGGTGCTGCCGGTGGGTGCGGATGACGGGATCCTCGAGGCGGCGGCCGCGCAGGTGGCTGCGTCCGGGGTGCACGCCGCGCGCCTCGCTCTGATGGGGTCGCCCACGCCCGACCTCAGCGACCTCGGCGAGGCCCTGCGCGGTCTCGGCGAGGACCTCGTGGTGCGCTCGTCGTCGCCGCTCGAGGAGTCTCCCGAGTACTCAGGCGTCTTCACCTCGTACGTCGGCGTCACCCCAGCCGAGGCGGCCACGGCGGTCCGCGGGGTCTGGGCGTCGGCGCTGACGGAGGCGGGCCGGGACACGGAGCACGAAACCCCCCGCATGGCCGTCCTGGTGCAGCCCCGCGTCGAGCCGCTGGTGTCCGGCACAGCCCGGGTCACGGACCGCGCCGAGGTGACCATCCTGGCGGTCCGCGGATCGCCGGCAGCGCTGCTGTCCGGCTGGGTGCGCGGCGATGCCGCCCTGGTCGACAGCGCCGGGCGAGCCACGGGGCCCGGCGTCGCCCTCGCAGGCACTGCGGTGGTCGCGGAGGTGGCGACGCTGGCGCGCAACGTTCGAGCCAGGCTCGGCGATGACCTCATCGAATGGGCTGCGTCCGACGCCGGGGTGGTTCTCCTTCAGGCCAAGCGGGCGGCCCGCCGGCCCACCGTCCCCGCCGCCGTCCGCGAGGAGGAGCGGGCGACGCCGACGGTGGCGGGAGAGGGAGCGGCGGGCGTGGCCCGTCTGGTCCACGCGTTCGCGGGGGATCTCGGCGAGGAGCTGATGCTGCCGGTGCTCCTCGCCGGCGTCGGCCCTGCGTCCACGGCGCCGCCGCTGCCCGGAGTCTCCGGCAAGCGGCCGCCGGTCACGGCGGCGGCCGCGGGATCCGCGTGGGTCGCTGCCCAGGCCCTGGCTCGGGCGCTGCGGGCGAGGGCCTGGCGCGGCGTCGAGCCGGCCGGCCGGGGCGCCGCGGAGGCCCTCGCCACCCTCCGATCGGGCGACATCGAATCAGCTCTCGAGTGCCTCGCGGGCCCGGTGCCGAGCAGCGCGGAGGGCCTGTCGGGCCTGCTCGTCGCGCTCGGCAGCGTGGTCGCCTGGCTTCGTCAGGAGGGCGCGGTGTGGAGCGCCGATGACGTGTGGGCGATGAGTGCCGCCGAGGTCGGACAGACCCTGGCGTCGGCTGCGCCTGGGACCGGCGGCCGGCGGCGCCGCGACGCGCGCCGCCGAGCCCTGCTCCGCTGGGAGCCCGTCATCCACACGGCCGTCGCCGGCACAGGTGCCGGGGTGCTCGGCGAGGCCGTCTCCGGGGGGTCCGGCGCGGGAGTCGCGGTGGTGGTGCGTGGCCTGCCCACCGACATCGTCCCGCTTCCCCGCATGGTCGTGGTCGCGCCCCACCCCATCCCGCAGCTGGCGCCATTGCTCTGGGGCGCCTGCGGCCTGGTCACGGCCGGGGGGAGCGCCGCCGCTCACCTCGTCGAGGTGGCCCGATCGCGGGGCGTCCCGGCGGTGATCGGCTGCGACGAGGCCCGCCTGTTCGGGCTCCTCGACGGTGCCGCCCCGCACCCGCTGGTCGCGGTCGACGGTGACACCGGGCGGGTGGCCATCGACACCGCCGTGCCCGCGACCAGCAGGGCACGCGGTGGGCCCTGAGGGTGATCTCGCCCTGCCGCCCACCCGCCCGCCCACTCCAAGGAGGACCGCATGCCCATCAGCCTGCAGAAAGCCCAGGAGCTGATCGCCGCCGCGCACCAGCGCGCGGTCGCCCTTGGCGTCCGGGTGACGGTCGCCGTGCTCGATGAGGGCGGGCACCTCGTCGCCCTGGGGCGCATGGACGGGGCCTTCGCGCTGAGCCCCCAGATCGCCGAAGCGAAGGCGCTGGGCGCGGCGGTGTGGTACCGCGACGGCGCCTCGCTGAGGGATCTGCGAGAGGCGCGCCCGGCATTCTTCGAAGCCGTGAGCGGGCTCACGCGTCTTCCGCTGATCCCCGGTCTGGGCTCGGTCGTGCTCCGCGAAGGCGGTCGCGGCCTCGGTGCCGTGGGTGTCAGCGGGGGGAGCAGCGAGCAGGACCTCGAGTGCGCCCTGGCCGGGATCCGCGCCATCGGGCTCGAGTCAGAGGAGTAGCTTGACCACCGCGACCAGGCCGGCCACGACCAGGAGCCCGCGCAGAGCCAGCGGCGAGAGCCTCCGTCCGAAGGAAGCGCCGGCCTGGCCTCCGACGGTGCTCGACACGGCGATCAGCAGTGCCGGCTCCCAGGACACCGGCGCGAAGACCGCGAAGATGATCGCCGCCGCGCCGTTGACGACCATGGCGATGACGTTCTTGAGGGCGTTGACACGCTGCAACGTGTCGCTGAGCAGGATCCCGAACAGGCTGATCAGGATCACGCCCTGGGCGGCCCCGAAGTAACCGCCGTAGACCGCGGTGGCGAACACCCCCAGGGGGAGCAGCACTCCCATTCCGCCGCCCTCGGCCCGTGGTGGGATATGCGTCCTCAGCCAGGGCTGGAGGATCACCAGCACCACGGCGAGGATGATCAGCGGCGCCACCACAACCTTGAAGACACCCTGCGGCAGAGTGAGGAGCAGCACCGCCCCGGCGATGGCACCGGCGAGCGCGGGAAGCACCAGCGCCCCCACGCGGTCGCGCTGGCCCCGCAGCTCGCGGCGGTATCCGACGGCGCCGCTGACGTTGCCGAACGACAGGCCGACGGTGTTGCTGACGTTGGCCACCACCGGGGCGAACCCCAGGGAGAGGAGCACCGGGAAGGTCAGCAGCGAGCCTGACCCGACCACGGCGTTCATCGATCCCGCGACGAAGCCGGCGGCGAGCACGGCCAGCACCGCCCAGCCGTTCACCAGGGCATGGAGGAGGTTCCCGCGGGTGCCGTCGGTGTCATACACTCCCTTGTCCGCATTGCGCGTGCAGGAATTTGATTCCACTTACTGGAACGGAGCGAAGTATGACGGCCGCCGCCTCCCGCGTACTGATCACCGACCAGGTCTTCGGTGGAACCACCATCGAGCGCGGCGTGCTCGAGCCGCTCGGCGTGGAGGTCGTCGAGGCTCCGTCCGCCGACGAGGCGACGCTGGTGCGCCTGGCGGCCGGCGTGTCCGGCATGCTGGTGTGCTACGCGCCGATCACCGACGCGGTCCTCGAGGCGGCGGCCCCCACGTGCACCGTTGTGGCGCGCTACGGCATCGGCTACGACAACATCCCGGTGGCCACCGCCACCCGCCTGGGCATGGTGGTCACCAACGTGCCCGACTACTGCCTCGACGAGGTCGCCGACCACACCATGGCGCTGCTGCTCTCGATGGCCCGTCGCGTGGCCCAGATGGACAGGGAGGTGCGCGCGGGAGCCTGGACGGTGCCAGGTTCCGGCATCCACCGGCTCGCGGGGCGCCGCCTCGCTCTGATCGGCGTGGGACGGATCGGCCGCCGCGTGGCCGCCCGCGCGCTTCCCTTCGGGCTCGAGGTGGTCGCCTTCGACCCATTCCTACGCGAGTGGGACGTGGCGGGCGTGACCCGCGCCGACAGCATCGAGACCGCGGTCGCACAGGCAGACTTCATCAGCCTGCACGCCCCGCTGTCTGCAGAGAACCATCACCTCATCGGCGCCCCGGTCATCGCCCAGATGGGCCGTGCCCCGATCCTCGTCAACACCTCTCGCGGTGGGCTCGTCGATCTCGATGCGGTGGTCACGGCGCTGGATGCCGGCAGCCTCGCGGGGGTGGCGCTGGACGTCACCGAGCCCGAGCCGCTTCCCGTGGACCACCCGCTGCGCAGCCACCCGCTCGCCCTGGTCACACCGCACGCCTCCTTCTACTCCGCCGAGGCCCAGGACGACCTGCAGCGCCGCGTCGCCGAGGAGGTCGCCAATCGCCTCCAGGGCCGGCCTCCGCGCTCGCCGGTGAACCCCGAGGTGCTCACGGCGGTGCCTCCGGGTGACTGACGTGGTTGCGGCCGCGGTCCCGACCTATCCCGACCTGGCCGGTCGAGTGGCGGTGGTCACCGGTGGATCCAAGGGCATCGGCGCGGCCACCTGCCGCGCCCTGGCCGTCAACGGTGTCAGGGTGGCGGTGGTGGCTCGCGACCAGGCGGGGATCGATCGGACGGTGGACGCGCTCACCGCGGCGGGGGGCAGGGCCATCGGCCTCAGCGTCGACGCCACCGACTACGCATCCGTCGACGACCTCCGCCTCACGGTGGAGCGCGAGCTGGGCCCGGTCGACATCCTCATGCCCTTCGCCGGGGGCTTCGTGGAGCGCACCCCCGTTGCCGAGATCTCCGAGGAGGACTGGCGCTCCGTCATCGACTCCAACCTCACGGCCACCTTCTTCGCCTGCAAGTCCTTCCTGCCCGGCATGGTGGCGCGGGGCCGGGGAGCGATCGTGACCATGGCCTCGAACGCCGGGCGCACCATCGACGTCACCCTCACCGCGTCGTACGCGGCGGCCAAGGCTGGGGTGGTGCAGTTCACCCAGCACGTGGCCCGCGAGGTGGGCGCCAGCGGTGTGCGGGTCAACTGCATCGCGCCGGCGACCACGCTCACCGAGCGTGTGTCCGCGATCATGTCCGAGGAGCTGATCGAGCACATGACCCAGCTGTCCACCCTGAAACGGATCGGCACACCCGACGACTCGGCGATGGCGGCGCTGTTCCTGGCGTCCGACTCGGCCTCCTGGCTGACCGGCATCACCATCGATGTCGCCGGCGGCCGGGTGATGCGATAACCCTGGAGAACACACGCATGAGGATCGACGTCCACAACCACACCCTGCCCACGCCGTCGCTCGAGGTGCTGCGCACGGACCCCGCCTATGGGGCGACCGTGACCGACACCGAGTTCACCGGTGGCAACCACGGGCTCTTCTGGCTCGACCCGGCCTTCTACGAGCCGGCGGCCAAGGTCGCCCAGCTCGAGGCCAAGGGGCTCGACGGGGCGATCATCAGCACCGCGCCTCCGCTGTTCTTCTACGACCTCGAGGCCGGCCTCAGCGAGAGGATCGCACGGGTCACCAACGGGGGGCTCCGCGACTTCGCGGCCAGCTACCCGGACCGGCTGCGCTGGATGGCGACTGTGCCGATGAACGCGCCGGAGAGGGTGGTCAGCGTGCTCGAGGAGGCGGTCGAGGCCGGCGCCGTGGGCGTCGAGGTGGGCACCTGCGTCGCCGGCCGACGCCTCGACGAGGCGGAGTACGAGCCATTCTGGAGCGCGGCGGAGCGTCTCCAGACCCCGGTCCTCCTCCATCCCGCCTTCAACGAGCCCAACTGCGGGCTCGAGCCCTTCTACTTCCAGAACGTCATCGGCAACCAGCTCGAGACCACCATCGCCATCGAGCGCCTGATCGCGTCGGGTGTGCTCAGCCGCCATCCCGACGTCACCGTCGTGCTCGTCCACGGCGGTGGGTACTTCCCCTTCCAGGCGGGCCGGCTCAGGCACGCCACCACAGTGCGGGCGGAGCTCCGCGATGCACCGGCCGACCCGTGGTCCTTCTTCGGGCAGGTCGTCGTCGACACCCTCACCCACGACGCCGAGACCCTCCGCCATCTCATCTCGCGCGTCGGTCGCGCCAACGTGGTGATGGGCACCGACGCGCCGTTCGACATGGCCACGCCAGAGCCGATGACCATGCTCAGCCAGGTGGCCGACGAGGAGACGGTGAAGGCCATCACCGAGGACAACATCGTCCGCATCTACCGACTCAGCGAACGCGTCGCGGCGCCCTGAACGCCGCCGCCACCGTTCGACGCGGGGCTATCGTTGGCGCCGATGGTTGAGTCCGCGGACCGCATGCTGCGCATCCTCGAGGCGTTCGGGGCGCGCGAGCGTGATGTCAGCCTCGGCGAGCTGGCCGACCGGGTGGGCCTTCCCAAGAGCTCCGTCCACCGTCTGCTGACCACCCTGATCGCGCACGGCTTCATCGACCGCGACCCCGGGACGCGTCGCTACACGCTGGGCATCCGGCTCTTCGAGCTCGGTTCCGCGGCCCTCCACGAGCGCGGGCTCCACGGCGCCGCTCAACCGCTGCTCCAGGAGCTCTCCCGCCGCACTGGTGAGACCTGTCACCTCGCGGTGCTCTCCGGCATCGAGGCCGTCTACGTCTACAAGGTCGAGGGTCCCGCCACGATCAGCATGTCCTCGCGGGTCGGAGGACGTGCCCCCGCCCACGCCACCAGCATCGGCAAGGTGCTGGTGGCGTGGGGATCGGCGGAGCTGCTCGAGGATGTGCGCGCCCATCCCATGGCAGCCTGGACCACGCACACCATCACCTCGGTCGAAGCTCTGGACGCCGAGTTGCGCGCGGTGCGGCTGCGCGGCTACGCGCTGGACCTCGGGGAGTATGCCGAGGGGTTGAACTGCATCGCCGCGCCGGTGCGTGACCAGGGAGGGGGGGTGATGGCGGCACTGGGCATCGCCGGCCCGCGGACGCGCATCGAGGAGCCGCGGCTGGCGGAGCTGATCC
>DASZKZ010000055.1:0-14906 GCA_035552595.1 Candidatus Dormiibacterota bacterium
GCTCGAGCAGGACGTCGAAGACGCCGGACGGCGGCATCTCAGCCGGTGTGCACTCCGACCGCTGTCCCGATCCCGTAGGTGACGGCTGCGACCACGATGGCGATGCCGAGCTGACGCACTGCGGTGCGGACCTTGGAGCGACCGGTGAAGGCGGCCAGCAGAGTTCCCACGGCGAGCGCGGCGAGCGCACCGATGATGATCGACGTGACCACAGCCGCGGTGCCACTTCCGAAGAACCACGGGAGCAGGGGGAGCAGGGCACCAACGGCGAAGCTGCCAAAGGATGAGGCCGCCGCGGCCGGGGGCGAACCGATCGAGCCGGGATTCACCCCCAGCTCCTCGCGGCTGTGCACCTCGAGGGCCAGCTCGGGGTTGCGGCTGAGCGCGGTGGCCACCTGGTCCGCGGCGGCCTCGGGCACACCGCGGGAGACATAGAGGGCGACCAGCTCGCGATGCTCGGATTCCGGGTGGCGGCGCAACTCCTCACGCTCGATGGAGAGCTCGCGCTGGATGAGCTCCCTCTGTGCGCTCATCGAGACGTACTCCCCGGCGGCCATGGAGAAGGCGCCGGCGACCATCCCGGCGAGGCCGGCCAGACGCACCACCCCGGCGGCGGGATGGGCGCCGGCGACACCGAGGATGAGCGAGACGTTGGTCAGCAGCCCGTCGCTGACCCCGAACACAGCGGCGCGCGCAGCGCCTCCCTGGACGTCGCGATGATGCTCGTGGCGGAGTGGGGCGGTTCCCGCCGGAACCGCCTCTCTGACCTTGAGATCCACGCTCCCAAGATTACTTGGCGAGAGGCAGAACGCGGACCCGGCCGCGACGTTGCTCCTGTTCCAGGGCCGGGCGCGATGGCACCGCGCGGACCGCCTCGCCGGGCCGGCCGAAGTAGTAGCCCTGGCCGCAGTGCACCCCCAGCCTCTTGAGGGCCTCGGCCTCCTCGAGCGTCTCGACGCCCTCGGCGACGGCGGTGGCGTTGATCTGCTCGATGAAGTAGATCAGGCCATGCAGCAGCGCCCGCCGCGCCAGGTCGCGGTGGATGTCGCGGATCAGGGACATGTCGAGCTTGACGATGTCGGGCTTGGTGCTGAGGATGTGGCTGAAGGTGGCGAACCCGGCGCCGGCATCGTCGACGGCGTAACGCATGCCCCGGAAGCGCAAGCGCGCCACCGAGCTGTTGAATTGCGGGTAGTCACCGATGGCGGCGTGCTCGGTCACCTCGATGACGATGCGCTCCGTGCCTCCCTCGATCAGGGTGGCGAACTCGGTGGAGATGGCGGTCTGGGGTGAGACGTTGATGGCCAGGTAGGCGTCCGGCGCCACGGTGTCGAGGTGGGCGAGCGCCGACCGCACCGCGGCGAGCTCGAGCTCGCGGCCCAGCCCCACCTCCTCGGCGGCGGCGAACCAGACATCGGGCGGTTGCGGGGTCTCCCCCTCGAAGCGGGCCAGGGCCTCGTAGCCCACCGCCGCCCCCGTGATCAGGTCGACGATGGGCTGCAGCACGGTGCTGAGCCGGCCCTCGCGCAGCACGCCACGGATCTGGGCGCGCTTCTGGCGCCGGACCACCGCCGCATGCTCCTCGCGCTCCAGCTGCTCGGCGTAGATGCGGGCGAGCATGCGCATGAAGCGGACGTCACGTTTGCCGACGCTGTGGTCCGGGCTGCGGCTGACACAAGCCATCGATCCCCAGATGCGGCCGTCGGGGAGGCTCACGGGAACCCCCACGTAGCTGCCGATGTTGGCCTCAAATGTGACGTCCATGGCCGCCGCGACGGGGTCGGCAGCGGTGTCGGGGATGGCCTCGCCGAGGGTGCCCTCGGTCATCGCCTTGCAGTACATCCAGCCCAGGGGCACGCGCAGCTCTGAGCTCAGCCGGAAGAGGGCGGCATCACCGGCCACGTGACGAAACACCTGCTCACCACCGGCGAACTCGGCGACGAATGCCACGTCGGTGTCGAGGTACTCGCGCGCGGCCTCGAGCAGGTCATCGACCAGCAGGCGTGCCGGCGGCTCCAGCGCCAGGGCCGTGAGGGCCGTGCCGCCGGCCGTGGTCTCTCCTGGGGTCACAGCTCATCCACGTGGTTCTTGCCAATCCGTCACAGCGGAGACTCACCGTTGTATACGCGCGCCCGCGCCGTGGTTGACATCCTGCGACAGACTCGTCACGCGGAGCGCGGGCCGGCGGACCCCGGGGCAGGCGAGCGCAGCGCCGGATCGGGGCGCACGCCCTGGCCGTCGACGCCTTCGGACCTGAGCCCGGCAGCGGCGCCGGCCTCCCTGGCGAGACCGATCTCCGCGTTCACCGCTCCCCCCAGCATGACGATCTGCCCGAGCAGGAAGAAGTAGAAGAGCAGCACGAAGATGAACCCGAAGGTCTGTCCCCACTGAGGACTGTTGGTGACCAGCTTGAAATAGAGCGGGAACACCAGGGTCAGCGCCTCGAAGAGCACGCCGGCGGCGATCGCCCCGGGAAGGATGTCACGCACGTGCTGCCTGCGGTGGGGCACGACGTAGTAGATGACACCGAACAGCAACGAGGCGTCGACGATCCCGGCGGAGATCTGGATGACCAGGCTGGCCACGCCGCCGCGCAGGACGTCGGGGATGCCGGGGATGGATTGGAGCAGCGAGAGCAGGCTTCCGCTGGCCACCAGCGGCACCGCCATCACCGTGAAGACCACCACCATGCCGATGGCCACCAGCTTCTGGGTGATGAAGCCGCGCGACTTCACCGGGTACAGGTTGTTGAGCCCGTTCTCGATGGCGCTGAAGAGACCCGACCCGGTCCAGACCAGCCCGACGATGCCGACGATGGCCAGAAGCCCAGTGCTGCGGCGGAAATCGTTGAGCGCGGTGATGATCTGGCAGGTGCCTCCACCGGCCTGCTGCGCGTGGCAGGAGGGGAAGGCCGCCAGCACCTGCTGCTCGACCGTGGTGCGTGTGCCTGGGTCCTGGAGCGCCAGGCCCACCAGCGTCACCACCAGGATGACCATGGGGAAGAAGGCGAAGAACAGGTTCCAGGCGATGATCGTCGCCCAGTTCGGGCCCTGAGCGCCGAGGTAGCGGCGGACGGCACGAACGGGGAGCCAGCCGAGCAGCCTGTGCTTCACGGCGACGATGCTAGGGGACGGGGGCGACGCCGCTCTCGGGGCGGCCACCGGTGCGGCCGCTGATGTACCCCTCAGCGCGCGACGGCGGCACTCTCCAGCTGGGCGATGACCGCATCGGCGACCTGCGAGGTTCCCACCGAGCTGGGATCGTCGCGGTTGGGCTTCATGTCGTAGGTGACGTTGCGCCCCTCGGCGATGACGGCGGCGAGGGCCTCCTCGAGCCGGTCGCCGGCCTCCTTCTCGCCGATGTGGCGCAGCATCATCATGCCGCTGAACATCATCGCCATCGGGTTGGCGACGTTCTTGCCCGCGTACTTCGGTGCACTGCCATGGGTGGCCTCGAAGAGAGCGATCTCGTCGCCGGTGTTGGCACCGGGCGCCAGGCCCAGGCCCCCGACCAGCCCGGCACAGAGGTCGCTGAGAATGTCACCGAACAGGTTGGGCATGACCATGACGTCGTAGAGCTCCGGTTTCTGCACCAGCTGCATGGCCATGTTGTCGACGATGCGGTCGTCGAACTCGATCTGCGGGAACTCCTTGGCGACCTCCTCGGCGACCCGCAGCCAGAGCCCGTCGGTGTGCTTCATGATGTTGGCCTTGTGCACTGCCGTCACCTTGCGACGGCCGTTGTCGATGGCCCACTGGAACGCGAATCGGAAGACGCGCCGGGTGCCGGTGATGCTCGTCGGCTTGATGCTGATCCCGGAGTCGTCGCGGATGCGCCGGCCATTGAGCCGTGCGATGGTCTCGATGAGCTCGAGGGTCTCCTTCTTCCCTTCGGCGAACTCGATGCCCGCGTAGAGATCCTCGGTGTTCTCGCGGACGACCACCAGGTCGACGTCCTGGTAGCGGCTGCGCACGCCCGGATACCACTTGGTGGGACGCACCAGGGCGAAGAGGTCGAGCTCCCGGCGCAGGGCCACGTTCACGCTGCGCATGCCCTTGCCGATGGGCGTCGTCAACGGCCCCTTGATGGCCACCTTGTTGCGGCGGATCGAGTCCAGGACGTGGTCGGGCATGGGCGTGCCGAACTCCTCGACGACGTCGAGCCCGGCATTCTGCACGTCCCATTCGATGTCGACACCCGTCGCATCGATGACCCGGCGCGCCGCCTCACTGACCTCGTGCCCGATCCCATCGCCGGGGATCAATGTGATGGTATGGCGCGCCATCGTGCCTGCCTCCTTGGTGATTCCGGGGAGGGCGAGTCTCGCAAATCGATGGAGCGGGACGATCCGTAGGCGCGGCGGTGGCGAGCTGCGCGACACTGAGCGGCGTGTGGAGCGACGGTCTGGGCGAGTGGTTCGCGGCCAACGGCCGCCATCAGCTGCCCTGGCGCTTGACCACCGACCCCTGGGCGGTGCTGGTCAGCGAGGTCATGCTCCAGCAGACCTCGGTCGCCCGGGTGTTGCCCCGCTGGCAGCGCTTCGTGGAGCGCTGGCCGACCGCCGCCGACTGTGCGCACGCCACCCTCAGCGAGGTCCTGCTGGAGTGGCAGGGCCTTGGATATCCCCGTCGAGCTCGCGCCCTCTGGCTCACGGCGGCAGAGGTGTTGCGGGGTGGGTGGCCCGACGGCGAGGCCGCGCTGCGCGCTCTGCCGGGCGTGGGGGTGTACACCGCCCGCGCCCTGCTCGCCTTCACCACCCTCGGCAGCGATAAGGCGAACCCCCCGCGCGACGTCAACCTCGGCCGCGTGGCCGCGCGCGCGGCGCTGGGCCGGGATCCCGCGGGGGTGGCGCCCTCGAGGTTGGACGCGGTGCTCCGCGACGGTCGTCCCGCCGGCATGTCGCTGCGCCACTACAGCTACGCCCTGTTCGACGTCGGGGCGACGCGCTGCCGCGCCCGGCCCGATTGCGCGCGCTGCCCTCTGGGCCGGGGTTGCCTGGCGCGAGCCGGCGATCTGCAGATGCCGGCGGCGACCGCTCGCCGGCCGCCGTACCGCGGCAGCCTGCGGCAGCTCCGCGGGGCCCTCCTGACCGAGACGCTGAGCTCGCCCTCGGCGTCCTCCGCCCAGCTGGCCCGCGCGGTCAGCGCCGTGCCGGGAGCCACCCCGCAACGCATCCGCGCGGCGCTGGACAGCCTGGCGGCCGACGGGCTGGTCACCGGCAGACCGGCCGCCCCCGGGTAGCATGCGGTCGGTGGGAACACGATCGGAAGCGCTCGACCGGGTGCGCGAGACGCTGTGGGCGCGGCCCGAGTTCTCCTTCATCCCCGATCGCGACGTCGCGCCGCTCGAGGGTCGGGCGAGCACCCCGACGGGTCGGCGCGTGCTCTTCGCCGGCTTTCCCTCCGATTTCAGCCTCGCCTTTCTGCTCGCCGTGCTCGGTCTCGACGGCATCGAGGTGGTGGGGCTGCTCACCTCCCCCGGCGCGCACCCGGCCATCCTTGGCGACAACGCGCTCAGCCGGATCGCCGATCACATCGGTGTGCCTCTGCTGCGCTCATGGCGCGTCAACGACGAGCACACCCTCCTCGACCTGGCCGCCCTCGATCTCGATGCCGTGGTCATGGCCAGCTTCGACCAGATCATTGGCCCCCGCGCCCTCGCACTGCCCCGACACGGCTGGATGAATGTCCACCCCAGCGCGCTGCCTGCTCGGCGCGGCCCCGAGCCCGTGTACTGGACCATCGCGGATGGCGACCCGGTCGCCGGGATCACCATGCACCGAGCGGTTCCCAAGGTCGACGCCGGTCCGATCCTGGCCCAGCGCACCCTCGCGGTGGCCGACGATGACACGTCGGGCACCCTGACGCGGCGGCTCTCGGAGCTTGGTACCGGCATCATCGGTGGCGCTGTGGAGCGCTTGCTGGCCGACGAGGCCGGCGACCCCATCGATCTGAGCGGCGCCACCTACGCACCATCGGTCGGGCACCGGCACATCGACACGGCCGAGTCGGTGACCGAGGCGCTGCGCATGATTCGCGCCGGGGTCCCCAACATGCCCGCGTGGACAACGCTCGGCGGCGTCGTCACCTACGTGCTCTCAGGCCATGGCGGTCCGCCCCAGCCAGGACGGCCGGCCATCGAGCTGTCCGACGGCGTGGTCGTGGTGGATGCCTTCCGCGAGCAGTGCGGATGTCATCACAATCTCGTCATCTGTCCGCACCTTCAGGAATGAGCGGGTAGGATCGGCGGCATGAAGCCCGCGCCGATCCTGATCGTCGAGGACGACGAGCTCATCCGATCGTTCCTGGGCAGGGCGGTGGCCGGCCTTTCGGGCGATATCGATGCCTGTGCGACCGGCGCCGAAGCCCTGCAGGCTGTGGAGCGTCGCCGTTTTGGGGCCATCCTCCTCGACGGCCTTCTTCCCGATATCCACGGCATCGAGCTGGCCCGAGTGCTGGTGAGCCACAGCAATGCCGCTCGCAGCGGCATCTGCTTCGTCAGCGGATCTCTACGTCACCCCCTGTCGATGCGCCACGGCGTCAGTGCGCTGCCCAAGCCGCTCCGCCTCCGCGAGCTCCTCGACGAGGTCGAGCTCCTGCTTGCGTGGCACCGCAGCGATGACGGCTCCGCCGCCGAGCGGCTCGCTGCCCTCGACGTTCTCAGCGCCGATCTCCTGGTGTGGTGAATCGCGTGAACCCGATGGAGCTGCCGCCCATCTCACAGCTTCCCTGGGCGGTGGGCCATGACCGATTCCTGGCCGCTGCCGCAGCCATCACCGGCGAGGGCGCCTGCTGCCTCTTCGTCATCGATGAGTCCATCCCGGCCAGTGCGCGGTCGGGATACGCGGCTCTGGTCATCGCGTACGCACGAGCCAACGAGCCCGTCACCATCCTGGAGGGCGGAGCCGCGGCTCTGCTGATCCGCGATGGCGGGGTGGCCTCCGGGCAGGTCGCCGCCCGGCGGCTGCTCAAGCAGATGAGCCGCCTCGGCCTTCTTGACACCCTGCGAGCGGGCGTCGCACCTCTGTCCGGCGAGGTCGACGAGGCCATCGCGGCGGCGCGGTCACTGGCCTCAGGCGCAGCCGCCGGTGAGGTGGCTGTCGCGGTCTGATCGCTCACCGCGCCCGCGCTGCGGTTCCCTGGCACCAGCCAGTTTGCGGGTGCGGCGGTGCGTCCACAGCAGACGGCTCAGGCCAGCGATGACCAGACTGGCGAACACCACGTTGACCGGAGCAGGTTGCAGGCCAAACGGGTGGAAATACGCGTTGACCAACATGCCCGCAGTCGTCAGGATGGCCAGCAGAAACAGTGCGATGCGTGACCGTTCGTCGATCGCGAGCAAGGCCAGAAGTGGCAGCGGCCAGGTCAGGTACTGCTCGATGACCTGCTTGCTGAACACCATGAAAAGCAGCATGGCGGCAACTGAACAGATCGCGAAGTCGTCGATGAGGGCGAGAGCGGTCACCGCGACGAGAAAGACGCCGAGGAAGGCATCGCTGATGGCGAGCTGTTCGCCAGTTGCGTGGCCGTGGAAGATCACCAGCCAGGAGAGGCCGCCGGGAAGCTTGTCGGCGCTGTAGAGAAGATCGGTGACGAAGGCTCGAGGGCTGGTGAGCAGATAGGGAGCCGAGAGCACAAAAAGGATGCCGCAGCCGGCGCTCAGCACACGCATTGCCGTCAGTCGATCGCGCAGAACCAGCCACGGGAGCACGAAGATCGGAAAGGTCTTTGCGGCCACGGCGAGCGCATATGCCACAGCGAAGCCCCAGGTTGCAGGACGTCCCCGCCGGTATGCTCTGAAGGCAACGAGAAAGAGGGCAACACAGACGTTGTCGAAGCGGCCGTAGAAGGCGCCGTTGTAGAGAACAAGAGGGTTGAGGAAGACGAGCGCCGCGGCCAACGCTTCGGCGCCCCGACCATGCCCACGACGCCGCAGCTCCCCGACGACGATCAGAGTGGCGAGAAGATCGGCGCCGACGATCGGAAGCTTGCCCATGACTGTGAACGACACGCCCGTATGGACCGTGAGCCATTGCATCGGAACCTCGAGGTACAGGAAGAGCGGGAAGTAGGGGTATGGGCCACCGCTGTAAGCCGGATGATGGGCGAACACGTTGACGCCGTTGAGCGTCGCCCGCGACGCCAGATCCCAGACGACAAAGTCGGGACCGTGAGTGATCGGAACCAGGATGGCTCGCGCAGCCACGCCAACGATCAGAACAGCCGCCAGGGGAGACACGCCGCCGAACCGGCATTCGTACGAGGCTCTCGATATCATCTTCAGGGACACGCGGGCAGGAGGTACAGGTACCGCGAAGGCCCAAGACTGAGTCTCAGCGGGTAGTGCTTCGACACCCAGGCGTCGAACCCCGGGAGAAGCCTGAAGCGGCCGCTGGAGAAGAGGACCGCGCACACCGGTGGTCTGCCACTGGCGGTATCTTCCAACAGTCGTAGGTCGCCTTTCTCGGCATAGAGCCGCGTGTTCGACGTATCGACGAACAGGGGTGGTGCGGGGCGGTGCGCGAGGGCTTGGGCGTACTGCTCGTCACCGAGGACGACCGATGAGGCCGGGGTGGCGCTCGCGAGCCGGCTCGCGAGCGAGTTGAACCCCACGGAAGGGAGAGCGCGAAGGCCGACCACCAGGACGACGGCCGCGCACACCGACAGAGCAACGGCCAAACCCGCCGTCGCACCCCTCGTGCCTCGTGCGGGTGAGCGCGCCAGCCACTCGAACACCGTCGCAATGCCGGCCGCGCACAGCAGGGCAAGGCCGGGCGACTCTGAGACCGCATGGTGTGGCCAGAGCGGGTGCGTGATCGTCATCGCCAGCGCTGCCCCCCCGACCCAGAGGGCGCCAGTCACCACCAGGCGGGGATGACGCCGCCAGCCGATCACGGCGCCCACCGCCGCCAGAGCTCCCAACGGCCAGCGCTCGCCCAGCCCGGCGATGACACTGATGCCCGAGGAAGCTGAGCGCGTGTCGAGGTGGAGTCCGACGGCATCGTTCCATATCGCCCGCCAGGCGTCGTGCAAGGGGAGCAGGACCAGGCACGCAGCGATCACCCCGCCGGCGAACGCTCCGAGGAAGAGGCGGCGCCACCCCGACCGGCTGGCCAGTACCGCCAGCAGCGGCGGAACCACCGCGATGTCCAAGAACTTGGTCAGGAGGCCGATCATGAGCGCGGCGCCGGCCAGGCCTGCTGCCAGCGTGCCCCATCGTGTGTGTTTGGTGGTCACCGCAAGCGCAGCGAAGGCGATCGCCACGATGCCCAGGGACGTGGCCGGACCGTCGGCCTGCAGGACCAACGACTGCCGGACCATGAGCGGATCGACTGCCAGGGTCACAGCAATCGCCACAGCGGCCACCCGGCCGCCGAGGCGCCAGCCGGCGATGGCCCCCGCCACCACAGCGATCGCACCCCACCACAGCATGACCGCGCGGGCGGCGGCGATGCCGGCGCCGAGAAGGGCCCAGGGTGGCTCGGTGACGAGCAGGAAGGCCGGGGGTTGGGAGCTGTATACCGAGACGAACAATGCATGTCCGGCCTGCATGGACTGCATCGACAGCCAGTACACACCCTCGTCCCAGTCGATCTCGCCCCCTCCCAGCCACGGGAGACGACTCGCGGTGGCGACGATGACAGTGACGGCTATGGCGCCGACGGCGAGAGCGTCCAGCCGGTTCCGCGCGAGCCAGACGCGCATCTCGACCCCCAAGAGCGGAATTCCGGCGGATGCGACGGTGCCGAGGGACAGGATCGAACTGTCGACACCAGGTTTTTCAGACCTGTGCTCTACCGACTGAGCTACCTCGGCGCGAGCGGGTAGTGTAGCCGGGCACTCAGGACAGCCCTGCCTTGGGAGGGGCCATGGCGGCGAGGCCCTTCTACAATCGGATGATGAGCAGGGTCATCCAGTTTCGCCTCCGCGGGCTGGATCCCGCGGCCCGCGACAGCGTGCAGCACCGCTTCAGTGAACTGGCGGCCAGCCGGGAGTGGCGTGACGGCACCCCGTGGCTTGCCGACACCGGGTCGCGCGACCTCCTGGCTCAGCTCTTCTTCGACCAGGCACAGGCTCAGGCGCGGTTGGCGGATGCGTGCCGGCCGCTCTCGGCCGCCACCTTCGTCCGCATCGCCGGCGACGAAGCCGACGCGCTGGCGCTGGCCTTCATCGCTCGTGACATCTCGGAGCGCTTTTCGGCGGATGTCGCGCTGCGCGACGCGGACAACCCCATCGCCAAGTTGCGCCAAATCGAGCTTGTCGACGGTCGGTTGCGCAATGGCCATCCCCTGGAGAGCATCCTCGTGCGCCGCGCCATCTACCGGAGGATGCCGGACGGGTCGCGCATGGAGATGATCCCGCCACACGGGCGAGGGTCCGCCTTCGGCCGGCCGGTCGGCGCAGATGCCGAGCGATGCTGGAGCTTCATGGTCCACGACATCCGCATCGTGGACAGCTCATTCCTGGACGCCGAGGCGGAGGCCATGCGCATCTTTCGCGGCTTCCGGGCGCTGCCCTCCGACCATCGCCCATGAGGGCGGTGGTGCAGCGCACCTCCCGAGCCACCGTCCGCGAGGCCGGCACCGCGCTCGGCGAGATCGGTCCCGGCCTCGTCGTCCTCCTCGGGATCGGCCCCGGCGACGACGACGCCATTGCCGGCCGCCTCGCCTCACGCGTCGCCACCCTGCGGGTCTTCGCGGACGCCAGCGGGCGAATGAACCTCGATCTCGCCCAGAGCGGGGGCGCGGTTCTGCTGATCAGCCAGTTCACCCTCTGGGCTGACACGTCCAGGGGGCACCGGCCCTCCTTCATCGGCGCCGCCGCTCCCGACCAGGCCGAGCGGCTCTGCGACGCCTTCGCCGCCGCCCTTCGGGCTCGGGACCTATCGGTGGCCACCGGCCGATTTGGAGCTCACATGGAGGTGGAGCTGGTCAACGACGGCCCGGTCACCCTGGTCCTGAGCAGCGGCGAGGGGGGTTGGGACGCCGACGCCGGCTGAGCGTGTCCGACGCCAGGGTAGCGATCAGGCGGCGCGGCGGGCCCTGAGCGAGACCAGCTGCTCGTTCTCGCCCCCGCTGCCCGCATAGCGGAAGAGCTCGGGTGGCCGGCCACCGGTGCCCGCGGGCGAACGAAAACGGGGCACCCGGGCGCGCAGGGCGGCGACCTCGCGTTCGGCGACCGGGCGGAGCACCCCGCTGTCGCGAAGCTCCTGGATGCGACGCCGGAAGGTTCGATCGCTGCCCTCGGGCCCCCCGTGGAGAGCGACGTGGACGCGGAGGAGGTCATCGCCCGTGAAGACGTCACCGACCAGGGCGGCCGCGCCGCCCACGTGCCTGGCGTCCTGGCGAAGGCGCTCCGTCGCCTCCCGCAGGGCAGAGGTGTCGCGGACGTCGAGGCGCAGCCCGCGCCCGATGGTCGACCATGCGCCGGTCCCGTCGATCTCCCCGATCGGAGCGGTCGCGTAGTACAACCCGGTGACGGTGCGGGCCCCCCGTCCGGGGTCGTCGTCCACCCCGACCAGGTGGAGGCGGTCGCCGCGGCCGCCCTTGCGGCTGGCCAGGTCCACGCCCGCTGCCGCGGCCAATCGGACGGCCGCGGCGGCGAAGCGCTCTCGCGCCTCCAGATCGCCGCGAGGCAGCCCACGGCGGACGGTGAGCACCTGGAGGGCGCGGCTGGGGGTGACTCCGGGGTCGGCATCGAAGCCGAACACCGCAATCCCCGCCGCCAGCGACGCCTGTACGCCCCGAGCCATGATCTGCCTCCTTGTTTAGGCTGATGATGGCACAAACTGGGCCTCTGGAGTCGGTCCAGGGACGCAAATGACGCGATCGCACCCGGTCCCAGTCAGTATGTGCCCGGCGCGCCGCCAACCGCAGCCCGTCCAGCCCGGCACGGCTGGGAAGGGCCGGGCGGAGCTCACTCGACGAGGTGCTCGTAGACCACGAACGAGGTCAGCCGGCCCACCGTGTCGTAGAGGGATCGCGCCGCCCCATTGAACTCCTGGGTGTGCCAGTAGACCCGCTCGACGCCGCGCTGACGTGCCTCCGCAAAGACCGCGTCGAACAGGCTCCGAGCCACCCGGCCGCCGCGGTGCGCGGGGTCGACATAGAGGTCCTCGAGGTAGCAGTACCCGGACTCGCTCCAGGTCGCGGCATGGAAGACCAGGTGAGCGAGACCGACGGGCGCGTCGTCTCCGTCGACGGCCACCAGCCCCACCATCCCGTCCTCCCCATCGCGCAGGCGCGCAAAGGTCAGGTCGGTCACGTGGTCCGGGATCTCGGAACGGTAGAACGACGTGTAGCCATCCCAGAGCACCCGCCAGCCCACGGCGTCGTCATCCTCTAGGCGGCGAACGCGGCCCGGCTCGCTCACATCGGTGATCTGGTCATGTCCGCCAGACCCTAGTACCTCGGGACGCTGTCCCACCGCCGCGGCGCTCCGCAAGATCCCCGGTGCCCCGACGTCTCTCTCTACGAGGACTTCAGAGGAGTGATCCAGATGCGCAAGCGATTCATCCCGCTGGTCACGGTCAGCGCCGCCCTGCTCTCGGCCTCGCTGCTCTGGTGGGCTGGTGCGGCTCCCGCCGCGGCAGCCACGACGCCGGCACACCATCCCCTCTACATGCCCAACCTCCAGAACATCACCAACCCGGCGCTGCAGCCGCCTCCGGTGTGCTGCCTGCCCCTCGGCCTACCCCCGGCGGGCCAGCCGGCCATGGTCAACATGGCGTACTTCGGCGGCCACATCCAGGTCTCGCCCAAGATCTATGTGGTCTTCTGGGGCTGGGGCCAGAGCGGCGCGTTCGACCACACCACGCCGGGCATGCCGGCGTACGACCCTGACGGCGCGGCAGCGCTGATGACCAGCTTCGCGGGCGCGCTGGGGGGCACGCCCTGGGCGGGGGTCTCGACCCAGTACTACGAGACCGTCAACGGCCAGAACCTGAACATCACCAACCCCGGCCAGGTGCTCAGCGGGGTCTGGTACGACAACACCAATCCCATCCACAACAACGTCAGCGGCCTCGAGCTCGCCCAGGAGGCGCAGCGCGCGGTGGCTCACTTCGGCGCCACCGACCTGCTCAACTCACAGTTCGTCATCGCCCAGCCGCAGATGTTCAACGAGGCCGGGTTCAACAGCGGTGCCGGCTACTGCGCCTGGCACGACTACACGCAGCCGCAGTTCTACCCCGGCGTCCAACCCGGCATCTCGTTCACCAACATGCCGTACGTGCTGAACTCGGGCGCCAGCTGCGGCCAGAACTCGGTGAACTCCGCTTCCGCCGCGGGTCGCCTCGACGGATTCTCCATCGTCATGGGGCACGAGATGGAGGAGACCATCACCGACCCCGGCGCTGAAGACGTCATCAACGGCCAGAACCTCGGCGGTTGGTACGACTACAACGGCTACGAGAACGGCGACAAGTGCGCCTGGGTCGGCTACACGCAGGGCCTCACGGCGCCGTCGACCGTCCCTGGCGGGCTCAACAACATCACCGGCAACGACGGCAAGCAGTACGCGGTACAGAGCCTCTGGAGCAACAGCTCGGCGGCGGGTATCGGGTACTGCGCCGGCGCGGGGGACGACCTGCCGGTCACCGGGTAGGGCGTTCTCAGGCGGCGATCGCGGTCAGTCCGGTGATGGCCTGGTAATCACGATTCTGGGTGACGACTCGGCGCGGCCACTGCCCTTTTTCTTCCCAGGGACTTGTGCAAAGCCGTATAGGCAGGGTATAAGGCGTTCATGCGGCTGAGGGGGGTGAGCAGGGCCCGGGTGTATGCCGGTGGCCGTGTGGCCGGTGCCGTGCTGGTGCTCGCCGCGATCGTCGCCAGCTCGGGCGGCGCCGGCAGCGCCAGGGCGGTGTCCCCGCCCCATCGCAACATCGCCGTGGCGGCCCGGGAGAGAGACGAGCTGACCTCGCTCCCCCACCGCCCCCGGCCCCTCCCCACAGCTTCGGCGGTCGCCGTGCCCACTCCGGCGCCGCAGCCGCCGGTCGCCCCCCGGCCACCGGTCCAGGCACGAGCCCCGGCGCAGACGGTGCCCCGGGCCCCGGCGCCAGCGCCCCGGCCGCCGGCGTTCACCGACTCGGCGTCGGCCGCGCAGGCGGTGTTCGCCGCCATCAACACGAGCAGGGCCGCCGCCGGCCTGCCTCCGCTGCTGTGGAGCGCCGGGCTCAGCCGCAGCGCCCACCTTCACAATCTGGCGATGGCGGCAGCCAACCAGATGTCGCACCAGCTGCCCGGCGAAGCCCCACTGGGCAATCGCATCAGTGCCCAGGGAGTGGGCTGGACCTGGGCCGGAGAGAACATCGCGGTGACGTCGAACCTGTCGACAGCGGGTGCGCTTGGCATCGAGCAAGGCATGGTCAGCGAGACGCCACCCAACGATGAGCACCGCCTCAACATCCTCACCACCTACGGAACCATGGTCGGGGTTGACGTCGTCTTCGACTCGATCCACCACCTCCTCTGGCTGACCGAAGACTTCGCCAACTGAGGCCTAGCAGGGGCTGAGCCCATACCCGAGCGCGTAGAGCGGCGTCTTGCCATCTCCGCTGTTGATGGGCTCGTCTGTGACGGCGGTTGGCCAGCTCATGGGCAGCTTGCCGGTGTAGCCGCCGCCGAAGAGGTTGTCCGAGATCCCGCCGCCCTCGGTGCCGGGGAGCCAGGCCGCCACGAACGCGTTGGCCTTGGGCACCTGATCCGAGATGACCACGGGCCGGCCCGAGTAGAGGATGGCGACGCACTTCTTCACGTGCGAGCAGAGGTCGCTGAGCTGGCTGGAGTTGTCCGAGCCGAAGGCGAGAGTCGAGCTGTCGCCCTTGCCCTCGGCGTACGGCGTCTCGCCGCCGACCCAGATGCCGATGTCGCCCGAGTAGTTGCCCTTGGTGTGCGTGCCCACGTTCTG
>DASZKZ010000056.1:0-64208 GCA_035552595.1 Candidatus Dormiibacterota bacterium
GCCGGGACGGAGTCATGGGGACCTTGGAACCTCATCCGCAGCTGGAGGGCCACGAGGCGGTGATCCTCTGGGAGGTGATCTCCGGCTCGCAGGAGCTCTCTCATGGGATCGCGGCCAGCCTCAGCCACATGGCCGTGCACAACCCCATCCCGCAGTGGCACGGGCTGATCAGCGGTCTGGCCTACCCCTTCGCACCATCGGAGATCGACCGCGGTCGGGTGTACGAGTACACCATGAACCACGTGGTCGTCCCCGTCGATCCGCTCGAGCTCTTCAGGCTCGAGACGGAAGACCTCTGATGGGACGGCGCAGCATCGCCGATGTCGCCCGCCTGGTTCGCTCCAAGAACGCGGGACCGTTCTGGCTGACGATCGACGTCATGTTCGACGATGACGACGTGTACCGTGCGGTGTGCTAGCAGCGGGTGCCCCACCACCGCCACCATGGCCCGGTTGTTCAAGCTCCCGCAGGACCAGGTGCTGGTGTTCGAGCATCCGGCGGCGCGAGCTGTGAAGGTGAGCTTCCCGCGCCCAGTGCCGTCGGGATCGCCCGGTGATGCGGACGTGTTCGGCGGGCAGCAGTACGCCGGCATCCTCGAGCTCACTGTCGAGCTTCCCTGAGCCCCCGCCGACCCGCGTCACCGTCGTCGGTGGTCAGCAGGTCGGCAGCGGACCACGGGTCGATGGATCGTGAGGCCACCAGCAGACGGAGCTCATCCGCGGAGCTCTGCCCGAAGCGCTGTCTGGCTCGCTCACGAAGCTGAGCCAGGGCGACGGCCTGCACCTCGTCCC
Source organism: Candidatus Dormiibacterota bacterium (assembly GCA_035552595.1). Classification (GTDB taxonomy): domain Bacteria; phylum Chloroflexota; class Dormibacteria; order Aeolococcales; family Aeolococcaceae; genus Aeolococcus. The sequence continues at coordinate 792 of DASZKZ010000056.1, forward strand.
ACAGTCGGGCTTCCCGGAGCGAGGACAGGTGGCCGTCGGATTCCAACCATGATCGGTGGCCGTCGATGGCGGCGAGGACCTCCGCCGAGCCGACATCCTCGGAGGCAACGGTTGCGAGGACCGGGGGCTGCCAGCCACCCGCGCCCGGCGCCACGGCTCGCATGCTCGCCAGATCGCGCCGGGCGTGCTCTGCCCCTGGCCGGTCAGCCTTGTTGACCACGAACACGTCGGCGACCTCGAGAATCCCGGCCTTGGCGGTCTGCACATCGTCCCCCCACCCGGGATTGACGACGAGCACCGTCGTATCGGTGACCGCACAGACGTCCAGCTCGACCTGGCCGACGCCGACCGTCTCGAGGAGGATCCACGAATACCCGGCGGCGTCGAGCAGACGCAAGGCGGCGGGAGCAGCCAGAGCGAGACCACCCTGCTGGCCACGCGAGGCCATGGAACGGATGAACACAGCGGGGTCACCAACGTGCTCCATGCGGACCCGATCGCCGAGGATCGCTCCTCCGGACACCGGCGACGAAGGGTCGATCGCCAGGACCGCGACGCGCTCACCTCGACCTCGGAGTGCGGTGATGAGCCGGCCGGTGAGCGTCGACTTGCCCGCGCCCGGAGGACCTGTGATCCCGACCGTGTAGGCGCCCCCACCGAGGGGGAAGGCGGCGCGTGAGACCGCCCGAGAGGACGGCCCGTCGTTCTCGAGGAGGGAGAGCAATCGACCCGTGGCGGCAAGCCGTCCCGCACGGGCCTGCTCGAGCAGCCCACGAACCCGTTCTGATTCGATCGCGTGATCCTGCTCCGCTGCCGAACCACTCACCGTCCGGCTGGCCCCGACGCGTCGGTCAGCCCGCGCATCGCGGTGACGATCTCGTCCAGAGGCGTCCCGGTGGGGAAGACAGCCGCGGCACCGGCGTCGAGAAGCCCGGCAACATCCCGCTGCGGGATGGTGCCGCCCACCACGATGCGTGCCGTATCAGCCCCTGCGACCAGCAGGGCAGCCGCCACCTTCCTTGTCAGAGCCAGGTGGGCGCCACTGAGGATGCTCAGCCCGACCACCTGGACGTCCTCCTGCGCCGCTACCGCGGCAATCTCCTCAGGACGCTGGCGGATGCCCGTGTAGATCACCTCGAAGCCCGCGTCGCGCAACGCACGGGCCACCAGCTTGGCGCCACGGTCGTGGCCGTCCAGGCCTGGCTTGGCCACGAGAACCCTGGCAGTCATCCCCTACAGGGACTTGAGCGGAGTCGACGCGCCCGCCGCTGCACGCCAGTGTTCATCGCTTGTCCAGAGGAGCGCGAACTGGCGCACCGCGTCAGCTTCAAGCTCCGGGTGGACGTGCGGCTTGGCAGCGGCGATGGACGATTTCACGGCCAGCGACGCGGCCAGAGGCAACCGTGCAAAGTCCCCGGCGAGATGGCGCCAGGCGGTGTCGAAGTCGTCGCGCCCGGTGACAACATCCACCAAACCGATGCGCTCGGCCTCTGCCGCGGACAGCTTCCCGCCCAATCCGATGAGCAACAGCGCCTTGCTGCGCCCCACGATCTCGGTCAATCGTTCGGCTCCGCCCCACGCGGGCATGATCCCGAGGCCCACCTGCGTGAAGCCGATCTGGACATCGTCAGCGGCCACCCTGATGTCAGCCGCCACCGCGACCTCCGCTCCACCGCCGAGCGCGTGGCCGTTGAGGGCCGCGATGACGGGCACCGGGAAACATGCAATCCTATCGAGCAAGCGGCGCACACCTCTCGCCATCTGCGAGGCACCCTCGACGTCGCGAATCAGTGCCAGCTCCTTCAGGTCACCGCCGGACACGAAGGCCCTGTCCCCCGCACCACGTATGACCAGCACCTTGGGCGGCTCGCCGACCAGATCGTCGAGGATGGTTCCGAGCTCCGCGACCGTCTGCAATCCGATGGCGTTGCGCACGTGCGGACGATCGATCGTCAGGACAGCGACGCCCTCACGGATGTCGATCGAGACCTCGCCCACGCGCACCCCTTGCCAGAGTTCGCCTCTCAACGATATTGTATATTGATGACCAGCCCCGGCGCAATGGAGCCTGCGCGCGTGACCACCGACGCTGGCCTCCCGGTGGCGTCTCGGTACGGTCCTGATGATCTCCCCGCGCACGAGACGATCGGCGAGCCGGGCGCCTTCCCCTTCACGCGCGGCAACTTTCCTGGCGGCTACCGCGACCGGCTCTGGACGTTCCGGCAGTATTCAGGATTCGGCACCGCGGAGGAGTCGAACGCACGCTACCGGTATCTGCTCGACCGCGGCGCGACGGGGCTGTCGGTGGCGTTCGACCTGCCCACGCAGTGCGGATACGACTCCGATGATCCAGAGGTGGAAGAGGAGGTCGGACGGGTCGGCGTCGCCATCGACACCCTGCACGACTTCGAGATCCTGTTCGACTCGATCCCCCTCGATCGCATCAGCACCAGCTTCACGATCAATGGCACCGCTGCGATCATCCTCGCCTTCTACGTCGCCGCCGGCGAGAAGCAGGGCGTGGACCGCACCGCGCTCCGCGGGACCATCCAGAACGACATCCTCAAGGAGTACGCGTCGCGAGGCACCTGGATCTGGCCGCCACGGCCCTCCATGCGACTCATCGCTGACAGTGTGGAATTCTGTGCCGCCGAGGTGCCGCACTTCAATGCCATCTCCGTGGCCGGTGCGCACTTCCGCGACGCCGGCGCCAACGCCGCCCAGGAGATGGCCTTCACGCTCGCCGACGGTGTCGCGTACTGCGACGAGGTCGTCTCCCGCGGACGCATCACCATCGACCGGTTCGCCCCGCAGGTGTCCTTCTTCTTCTACACGCATGGTGATTTCTTCGAGGAGGTGGCCAAATACCGCGCCGGGCGGCGACGTTGGGCGTCGATCGTGCGTGAGCGCTACGCTGCTCGAGACGACCGGTCCTGCATGTTCCGGTTTGGCGTCGTGTGCGGCGGTGCATCGCTCTATGCCCCGCAAGCTGAGAACAACGCTATTCGCGTGGCCTACGAGGCCATGGCGTCGGTCTTCGGCGGAACCCAGTCGATGTTCACCGCGGCCTGGGATGAGCCGTTCGCGCTGCCGTCGCAGCGTTCCACCACGCTGGCGCTGCGCACGCAGCAGATCCTCGCCTACGAGACGGGCGTCTCCCGGGTGGTGGATCCGCTCGGCGGCTCCTATTACGTCGAGGCGCTGACGGATGAGATGGAGAGGATCATCACCTCGATCATGGCCGGCATCGAGGCCCAGGGCGGCATGGTCCGAGCCGTCGAGGAAGGGTACGTGCAGCGCCTCATCGCCGATTCCGCCCACGACGCGCACCGCAAGCTCGAGTCCGGAGAGCGCGCCGTGGTGGGGGTGAACCGCTTCCAGACGAACGAGGCCGCGCCTGAGGTCGAGGGCTACGCGATGGACACCACCGCGCGCCAGCGCCAGCTCGACCGGCTCGCCGAGACCAGGGGAGCTCGTGATCCAGGTCAGGTGATGAGCGCGCTCACGGCCCTCGAGGTGGGCGCGGGCGACGAATCGGCCAACCTCATGCCGCTGCTGATCGACTGTGCGCACAGCTACTGCACGGTCGGCGAGATGGTGCGCATCCTCAGGCAGGAATGGGGAACGTTTCGCCAGCCGGTGGTGTTCTGACCATGGGCCGATGAGCTCGGGCACTGGTCCCCTGACGGGTATTCGCGTCATCGAGTTTGGCCACTTCATCGCCGGTCCCTACGCCGGGGCCATCCTCGCCGACCTCGGCGCCGACGTCATCAAGGTGGAGGATCCCGACCGCGTCGACGACGCACGGCTGACCGGGCCCCATTTCCTCGACGGTCAATCGCTGTACTTCCTCGCGCTGAACTGCGCGAAGCGATCGCTGGCAGTGCGGCTGTCCAACCCCAGCGGCCACGAGGCGGTGCTCGACCTGGTGGCGTCCGCAGACGTCGTCCTCGACAACTTCCGTCCGGGGGTGATGGCCAAGCTCGGTCTGGACGCCGACACCCTGGAGGGGGTGAACCCCCAGCTGGTCACGTGCTCCCTGACGGCCTACGGGGAGACCGGCGCCTACGCCGGCCGGCCGGGCTACGACTACACCATCCAGGCGCTTGTCGGCGCCATGAGCCTGACCGGCGAGCCCGGTGGTCCGCCGGGCAAGGCGGGCATCTCCTACATCGATCACAGCGGCGGCCTCGCCTGTGCCCTGGCAATCTGCGCAGCCCTGCTGGAACGCCACCGCTCCGGCCAGGGGCGGCACGTCGACCTGGCGCTCGTCGACACCCAGATCTCCATGCTCACCTACCTGGCCAGCTGGCTGCTCAACAGTGACGCGCAGACTGATCGGACGGCGAGCGCCTCACATCCGTCACTGGTGCCGGCGCAGAATTTTGCCACCAGGGACGGCTGGGTGTCGGTCTTCGTCGGCAACGACCGTCAATGGCATCATCTGACGCAGGCGCTCGACGATGCACGCCTTCTTGATCCAGGCTACACCACCAATGCCGCCCGCACCCGCAACAGAGAGGCGGTGCTCGCGCTGGTGGCGGAGAACCTCGCCGTCATGTCGATGGCGGAGGCAACGGACCGCCTGGTGGCGTGGGGTGTGGCGTGCTCGCCGGTGTACACGGTCGCCGAAGCGCTCAACTGCGAGCCTGCACGTGACCGCGGCCTCGTGCAGGAGGCAAACCATGCTCGCTACGGGCGTTACCGCCACGCCTCCGGCCCCATCCCTGCGCTGGGCGGCGACGGCGCCGTGGGCGCACCCACACTCGGTGAGCACTCCGAGGCGATCCTGCACGAGCTCGGCTACGACCAGATGAGAATCGATGCCCTGCTCGCCGGCGGTGCAATCGCCAACAGCCCGAATCCGGAGACCGTGACATGAGACCAGAGCTGGACCTCGAGACCCTGCTGCCAGAGATCGAGAGGATCTCGGATCCCACCCTGCGTGGCGGGGTGGTCGCGGTCTGGCAGGAGATGTGGCAGGACTCCCTGTTCGAGTCACTCGAGGACGTGCCGACGTCGATCGAGATCCATTCGTCGCACCTGCGCCACTGCCGCGCCGTCCTGTCCCTGGCCCTCGCGGTGGCGGACACCTTTCAGACATTTCACGACGTGTCCGTGGACCGCGACGTGCTCCTCGCCGCGGGACTCCTCCAGGATGTCTCCAAGCTGGTTGAGTACCAACCGCACGACGGTGCGTTCGCATTGACCGACAGCGGACGCCGCTATCCGCACGGATTTCTCGGCGCCCACGCGGCATTGGCTCACGGCGTTCCCGCAGAGGTGTGCGAGATCATCGTCAGCCACAGCCCGACGGCAGCGAGCTTCCCCGCCTCGCTGGAGGGCAAGATCCTCTACTACGCAGATCAGCTCGACGTGATCGCCATCTTTGGTGACCGTTGGAAGAAGCTGCTGCTGGTCACCAAGTGATGGAGCTAACACGTGATGGAGCAAGGCGTCATGAATTCTGAGGTTGGAGCACAGGCCGACGTGAGCGCGGACATGCGCATCCGAGAGGTCGAGGCCTGGGTCATCAAGAGCCAGATACCGCCGATGGTCCTCGGGGGTGGCCACTCGGCCCCGGTCACGCCCGACTCCGTGCTGGTGCGCATCACCACCGAGGATGGACACACCGGCTTCGGCGACTCCTGGGTTCAGCAGACCGACGCCCGCATCCTCAGGGCGGGGGTGATGTACGGAGTCCGGCCCCACCTGCTGGGCCAGGACTCGCGCAACATCGCCGCCCTCTGGCGGCGGCAGTGGCAGGCGGTGCGCAACCACGGCCTGCATCCCGCCGTGAGCGCCACGGACATCGCGCTGTGGGACCTGCGGGGACGCGTGCTCGGCCAGCCCGTCTCCGGGCTCCTGGGCGGACCTCTCCGTTCCCGGGTGGAGGCGTACGCGACCATCCCCTGGCACCGCCCCGCCGAGGAGCAGGTCCGTCTCATCGAGGCCACGTCGGCTCGCGGCTTCCGCGGTGTGAAGGTGGCGGTGGGTCACGGTGTCGACGAGGATCGCCAGCGCATCGTCACCCTGCGTGAGGCGCATCCCGACGTGCTGCTCGCCATCGACGCCAACGGTGGTTATGACGTCACCGACGCCCTCCGCGTGGGCACCACCTGCGACGAGCTCGATGTGCGCTGGTTCGAGGAGCCCGTCCCCTACACCGATCCCCAGGGCCTGGCGGCGGTGGGGCGGCGTTTGCGCACCCCGGTCTCCGGATTCCAGTCGGACACGACGGTGTACGCCCTGCGCCGGTATCTTGACATCGACGCGCTGAGCATCTTCCAGCCCTCGCTCGACAAGTGCGGAGGGATCACCCAGGCGCAGCGCATCGGCGCCGTCCTCGATGCGTGGGGGAAGCGGCTGGTGCCGCATTCCGCGGCGCCGCCGCTGAGCTTCCTGGCCGCCCTTCATGTCTCCGCAACGGCGCCCACCGGCGGCCTGATGGAGTTCATGGTCCCTGAGCGGGACCCGGCCGACCCCGGCGCGTACCGCCTCGGTGCGGACCACCTTCGCGACGCGTCGATCCTCTCCATCGACCGCGAGGGCTTCGTCCGTGTCCCTGACGCTCCCGGGCTGGGGATGGAGATCGACATGGATGCGGTCGCGGAGCTGCAGCGGCGCGACTGAGACCGGCTACCGCTCACCCTGCGGACCGAGCAGGTGGGCGAGCCGGCTCACCTCGTCCGCCTCCCAGAGGTGTTCCAGCGCCGCCAGCAGGGCCTCGGCGCGCTGCGTGCCCAGGCTGGGGGCGGCCGTGGCTCGGAACTTGTCGCGATGGTCGTCGTCACTCATCGGGTTGCCCGGGCCGCCGCGCTGCGCAGGCACATCCTCGTCGAAGCGGCGTCCGTCCCTGGTCTCCAGCCTCACGCGGGCAGGAAAGCCCGTCGCGGGCATGCTGGGATCGCCGTGACAATACACCCGGGCCGCGAGGTCGGCGATCTCCTGATCGGCCAGCACCGCGTCGGTGTAATCCTCGACCTCCGCATGACCGAGAACGGCCAGGATGGCAACGGAGTAGGGAAGGCTGAACTTCATGTGGTACACGGTCCTGGGATGGATCTTGGCCTCTCGGGGCTCGCAGACCACGGGCAGGCACTCCTCGGGAACGGTCGTGTCGATGCGGAGAATGTCGTGGTGCTGCAGGTTCTGCGCCCGCATGATGGCGGCCACGGCGTCCATCGTGGAATGGTTCCAGGCGCCGTTGCTGTAGGGCTTGAAGGTGGTGCCGGGGAGCAGCCAGGTGTCGCCGAGACCGGCGATCACGGCGCTGAGATCCCAGGTCTCCTCGTCGTTGTGGAGCAGCACTCCGTACAGGCCCCAGGGACTCTCGAGAACCTCCTTGGGGCCCACGAAGCCGCGTTCCGCCAGGAGCGCCGCGGTGATCCCCGCCTGCACGCTCCAGGCCGGATGCAGCCGCTTCACCCAGCTGCCGTCATGCAGCCCCACCAGGAGTCCGGCGGCCTGGCTGCCCGCCAGGCCCAGCGCGTTGGCCATTCGCTCGGGATCGAGATCGAGAAGCCGCCCGGAGGCCACGGCCGCGGTGAAGGGACCCACCACACCAGTGGCGTGGAATCCGCGCATGTGAAAGCGGTGTGGAGCGGCAGCGCCGATGCGCAGCCCCACCTCGGCTCCCGCCACCAGCGCGGTCAGCATGGCGGCGCCGCTGGCCCCGACCTTCTCGGCCACGGCCAGGCTGGCGGGGACCGCGAGACAACCGATGTGCACCATGGCGACGCTGTGGGTGTCGTCGTAGTCCGGGCCGTGGGCAAAGGCCGCGTTGACGAAGCCCGCGTGCGCCGCCGGCAGCCTCGTGGTCGTCCCCAGCGCGGTGGATTCCTCGACACCGCCCATGTCCGTGAAGACACCCTGGACCATCTCCGCGAAGTCCATACGGGAGCCGGCGAGAGCGACGCCGATGGTGTCCACCAGACGCCAGGTCGCGTCCGCCTTCACGGGCTCTGGGATGGCGTCGGGCTGCAGGCCGGAGAAGTACTCCGCCAGTGCCCCGGTCAACGACAGCTCGGCTGTGATCGTGTCCATCAAGTTGCTCCTCCGGCCACGGCTGATAGGTCAGTGCGCACGTAGTCCTGATCGAAGCTCCCGTCCGCGCGGCGCAGCTCCACGACGGCTCGGGCTTCGACACGACGCTGAAACTCAGGAGAATCTGCCGCCGTCATCGATGACGAGTAGGCGATCGTCACCTGGCTGCGGAGCCAGCCGATCAGCGCCTCCCGGTCGGGCAGCGGCCGCCGCTGATGACGGAGCCTCACCCAGCTCTCCGCCTCCGAGAACCCGGCCGCGACCAGACGTCTCATGTAGGCGGCCGGTGTCGGGAAATACCAGACAGGGCGCACCTTCAACCCCATTCGCCGGGCCTCCTCGGCGAGGATGCGGCGCGCGCTCCTGATCTGTCCGCGGCCACCGAACTCCGCCCGAAACCTTCCCCGTGGGGCGAGGACGCCGCGAATGTTGCGGAGCACGAGCGGATGGTCTCGCGCCGGGATCCAGTGGAAGGCGGCGGTCGAGACCACCAGGTCGAAGCTGCCCAGCTCGGGGCCGAGCTGCTGCGCGGAGCCGTGCACGAAGCTGATCCCCGGATGACGCCGCGTGGCCTCGGCGACCATCGATTCCGAGACATCGAGCCCCACCACCCGGCCGTCGCCGACCATGGCGGCCAGCGTCGCGGTGAGCTCCCCGGTGCCGCAGCCGATATCGAGGATGGAGCTGCCGGGGAGAACCTCGAGGGCCTCGAGGAACTCCGCGTCGAAGCTGCGGTGGTGGCCGCTGTGGGCGGCATACAGGGTGGCGTCCCACTCGACCGCGGAGACACTCGACGGCGTCACCGCGTCACGCCGCGTCGACGACAAAGCTCGCCAGGGCGAGCTTCCGGGCGGCGTCGAGATCGACCTCGACACCGAGACCGGGACCGCTGGGCGCGCGCACGCTCCCATCGCTGACCGAGAAACCCTCCGGGGCGCTGGCGATCGGGTCCACGTCGACGACGTTGAGACCGAGCACGAACTCCGCGGCCAGCGGCGGCGACGCCAGCGAGGAATAGAGATGGGCGCAGGCCGCCGCCTCCAGAAGGCTGCCGTGCGCGACCCCGCCGAGCGTGGTGCCCAGGCCGGAAGCCTCCGCCAGGGTGGCCATGCGTCGGACGCCGGCAAACCCCGCGCTCTTCCACAGCTTGAGCACCAGGCCGTCGCAGCAGCCCGCCGCGATCAGGCGCTGGACGTCGGACACGTGGATGGCGCTCTCGTCGATGAGCAGCGGCGCCAGGCCCTGGGCACGGAGCAGGCGCAGGCCCACGTGGTCGTCACGGTGCAGCGGCTGCTCCACGTAAGCGACGTGCTCCGCATCGAGCGCGCGCAGGACGCGCAGCGTGGTGGCCAGGTCGTAGCCCTCGTTGGGGTCGATGCCGATCTCGACGTGGTCACCGACCTCCGCGCGTATCCGCTTGAAGGTGGCGATGTCCTCCTCCCAGCGGGCGCTCGGTCCCATCTTCAGGCAGAGGATGCGACAGCCGAACTCCGTGACGGCTCGAACCGCCTCCTCGAGCATGTTCTCCGGGGGATTGAGCGAGATCGACCAATCCATGGGGATCGGCGTCCTGGCGCCCCCCAGAAGCGAATAGATCGGCAAGCCAAAGGTGCGCCCGACCAGGTCGTGGAGCGCGATGTCGACTCCGGTGAGGGCCACGAGGTTGCCGGGAAGCAGATGGTCGAGCCTGGGGCCGATGAGCTCACGCTCCAGCGCATCGCTGCCGATGAGCGCGGGTCCGAAGTAGTGGCGGAGCGCCGCCACCACGCTGTCGGTGGTCTCGCCGAGCCACGGTGTCGGCGGGCGCACCTGGGCGAAACCGGACACCCCGTCAGTGCTCTCGATGCGGATGAGCACGGGGTCTCCCACCCAGGGTCGCTCGTTGTCGCCGGCCACCACCCCCTTGGAGAGCGTGCGCCGGAAGTTGAGGCGGACCTTCATCGGCAGGATCTCGACTCGACGCACGGTCACCCTCGGCGCCACCGCGGAGCCTGGGGACGGCGCCACCGTGTGCTGATCGGGAACGACACTCATCTGTCCGCGGTCCTCCCTGGTTCTGTCCTCTTCCGACGGCATCGATCGCAGCTGGGCACGTCTCCTCCCCTCAGGTCGCGCTGACCACGCCGACATCCACCGCGCGAGTGGGCCGTTCGCGCACCTGTCGCATCAACAGCGCCCCCACCACCAGGGCGGCGGCCACGCACAACCAGCCCACCCGGTAGGAACCGCTGACATCGACGAGCAGCCCGAACGCGACCGGCCCACCGAAGATGCCCACCTGGCTGATGGTCATCCCGTAGGCGACCGAACGGCCGCGCTTGTCGCTCGGCGCGATCTCCGACAGGAGGGTGATGTACACACCGTTCCAACCGATGACCGTGGCGCCCAGCGCGAACACAAATGGGAAGAGGGCGTATTGGGGCGTGGTGACCGGCAGCCACGCCAGGATCACGAAGCCGCCCGCTGCGAGCAGGCTCACCAGGATCAAGGGGCCACGCCGGTGGCGCTTGAAGGGGTGATCGCTGACCGTGCCCCAGGCCAGCCGTCCGACCACCCCGCCGATGTTGGCGGCGACCAGGAAGAGTGACCCTTCCGCGAGCGGCAGGTGCCAGCTCTCGTACAGATAGAGGGCGATGTAGCTCACCAGGACGAACTGGCCCAGGGTCAGGAAGATCCCGGCCAGGCCTATGAAGGTGGCGTCGCGGGTGGCCACCGCTCGCAGTGATCCGCGCTCCCGGCGGAGAGGGGCGCGCCTGGTCTGCGGCGCCCCGCTGACCCACAGGAAGCCGACCACAGCGCCGAGCACGGCGAGGCCCCCCGCAACCAGCAGCGCGACCCGCCAGCCGGCGGCGATGGCGATGGGCGGGAGGATCAGCGCGGCCAGCGCACCGCCGAGCGGGATGCCTGTCTGACGGATGCTCATGATGAAGCCGCGATCGCGCGCGGCGAACGCCGAGATGATCGCGGTGCTGCCCGCCGGCGTCGGCGTGGCGCCGGCGAGGCCCACGATGATGAGCAACGGCACCAGGAGGATGAAGCTGGGTGCGAACGCCGCCACCGCCGTCACCAGGCCGGTGGCGATCCCCCCGGCGACGAGCACGCGACGGTCGCCGAGGATGTCCACCGCCCATCCGGCGGGAAGCAGGGCCAGCATGGTGCCCAGGTTGAGCACGGTCGCGAAGATCCCCACCTCCGGACGCGTCAGCCCGAGGTCGAGCTTGGCGAAGGGCGCCAGCGCCGGGAAGCCCTGGGTCACGATCGAGATGGTCAGCTGGATGAGCAGCGCGGAGCCGAGGATTCGCCAGCGGGAGCGCTGTGCGCCCGGCCTGGTCGCCGCCACCGGGGACGCGGCAGATGGGGCCGCGGCGGGCGGTCGGGGTGGCGACGGCGCGGTCATCGCGCGACGGCGTGCGGCTGCGCCCGGGCCGCGTGCACCCCGGCGCGCAGGCCGGTGACCAGCGCGGCGGACAGTCCTCCCGCGTAGCCAACATTGGAGATCCGTCCGACGTCGGCGCCGGCCACGAACAGCCCCGGCACCGGCCGGCCGTCGCGGTCGAGCGCCCGCCCCTGGGGATCAACCCGAAGGCCGCCTTCGGTGAAGGTCACGCCGGGGATCACCCGCACCGCATGGTAGGGCGCCTCCCGCAGCGTGTGCAGACCCGAAGCCCGCGGCATCGGCAGGGCGCCCGCGTCGCCGCGCTCGGCGGCGGCGTCGAAGCCGACGATGGTGGCCAGCGCAACCGACTGCGGCACTCCGAAGTCGGCGAGCCGGCGGCAGAGCGCTTCACGGCTCTCCGCCTGCAGAACCGTTCCACCGGCGGCGCGGACCGCTTCCAGCGGGTCCCTGGGGAGCAGGTCCGGGATGAACGACTCCATGACACGGTCGCGACGCCCCGCCTCGTCGAGGACGATGAACCCGGTGGCCTCCGTCTGCCTGAGAAGCTCGAGCCCGCAGACCGCGTCACCGCGACTCTCGTCCACGAAGCGGACCCCGTGGAGGTTGAGGAGCAGGCACACCTCCACGTAGAACTGGGTCATGGGCCGGAACGCGGCCGGCTCCATGGGACCGGGCAGGGCCGGCATCACATGCGCGTACACGGCGTTGAGGCCGCCGCTGGTGGCCGCGCCCGCATCCACGGCGAGGCGGAAGCCGTCTCCTGTGCACGAGGGGCTGGCACGGAGCAGGGCGCGGTCCGACCACGGGCTCACGTGGCGGCTCATCAGCTCCACGTCTCCCTGGAATCCACCGGAGGCGACCACCACCGCGGTGGTCTTTACCGTCTCGGCTCCGCGCGGGCCTTGCACGCGGACTCCGATCACCGCACCATCACCGTCCTGCTCCAGGCCGACCACGCGCGATCGGCAGCTCACCGTGCCGCCCCGGGCCTCGAGCGACTCCACCAGGGGGCGCACGGCACCGGACACCGGGTCCGGCTCGACCCGGTAACCGGCGCCGGCGCGATCGGGGCCGAGCTCCTGGTGGAGCGGACCGAGCCGCACCTGATGAGCGCGCAGCCACTCGATCCCGGTGTCGAAATCCTCGACCAGGGCTCGCCCCAGCGCCTGGTCGCCGTGCGGGATCAGGCGCATGTACTCATCGACCGAGGGGAGCGTCCACACGTAGCCTCCCGACAGCGCCAGCGATCCCCCGGGCTGATCGGTCTTCTCCAGCACGGTCACGCGGGCCCCGTCCTCAGCGGCGGCGAGCGCCGCGACCAGGCCTCCCATGCCCGCACCGCACACCACCACGTCCGTCTCCCACCGCGAATCCGGGGAGCTCGCCGGGTTGGTCATGCGCGCAGGTGGATATCAGCCGACCAGGATGCGGGCGACTTCGTCGCTGCGACGCAGCTCCGCCGCCTTCCCCGAGGAGACATTGCGACCCTGGGCGAGCAGGTACACCGAGTCGGCGTGGTCCATGGCCATGCTGGCGTTCTGCTCCACCACGAGCAGGCCCACCCCGAGCTCGCGGATGCGGTCGATCTGCTCCCAGACGCGCTCGGCATAGAGTGGTGAGAGCCCGGCCGTGGGCTCGTCGAGGATGGCCACCTTGGGTTCGGTCATGAGCAGCCTGGCCAGCGCCAGCATCCGCTGCTGCCCGCCCGACAGGGTCCCGCTCTTCTTCTGACGGTCCTTGGCGAGATCGGGGAAGAGCTCGAGAACTGTGTCGATGCGGGCCTGCATGGTGTTGCGCAGGGTGTACCCGCCCATCTGGAGGTTTTCGAGCACCGACATCTGATCGAAGATGTTCATGAGCTGCGGCAGGTAGCCGACGCCACGCCGCACCAGCTTGTGCGGGCCCATGCCGGTGACGTCCTCGCCGTTCAGCTCGACGCGTCCTGATGAGACGGTGAGCAGGCCCATGATGGCCTTCGCCAGGGTCGACTTCCCCGCTCCGTTGGGCCCCAGGATCACGGTGGTGGCCCGTGCCTCGGCGTGGACCGTCACCCTGTCGAGGATGGGGGGGCCGTCGTATCCGGCGGTCACGTCGACGGCGCTCAGCTCAGGCATTCAGGCACTCCCGACCTGCTCGCCGAGCTCGGGGCGAGCGTTGCTGGCGCCGAGATAGGCGGCGATGACCTCCTGGTGGGTGCGGACGACCTCGAGGGGACCGCGCGTCAGCACCCTTCCCTCCGCCATGACGACCACGTCGTCAGCGACGGTGGAGAGGAATCCCATGTTGTGGGCGATGAGCAGGATGCCGACACCCTGCTTGGCGATCTCCCGCACCCTGGTGGCGATGAGACGGCTGGTCTCCGGGAAGACGCCTGCGGTCGGCTCGTCGAGGAGGAGGAGCTTGGGATGCGCCATCAGGGCGCGCGCGATCTCCATCAGCCGTCTCTGGCCGCCGCTCAGCGTGCCCGCCGGTGCCAGGAGATGATCACGGAGGCCGAGCCAGTCGAGAAGCTCGGTGGCCTCCTCGCGCAACGCCGCCTCCTGCTTCCTCCAGCTGCTCCGCCAGAAGATCGCCTTCAGCGGGCTCTCCCCGACCTGGTTCCCCGCCGCCACCATGACGTTCTCGATGACCGGAAGGCGAGGCAGGACACGGGCCGTCTGGAAGGTGCGCGCGATGCCCATCTGGGCAACGCGTGGAGGCCCGAATCCGGCCGTGTCGACGCCCTGGTAGAGGATGGAGCCACGGTGCGGGGTGAGCGTCCCGCTGAGCAGCTCGATCAGGGTCGACTTGCCCGCCCCGTTGGGGCCGATCAGCCCGGTGACCGCCCCCCGGTCGATGGTGAAGCTGGCCCCGTTGACCGCCCACACCCCACCGTAGTGGAAGGCGAGGTCACGAATGTCGACGATCGGCTCTTCGCTGGTCATGCGTGCTCCTGCGGCTCAGGGAACATTTCGGCGGAGTGCGGGGAATCGTCTCACCACGTTGCCCGCTCCGACCCTGTACCAGCGCAGCCACCGCTCGGGGATGAGGCCTTCGGGACGGTAGCGCAGCACCAGGATGAGAGCGACACCGATGACGATTGCCCGGATCGCTCCGGCGTCGGCGGGATTGCCGAACGTGGGCGAGTAGCGGGACAGTTCGGCGAGGCCCTCGATGACCACGAAGGCGCCGAGCATCGCTCCCCAGTAGTTGCCCGATCCACCGATGATCAGCGAGGAGAGGAGGAAGAAGGACTCGATGGGCAGGAATGCCCCGGGATTCCACGCTGAGATATAGAGGACGAAGAGGCCTCCAGCGATGCCGGCCATGAAGCTGCCGATCACGAAGATCCAGAGCTGTGGCCGCCAGGAGGCGTGGCCGAAGGCGGTGGTCACCGCCTCGTCCTCCCTGATGCCGCGCAGCAGCCTCCCGAAGGGCGACCGGAAGATCCGCTGGGAGACCCACACGAAGAGCGCCAGGATCACCGCTGTGACCGCCAGCATCACCAGCGAGTACCCCTCGGAGCTGATGCTCAGGTTCCCGGTGATCGGGGGGACGTTGAACAACCCGGTGCCCCCATCGAAGAGGGGGGTGAAGCTGTTGACGACGTTGAGCATGATGAAGGCCGCGGAGACCGTCACGATGGCCAGGTAGTCGCTGCGCAGGCGGCGCACGGTGAACGCGAAGATGACCACGCTGACCGCCGCGGCGACCAGCCCACCGAGGATCAGGCCGACCCACCACGGCAGGGTCCAGCCGAAGATGTAGGTGACCCCCGGGAAGGTGGGCGATCCCATGGTGGTCACCGCCGCGATGTACGCACCGATGGCGACGTACATGTAGAACGCGAAGTTGAGCAGGCCCGCGTACCCGTAGTGGAGGTTGAGGCCGACGACCATGATGGCGTTGATGCATCCCAGGACGAGCAGGTCGGTGAAGAAGAACAGCATCAGCTCGTCTTCGAGCTTCCGGCGAAGAGGCCCTGGGGACGGAACAGGAGCAGGATGATGACCACCGCGAAGGCGATCGACGTCTTGTAGGCGGAGTTGACGTACATGCCCGAGACCTCCGTGAGAACGCCCACCACCAGCGCTCCGAGCATGGCGCCGTAGGGCTTGCCGATGCCTCCCAGGATGACGGCGCCGAAGATGATGAACAGCTCCACGAATCCGGTGGTCGGATCCAGCGTGCCCTCCTGGAGCACCAGCCCGACGCCGGCCACGGCGGTGAGCAGGCCGGCCAGGAACCAGGTGATGGTGATGACCCGATCGGAGTCGATGCCACATGCCTGGGCCAGGTCGATGTTGTTGGAGGTGGCCCGCAGGGACTTGCCGAACCTCGTGTAGCTGAGCATGACGTGGAGCAGGGCCAGGAGCCCGACCGCGGCGCCGATCATCAGGAGGTCGCCGGGGGTGAACACCAACGGCCCGATGTTGAACGAGTTCCCCAGCGTGACGTTGAACCGCACCGGCTCTGTGCTCCAGATCAGGGTGATGCCGTTCTGCACGATGAACGACAGGCCGACACCGGCGATCAGGAGCGTCACCGTGCGGACGCGGCGACGCATGAACGGCCGGAAGATGAACACGTTGGCGGCTATCCCCAGCAGGCCGGTGGCCACGCCACCGAGCAGGACCGCCAGGAAGATGTTGACCCCGTGCTGTGCCGTCGTCCAGGCGATGTAGGCACCGAAGGTGAGGAAGTCACCGTAGGCGAAGTTGATGAAGTTGGTGACGCTCACCTGCAGGGAGACGGCCACCGCGGCCAGCGCCAGGATCGACGCCGTGACCAGCCCGAATCCGACTGCCTCGATCAGCCGAGCCATCGGCGCGCCCTCCTTCGAGTGCGCGCCGATGTCCGGCCCGGTGTGATGGATGCCATTGCCCTGACCCTCTCAGATACCGAGAGCCTTCTGGATCTGCTGCGGGGTGAGCGTCCCGACCGAGGTGGAGGACCCGTCCGCGTTGTAATGGATGATGTCGAAGGGGCCAAAGACGTTGTGATGGGCGTCGAAGTCGACGCTGCTCGCCGCCCCACCGAAGTTGATCGACTTGCCCGACTTGAGGAGAGCGAGGCACGTCGGGTAGTCGAAGCACGCCGTGCCCGGACCGTTGGCCACCTTGAGGATGCCCTGCTCGACCCCCGGTGAGCTGGTGGTGCCGGCCTGCTGCACGCCCAGTGCCCACACGGTCACCGCGTCGTAGAGGTAGGTCTCACCATTGTTGACCGAGGTGGCGCCGGTGTACTTCTTGAGGGCGGCGGCGAAGTTGGGGTAGCCCGCATTCTCGCTACCGGAGTTGGCGATGTACACGGCTCCGGCCGCAACGGAGGGGCCGACCGTGGTGGGGAACTCGGCTGCGAACCAGAGGTTGCTGGCCACCCACGGGGTGCTCAGCAGATTCTGCTGCTTGAGCTCGCTGAACATGGTGCCGGTGGAGGGGATGTCGAACTGCGCCAGGATGGCCTGCGGCTGCTGGGAGAAGAGCTGCTGGATCTCGCTGCGGAAGCTGGTCGCCCCGATGGCGACGGTCACCTGGTTGGTGATGGTCATGCCCAGCTTGGAGGCCGCCGCCTGGATGCCCGGGACCAGCGACTGGTCCGCGGAGGTGTTGCCGATGGCCAGGGCCACCTTGTTCCACCCCTTGCTGTGCGCGTACACCGCCATCGCGTAGGCCTGCTCGGTATCGGAGGGCGACATGCGGAAGAAGTGCGAATCGGTCTCGTTGTCGAAGGCACCCCCGCCCCCCCACATGAGATTGGGGATGTTGGCCTTGGCCGCGAGCGGGAGGACGACCGAGTCGGTCAGCGAGGTCGGTCCCACGATGCCGACGACGTTGTCCGAGTTGATCTCCTTCTGGGTTGCGGGCACGGCGTCACCGGGGTCCGCCGCATCGTCCTGGACCACCAGGTTGAGCTTGCCACCGAGGACTCCGCCGTTGGCATTGATGACGTCGACGGCGACGTTGGCGCCCGTGACCATGCCCTGTCCCACGGTGGCTCGCGCTCCCGTCAGAGGACCGACCAAACCGAGGTTCACCGGGCTGCCCCCACTGGAGGACCCACCGCCCGTCGACGACGAACCACACGCCGCGACCACGAGCAAACTGGCGGCCACGGCTGCGGTGCTGACCACCCGCCGGGTTCCAATTCTTGCCACTGTGCACACTCCCTCACGCCGGAACCGGCGTCACACTTGGCGGACATCCCTGGAAGGTTTCGAGCACCGGAGCCAGTCCCCCAACCCGGGCCCAGGAGCACCCCGTGGGAAGATCAGGAGCGCAGGATAGGCAGTCGTGGGGCCACTGTCAAGACTTCTCGATAGAATATATGTGGTGGTCATGCGCACTCAGCCCGGGAGGGCGCGGATGACCGCGTCAGCGACCTCGTCGGTGCTCGCCGAACCGCCCAGGTCGGGGGTCAGGGCCCTGCCCTGGGCGGTCACCTCCGCCACCGCCTGCTCCACATTGAGGGCGGCCTGGGACTCACCCAGATGCTCCAGCAACATGGCGCCGCTGAGGATCGCCCCCAGGGGGTTGGCGATGCCCCGCCCCGCGATGTCGGGCGCGGACCCGTGGACAGGCTCGAAGAGCGAGGGATGGCGGCGGCTGGGGTCGAGGTTGGCGCTGGCCGCCAGTCCCAGACTGCCCTGGAGGGCCGCGCCGAGGTCGGTGAGGATGTCGGCGAACAGGTTCGAGCCGACCACCACGTCGATGCCGTCCGGATGGAGCACCATGCGCGCGGCCATGGCATCGACGAGCACCCGCTCCACGCTCACATCGGGGTAATCGCGGTGCACGCTGTCGACCACGTCGTCCCAGAGGACGTAGGCGTAGCGGCTGGCGTTGGACTTGGTGACGCTGATCAGCCGGCCACGACGCTCACGGGCGCGATCGAACGCGAAGCGAACGGCCCGCTCGACCGCCGTCCAGGTGAAGACGGGGACCTCGACGGCGAGCTCCAGCGGTGTGCCGGTGTGGACGCGGCCGCCGGTGCCCGAGTATTCGCCCTCGGTGTTCTCGCGGATGAAGAGCATGTCGATGTCCGCCGCGCCCCGCCCGGCCAGGGGACCGCGCACGCCGGGGAGCAGCTTGACCGGTCGCACGTTGACGTAGAGCTCGAAGGCCTTGCGAATCGGCAGCAGCAACCCCCAGAGCGTGATGTGGTCCGGAACCTCCGGCGCTCCCACCGCCCCCAGGAAGATGGCGTCGAATTCGTCCAGCGTCCTGAGGCCGTCAGCGGGCATCATCGCCCCGGTCCGCAGGTGGTGATCGGCGCCCCATGGCAGCTCGTGGAAATCGAGGCGGCAGGCGGCGGAGAGCACCCGCATCCCCGCGGGGATGACCTCCTTGCCGACGCCGTCGCCGGCGATCACCGCGATTCGATGCATATCCGCCGACCCGCCCTGTCACGTCCGGTTGATGGCACCCGGCCCCTCGGCCGCGGAGCCCGAAAGACATACCTCCCGGTCGCGTATAGTATATAGACTTGGTTCTATCGACCGCCTACATCCTCCGATCCTGATGAAGATAGTCACCTTCCGCCAAGAGCCCGGGCCGGTGTGCCTCGGCGTTCTCAGTGGCGACGAGGTGGTCACCATCACGGGCGCGGTCGACCTCGAGACCGCGCTGCTCTCCGGCGGAGGCGTCGACGCCCTCGCAGGCTCGGCGCGCGGGGCCCGCCTGCCCCTGGCCGGCGCAGCGCTGCTGGCCCCGCTGAGCCGCCCGTCCAAGGTGATCTGCGTCGGCCGGAACTACCGGGAGCACGCCAACGAGACCGGGTCCGAGGTGCCCTCGGAGCCGATCTTCTTCGCCAAGTTCCCCTCGGCGATCACCGGTCCCACGGATCCGATCGTGATCCCGGCGGCGGCACCGCGTCGCGTCGACTACGAGGCCGAGCTGGTGGTGGTGATCGGACGGGCCGGGCACGACATCGCCGAGGCCAGCGCGATCGACCACGTCGCGGGCTTCATGGCCGGCAACGACGTCACCGCACGCGACTGGCAGCTCAAGAAGAACGGTGGCCAGTGGCTGCTGGGCAAGACCTTCGACACCTTCCTCCCCCTGGGGCCCGCCCTGGTCACCCGCGACGAGGTCGAGTCCCTCGACGCCGTGCGCGTGCGCTGCCGCGTGGACGGTGACGAGGTCCAGAACGACGTGGTGGCGAGCATGATCTTCTCGATCCCGGAGCTGATCGCCTACATATCACGGGTGGTCACGCTTCTCCCCGGCGACCTGCTCCTCACCGGGACGCCGGCGGGGGTGGGGATGTCCCAGTCGCCGCCGCGCTGGCTGCAGCCCGGCCAGGTCGTGGAGACCATCATCGAGGGGATCGGCGTGCTCACCAACCCGGTGCGAGCTGCCGGCGACCCCTGGTGAGCTGGCGCATCGCTGTCGACATCGGGGGCACGTTCACCGACCTGGTCGCCTGGAACCAGGACGGCGGAGCCCTGGTGCGCAGCAAGGTGCTGACCGTTCCCGACGATCCCGTGGCGGGTGTGGCGCAGGCCATCGACCACGCCGCTCTCCACCTCCCTGACGCCACCGAGTTCGTGCACGGGTCCACCATCGCCATCAACGCCGTCCTCGAAGAGCGGGGCGCGCGGACGGCGTTGATCACCACCCGCGGCTTTCGCGACGTCCTCGAGATGGGTCGCAAGAGCCGGCCCGACATGTACAACCTCTTCTTCCGGCCGCGCACCTGCCCGGTGCCGCGCGGTCTGCGCCTCGAGGTCGGAGAGCGGATGGCGCACACCGGTGAGGCGCTCACCCCGCTCGACCCGGGCGAGGTCGACGCCGCCATCGCCGCGCTGCCCGCCGACGTCGAGGCGGTGGCCGTCTGCTTGCTCCACTCCTACGCGAACCCGGAGCACGAGCAGCGTGTCGCCGCCTCGCTCCGCGAGCAGCGCCCCGAGCTGTACGTGAGCGCGTCGACGGACCTCTCGCGCGAGGCCAAGGAGTACGAGCGGACCTGCACCGCGGTTGTCAACGCCTACGTGGGCCCGCTGGTCGCCGGCTACGTGGGCCGGCTGCGCGCTCACCTCACCGACCGCCAATGCAGCGCACCGCTGCTGATCACTCAATCCAACGGCGGGGTGATGACCGCCGAGGTCGCGGAACGCGAGCCCGTCCGCACCATGGAGTCGGGCCCGGCCGCCGGAGTGACCGGCGCCGCCTGGATCGGCCGCCCGCTCGACTTCGGCGACCTGATCGCCTTCGACATGGGCGGCACCAGCGCCAAGGCGTGCGTCATCGCGGGGGGCGTGCCGGAGGTCGCCGCCGAGTACCACATCGGCGGACGGGTGAGCGGCCTACCGGTGCAGGTGCCGTTCCTCGAGATCGTCGAGGTGGGCGCGGGCGGAGGCAGCGTCGCGCACCTCGACGCCGGTGGTGGGCTTCGGGTGGGGCCGCGCAGCGCCGGCTCCATCCCCGGACCGGCGGCGTATGGGCGGGGCGGGGTCGAGCCCACCATCACCGACGCCAACGTGGTGGCCGGGCGTATCGACCCCGACTACTTCCTGGGCGGGGAGATGCGCCTCGACGCCGGTCTCGCGCACGCGGCACTGGCGCGCATCGCCGAACCGCTGGGCATCAGCATCGAGCACTGCGCCAACGCGGTCATCCGAATCGCCGACACCATCATGGCCGAGGCCATCCGCGCAGTGACGGTCGAGCGCGGTCGCGATCCGCGCGACTTCACACTGGTGGCCTACGGTGGCGCCGGGCCGGTGCACGCCACCTCACTCGCCGCCGAGCTGCAGATCCCCCGGGTGCTCATCCCAGCAGGCCCGGGAACCTTCGCCGCCTACGGCATGCTGGTCACCGACCTCCGCCACGACCTGGCCCGCACCCTCACCGGGGTTCTCGACAGCATCGATCCGACGACCGTCGCCAATCGCTTCAACGAGCTCGAGCACGAGGCGAGCGCGTACGTCCGCTCCCGGCTGGAGGGTGGTCGGGAGGCGTCGATCCGCTTCGTACGCCGGGTCGATCTCCGCTACGTGGGCCAGTTCCACCCGCTCACCATGACCGTTTCCGGCGACGTCGACTCTGACTTCGCGGCGGTGACCGCCCGGCGTTTCCACGTGGCCCACGCGGAGCGCTACGGCCACAGCGCGCCGGAGGAGCTGGTCGAGGTGGGCGCGCTCCGCGTCACCGCCATCGCCGATGTGCGCAAGCCGCCGGCCGAACAGACCAGCGCGGCGGAATCGGGCGGCGGCCGGGTATCCGTGTCGCGCCGAGTCCTCTACGGGGACGGCCGCTGGCGCAGCGCCGCCGTGCACCGCCGCGATCAGCTCCGCGTCGGCGACACCGTCGCCGGCCCCGCGGTCATCGACGACCCCGCCAGCAGCGTGGTCATCGACGAGGGCGACCGCGCCACGGTGATGGACGGTGCCCACCTGCTCATCACCGTGGGCGCGGCGGCATGACCGCCGCGGCCGTGCTGCCCGATCTGGCCACCATCGCTTACGTCCGCCACGCCCTGGTGGCGGCGGCCGGCGAGATGATGATCAACGTCAAACGGGCCGCGTACAGCCCCAGCATCCACCAGATCCAGGACGTCTGCGTCGGCGTGGTCGACGTCGAGGGCAGCATCCTGGCGTGCGCGCCCGGTCTTCCCATGTTCCTCGCCGACATGGGCGAGGTGGTGCGCGACGGCTACGACACGCTGGGCCGCGACGTCTTCGAGCCCGGCGATGTGTACATGAGCAACGACCCCTTCACCATCGGCACGCACATCAACAACATCGCCACCTACTCTCCCATCTTCTTCGAGGGCGCGCTGGCCGGTTTCGCGGTGGTGCGCGGGCACATGGTCGACCTCGGCGGTGCCGTGCCGGGCTCGCGGTCGACGCGCCTCACCGAGATCTACCAGGAGGGGCTGCGGGTACGCCAGCTGCGGCTCTACCGGGCGGGCGAGCCCGACCCGGCGATGATGCGGTTGATCGGCGACAACTCACGCATGCCCGAGGCCGTCCTCGGCGACCTTCGCGCCCAGGTGGCAGCGTGCCGCACCGGGGAGAGGCGGGTTCAGGCACTGCTTGGCAAATACGGCCGCCCCAGCTTCGAGCACGCCGCACGCGAGATCCTCGCGCACGGCGACCGGCTCGCCCGCGCCGCCGTTCGCGCCATCCCCGACGGCACCTACTCGGCCGAGTCCTTTCTCGACGACGACGGCGTCGACCTCGACACCCCGGTGCCGATCCGGGTCACCGTGGTGGTCGAGGGCGAGGGCATGACCATCGACTTCAGCGAGTTCGCGGAGCAGACTCGCGGCGCCATCAACACCGGTCCGGCGGGCGCGGTGGCGATCGCGCGCAACGCCTTCAAGTGCGTCACCACCCCCCACGAGCCGGCCAATGAGGGCCACTTCCGCCCCCTGACGGTGATCGCCCCGCCCGGCAAGGTGATCAGCGCCCGGCCGCCGGCCGCCTGCGGCTACTGGGCGCGCACCACGAGCACCACGGTGGACACCATCTTCCGGGCCCTCTCACCGGCCATGCCCGCGGCCATCCCGGCGGGTCATTTCGGCGACATCCCCATGTGCCTGATCAACGGCTACGACAGCAACGGCCGTCGCTTCGTCTTCTTCGAGCCGGTGCCGGGCGGCCACGGCGGCCGTCCCCACGAGGACGGCGTCAGCGCCACGGTGTGCTTCCACGAAGGCGACACCCCCGACGTCCCGGTCGAGGTGCAGGAGGCGCTTCTGCCCATCGTGGTCGAGGAGTCGGCGCTCGACGAGGACAGCGCCGGCGCGGGCCGCTTCCGCGGCGGCCTCGGCTACCGTCGTGTCTTCCGCCTGCTCGGCTCGTCGGCCTCGATGCAGATCAACGTCGACCGCCATCGCTGCCTCCCCTGGGGGCTGCACGGCGGCGCGTCCGGCAGGCCCAACCGAGCCGCCATCCAAGCGGGGCCGGGCGCGCCGTGGCAGCCCGTTCTCAAGCAGGACGACATCCGTCTCGGGCCCGGAGCGCGGGTGATGCTGGTCGGTGGCGGAGGGGGCGGCTGGGGTGAACCGGCCGAGCGCAGCCGTGCCGCCATCGCGGCCGATGTGGAGGCGGGCTACGTCAGCGCCATGGCGGCGCGCCGTGATTACCCGGGGACGGTCGACGGCGCCGACCCCACCACCGAGGACGGCCATGCAGACTGAGCAGCTGAGCCCGATGCCGGATCACCCTGCGCTCGTCGAGCGCGCGCGCGCCCAACAGGCGGCGGTGATGCGCCGCACCGAGTCGATGCGCGCGGACCTCCCCCTTCGCTACCTGCGCCAGCAGGCGCACCTCACGGCGCCGGCCTCCGAGTACCGGCTCGCCGAGAAGGCGCTGTCGGGCGCGTACGCGATCGCCACCCGGCTGCTGCAGCGATACGCGATCACGCCGGGCCAGCTCGCCGACCGCCTCGGGGTCGACGTCGCAATCGTCGCCGCGGCGCTCGAGGAGAGTGCCGCACCACTGGTGCTCATCGATCTGGAGGACGGGGTGGCCCCATCCATGGTCGCCGAGGCCCGCGCCAACGCGGTGCGGCTTCTCCGCGACGTGGATCGGGGGCCCGCGCTCTGCTTTGTGCGCCCTGTCGGCGTCACCAATCCGCGCTGCGCCGACGACCTGGTCGAGCTCCTCATCGGCGCCGGCGGCGGTCTCCCCCCCGACGCCTATCCGCTCGACGGCATCGTGCTGCCCAAGGTGCGCCATGTCCACGAGGTGGAGTGGGTCGACTCGCTTCTCGGCTCCGTGGAGGAGGCGCTCGGGCTGCCTCGCAACCGCATCCGGGTCAGCTTCCAGGTGGAGACCGGCTGGGGGGTGCTGAACCTGCCCGCGCTGGTGGCCGCGGGGCTGGCCCGCCTCTCCGGCGTGATCCTCGGCACCGTCGACCTCAGCGCCGATGTCATGCTGCCCAGCGTCCGCTACCGCCACCCCGTCTGCGAGTGGGCGCGAACCATGATCGTGCTGGCCGCGGGGAGCGCGGGAGTTCCGGCCATCGATGGCATGACCCTGGACTTTCCGGTGGGCCTGCCCGGCCTCGACGCCGCCCAGAACCACGACCTGGTGCTGGATCGCATGAGGGCGAACTTCGACGACGCCATGCACTCGATCGACCACGGTATGTCGGGACGGTGGGTCGGCCACCCCCTCCAGCTGGTGGCCACCGCGATCGCCTTCCGTCACAGCTTCTCGCCGGCGACGATCGAGCGGGACGTGGCCACGGTGGAGAGCTTCGCGCAGAGCCTGAGCGCTGACCGCGGCGCCGCCGCCGGCGGCGGTGGCGAGCTCCTCGACGTCGGCACCGACCGGCACGTCCGCCAGCTGCTGCGCCGCGCCACCGCATGGGGGCTGCTGACCCCGGAGCGCGCGGCCGGCCTCGGCATCGTCGACGCGCGCGAGGCGGAGGCTCTGCCGGCGTGACCACCTCCACCACCGGCGGCACGCCCCGAACCACGGCGGCTGCGCAGCCGGACACCCGTCCCCTGGCCAATGTCCGGGTCCTGGACATCGCCTCGTTCATGGCCGCTCCCATGGCCGCCATGTGGCTCGCCGACTTCGGCGCTCAGGTGGTCAAGGTCGAGCACCCTCGCGGCGACATGATGCGTTCGTGGGGCAGCGTCAAGGATGGCACTCCCCTCTTCTGGAAGATGGTCGGCCGCAACAAGCGGTCGGTCACCATCGACCTGCACCATCCCGACGGACAGGAGCTGCTCCGCCGCATGGCCGCCAAAGCCGACGTCGTCGTCGAGAACTTCCGCCCCGGCACGCTGGCCGGCTGGGGCCTCGATTACGAGCGTCTCTCGGCGATCAATCCGCGCCTGGTGATGCTGAGCGTCTCGGGCTTCGGGCAGACCGGGCCGTACAGCCCGCGGGCCGGGTTCGGCACCCTGGCGGAGGCGATGAGCGGGTACGCATTCTCGACCGGCGATCCCGACGGACCGCCGACCCTGCCCTCGTTCGGGCTGGCGGACAGTGTCACCGGTCTCTGCGGCGCCTACGCCGTGCTGCTCGCCCTCCACGAACGCGACACTGTCAGCAACCGCGGGCAGAGCATCGACCTCGCCATCTACGAGCCCATGATGGTGATGATGGGTCATCAGTTCGTCGAGTACGACCAGCTCGGCATCGTGGCCCAGCGGCTCGGCTCACGCTTGCCCTTCGCGGCCCCGCGCAACGTGTTTCTGACGCGCGACAAGCGCTGGGTGGCGATGTCGTGCAGCGCGCAGAGCGTCTTCGAGCGGGCCTGCTCCGCGATCGGCCATCCCGAGCTGGTCCACGATGCGCGCTTCACCGACAATCGCGCCCGGACCGAGAATTACAAGGCGCTCGACGACATCTTCGGCGAGTGGATCGCCGCCCGTCCCGCCGAGGAGGTGCTGACCACGCTCAACGACGCGGGGGGGGCCGCGGCCCCCATCTACGACGTCGCCGACGTCTTCGCCGATCCGCACTTCCAGTTCCGCGAGAACCTGGCCTCCGTTGCCGACGAAGACCTCGGCGTGGTGCGCATGCAGAACGTCGCGCCCAAGCTCTCGCGCACGCCCGGTCGGATCGATTGGACCGGTCCCGCGCTCGGTGCTCACACAGCGGAGGTGCTCGATGAATGGATCGGAATGGGCGAGGACGAGGTCTCCACTCTGCGTGCGCAGGGTGTGATATAGCACGAGGCGCGCGGAGGGTTGCCCTT
Source organism: Candidatus Dormiibacterota bacterium (assembly GCA_035552595.1). Classification (GTDB taxonomy): domain Bacteria; phylum Chloroflexota; class Dormibacteria; order Aeolococcales; family Aeolococcaceae; genus Aeolococcus. The sequence goes on from DASZKZ010000056.1 coordinate 26,880, forward strand.
CTGGGGAGCTCTGACCGGCCGACGCCACCGACACTGGTCATGGGAGGAGACGCATGGCGGCGAGCCGCAAGGGGGGCGGGCTGTCGAAGTCTGTGGCGACGACGGACAGGACGGGCCAGCGCGCGACGACGGCCGGTGCCCGCGCCCGGCAGTCGCGCGACTCCGATGGCGCCCTGGCGCCGACCACGGTCAGCGATTACGTCACCAACCGGATCAGGGACGCCATCCTCGAGGGGACGTTCGCGCTCGGCTCCCGTCTCGATCAGCAGCAGATCGCTGAGGAGATGGGGGTCAGCACCATCCCCATCCGCGAAGCCCTGCGACGGCTCGAGGCCAACGGGCTGGTGCACATCCACCCGCGTCGAGGCGCGTTCGTCGCGGAGTTCTCCCAGAAGGAACTGATCGACATCAAGCGCATCCGCGAGATGCTCGAGGAGCTGGCCACGCGCCTGGCCGCGCCCCGACTCGATGCCGACCAGCTGGACCGGCTGACCGCGCTCAACACGCGCATGGCCAAGCTCACCGCCGGCGCCAAGGCGGCGACGTGGAGCGAGCTGAACCGTGAGTGGCACTTCATGCTGTACTCGGCATCCGACTCGCCGATCCTGATCGAGATGATCAAGACCCTGTGGGATCGATCCAGCCTGTACCGCCACGTGTACGGCGGCTCCTCGGGGCATCGTCAACACTCGGTGGCCGAGCACGCCGAGGCCATCGCCCAGATCCGCGCCGGCAAGAGTGCGGCGGCGGCGCGAACCATCCGCAACCACATCTTCGGGGCCAGCGCGCGGTCCTTCATCCCCGCCGACGGGGAGCCGAGCGCCGCCCGGTGAGCATCGCGCCCACCCACCGCGCTCTCGAAGCCGGCGCCGGAGCCGGCACCACCGGCCGCCTGACAGCGCAGCTCGACCTGCTCACGCCGTCGGAATCCCAACTGAGCCCGCGGCTCACCGACCTCGTGGTCGACGCGCTCGGCGTCGCCGTCGCCGGGCGTGGCCAACCGGTGTCCGTCGCCGCCGCGAGCATCGTCGGATCGAGCCGTACGCTGTGGGACCGGGCGTGGCTGCACGGTGTGCAGATGCATGCCCTCGATTTCGACGACACCCACGAAGCGTCGCTGTGTCACACCGCCGTGGCCCTGCTCCCGGGACTGCTGGCCGCGGCGCTGGAGCGCTCCCTGCCCGCCACCCGGCTGCTCCAGGCCCACCTCTTCGGCGTCCGCGTGGTCGACTTCCTGGCGCCCCTGGGACCGCGCTTCAACGAGATGGGGCTGCACTCGACCGGCCTGGTCGGCACCCTGGCGGCCGCCGCGGCATCGTCGTGGCTGCTCGACGGCGACCCCGGCGTGAGCGCGGCGGCGATGGAGTTCGCCGCCCTGACCGCCTCCGGCCTGGGGGCCGCCTTCGGCACCGACGCCAAGCCGATCCAGGCGGCCCGGACGACCGAGGCGGGCCTGCGCGCCGCGCTGCTCGCGGGTGCCGGGGTGGGCCCGCCCCACGGGGCGGCGCTTGGGCCCCGGGGCCTGGTCGCGCTCTGGCTCGGTGAGGAGGTGATCGACACGCTGCCCTGGGAGACCATGGCGCCAGAGGCGGTCAGCCAGGTGGCGCTGAAGCCCTATCCCTCGTGCTTCCTCACCCACTCCACCATCGACGCGATCCTCTGGATCCGCGACCAGCTGGGCATCCGCGATGTCGCCGACGTGGCCCTCGTCGAGGTGGTCGCGCACCCCGTCGCCATCGCGCTCGCCGACAAGACGGCGCTGCGCACCGCGACCGACGCCAAGTTCAGCCTGCGCTACTGTGCCCGCGAGGCGCTCCTCCGCGGGGTTCCGGTGGTGGGCAGCTTCGCCGACCACGTCTGGCGCGAGGTCATGGCCGACCGGGAGGGATGGAGCCGCTGGGTGGATCGCGTGGAGGTCCGCGCCGACCGCGACCTGCCCAGGGTGGGCGCTCGCGTGGTGCTCCGCACCGTCGACGGCCGCACCTGTGCGCGCGAGGTGATGGCGCCCCATGGCAGCGCCGCCGACCCGCTGACCGCCACCGAGGTCGACGACAAGTTCCGCGCCAACTGCGCCGGAGCGATGAGCGACGCCCAGGTGGAGGCGGCTCTGGCCGGGGTGCGAGGCCTCGCCGGCGTCGCCGACCTGGGGGACCTCACCGTGTTCTGCGAGCTGCTGCCGCAGGTGGAGCAGCCCACCCCCTGATCGCCACGGTCAGGTGGCTTGCGCGCCCCCGACCCGCACCGCGATCTCGCGGATCTCGTCGTCGCTGACCACACGCCGGCGCACCAGCCCCTCGTCGACGATGGCCTGCCAGACCTCGCGCATGCGCTCGCGCTCGACGCGCAGGCCGAGCTGGTCGAGCTTGTCCTGCAGCGACCACATCCCGCTGGTGCGGTTGATGATCCACTGCTTCTCGCCGCCCACCACCGACGGCTCGTACACCCAGTGCAGCAGTGGCTCCACCTTGAGCTCCTGGACCACGATCTCGGTCCCGCCCCAGTTGTGCACCGCCCTGCCGGTCACCGCATGGGAGTCGGCGACGCGCACCCCGGAGATGTCCTCGACCAGGCGCGACAGAGAGGTCATCTTCTCCAGCCGGATCCCGGTGCTGACGCCGTAGAGCGCCTCCAGGGCCAGCGCCATCTGCGCCAGATCGACCTGGCCCGCGGTCGCCGAGATGCCGTTGACGGACACCTCGGTGACCTCGACCCCGGCGTGAACGGCCGCCAGCGCGTTGGCCACGCCCAAACCGAAGGCGTTGCGGATGTAGGTGCCGATGCGCTGCTTGGGCGCGTACCTGCGGACCATGCCCACGATGTGGTTCCAGCCCTCGGGGGCGATCCCGGCGGCACCGTCGGAGAGCCAGATCTCGTCGATCTCCGCCTCCGCCATGGCGGTGCAGAACCGTTCCAGGTGCTCGTCGTCGACCAGAGTCAACAGGTTGATCCCGGCGCTGCAGCGCAGCCCGTGGCCCTTGATGCGCTCGATGAGCCGGCGCGCGCGCGCGATCTCCTCGTCGAGGGACATGGGGACGCCCAGCTCACGCCAGTCGCCGCCCTCCCAGGCCACCCGGTACGCCTCCGACCAGTAGATCGGCGTGATCTCGGGCAGCGACGGCAGCCAGAACTCGGCCAGGGTGACCCCCACCTCGGCGGCGATGTCGACCATGCGCTCGGTCATCGTCGCCCCCATCTTGACCTGGAGATCGGGACGCATGGAGCGCAGGTGGGCCACCTCCTCGCGGAGGTCGGACGTGCTCATCCCCCAGCCGTGCGCGGACACCTCCATGTCGGATACGCCGGCGTCGAGCAGGGCCTCGCCGAGCCGCCGGCGCTGGCCGCGGTCGAGGGTCACGCCGGGGGTCTGCTCGATGACGCGCAGGGTGATGTCGCGCAGCGTCGTGGACTGCGGGTAGTGGTCGGGGAAGGGCGCCCCCAGCACCGCGGGATCGCGGTTGTAGGGGCTCACCGCCCACCGACCCGGCTGGTAGCTCCCGGGGCGGCGCCGGCGCGCGAACGCCTCGCGCATGAGGCGCGCCTCCTCGGCGGTCAGATGGGGAGGATCGGTGCTCACGCAGTCGCCGCCTCGGTGGCGCCGCTGTCCAGCTGCGTGACGATGGAGGCGGTGAGGGCGGTGGTGCTCGCCGTCCCGCCCAGGTCCGGCGTGAGCCGGTCGCGCGCCGACAGGACGCGCGCCACCGCCGCGTCGATGTCGTGGCCGGCGTCGCGAAGCGCGCCCAGGCCGGCGCCGCGCCCCAGCCACCCGAAGAGCAGGGCCCCGGAGAGGATCTCCGCGATGGGGTTGGCGATGCCGCGCCCGCTGATGTCGGGCGCCGAACCGTGCACCGCCTGGGCCATGGCGTGGTCCTCGCCGATGTTGAGCCCGGGGGCCAGCCCCAGACCGCCGACCAGGCCGGCCGACGCGTCGGAGAGGATGTCGCCGAACATGTTGGTGGTGACGATGACGTCGTGCTCCGCGGGACGCGTGATCAAGCGCATCGCGAAGGCGTCGACCAGGAAGTCGTCGAGCTTGATGTCGGAGTACTCGGCGGCCACTTCGCGGCAGCAGGCGAGAAAGAGCCCGTCACCGCGGCGGAGCACGTTGGCCTTGTGCACCGCCGTGACCTTGCGGTGCCGGCCTCGATACCGGGCCAGCTCGAAGGCCTGCCGGGCGACGCGCATCGACGCGCGCCGGGTCACCACGCGCAGCGAGATCACCATGTCCTCGTCGGGCCGGAACTCGCCGTTGCCGTCGAGCACGTTGCGGTCGGCATAGAAGCCCTCGGTGTTCTCGCGCACGATCACCAGGTCGACGGCGTCGGAGACCGAGGCCACACCTGGCCACGACCTCGAGGGCCGCACATTGGAGTACAGCTCGAAGTTCTTGCGCAGATACCCGCTGGGATTGCGGAAGCGCAGGTCGCCCATGGGATAGGCGTGATGGCCGACGGGGCCGAGGATCCAGCCAGGGATCTCGCGCAGCCGGGCCACCACCGCGTCGGGCAGCGTCGAGCCGTGCTCGCGCACCGCCGCGGTGCCGGAGGGAAGCCACTCCCAGTCGATGGCCACGCCCCGGATGCGCGCCGCCTGCTCGAGGACCTCGACGGTGGCGGCGACCACCTCGGGCCCGATGTCGTCGCCCTCGAGCACAGCGATGGTGACCCGCTGGGCGGCGGCGGTCACCGTGACCGCGCCCCGGCGGGATGGCTGGCGCCCGCGGGCCGCGCGGCGGCCGCCAGCGCGCGGCTGTTGACCACGGTCACTGTGTGCACCTCGTCATCGCTGAAGCCCGCCTCGAGCAGCCGGTCTGCCATGAGCGCGAGCGCGTCCTCCACCGGCGGGTTGTGGGGCTGGCCGAGGTCGCCGGACACGACCGAGCTGGCCACGCCCGCCTCGCGGATGTTGGCGAACATCACCCCCCACGGGATCCTGCCGGCGTACGGGGTGCCGAAGCAGCGCTCCAGCAGGCAGCCGCGCTCGGCGAGCCGCCGCTGCGCCTCCACGGCGAATCGCTGCGAGGGAAAGTCGGGATGGGTGATCACGATCCGCTCGACACCCTCCTGCCGGGCGGCCTCGACGACAGCGAGCACCTCGTCGGCGTCGAGGTGGCCGGTGCAGAGCACCATCCGGTGCTCCGCGATGACGCGAAGCACGGCGCGGACGGCCGGCAGCACCTCGCCACCCTCACCGAGCACCGCCACCGGACCGGCGGCGACGCCCCTGGCCTCGAGCTCCGACTTCAGCACCGCCCACGCGGGTGGGGTTCCGGTGGCGGTGACGTTGTTCACGGATGTCGCCTCGTTGACGGAGTCGAAGGTGGGCAGCCAGACGAAGCGGCCTCCGGCGCGCGCGAAGACCTCGACCGCCATGGGGTTGATCCCGCCCACCGACGAGTTGAGGGTGACCGCACCGAGCACGTCCACCCCGGTGGCGGCGCGGACCACGGCGGCGCGCTCCGCTGTCGGTGCGTAGTGCGACTTGAGCACGAACCCGCCGAGTCCGACCTCGCGCACCCGTGCGGCGAGGTCGAGGTCGCTGATCCGCCGCGGGAAGACGTCCGGCATGACGTGAACATGGAGGTCGTAGCCGCCCGCCACCAGCTCGCGAGCGCGCCGCGTCGGCTCCGGATGTGCGGCGCTCACTCAGCCGGGTCCGCCACCGTCAGCTGCATCAGCGCGGCCACGTCGGGAGCATCCCAGCCGTTCTCGAGCCGGGTGAGAAGCTGCTCGGTGCGCTCCACCCCGAGGGTGCGCTGCACGTTGCCACGGAACTTGCGGCGGTGGTCGTCGGGCGTGAAGGGGTTGGCCGAGTTGCCTCGCTGCGCCGGCACGTCCTCGAGGAACGTGCGGCCCTCTCGGGTGGTGATCTCCACCCGCGCCGGGAAGCGGTCGGGCTCCATGCGCGCATCGACATGGGCGTGCACGCGCTCGGCCAGGTCGGTGATGCGCGAATCGGCGAGCACCTCGTCGGTGAAGTCGTCCACCTCCACGGTGCCGCGCACCAGCAGCATGGCGACCGCGTACTGCACGCCGAACTTCATGTGGTACGCGGAGGCGGGACGGACCTTGGCCTCCCGGGGCTCGGCGATGATGGGCACGGCGCGCTCGGGGAGGTGCACGTCGATGCGCTCGATGTCGGCGACGGCGAGGTGCTCGCGACGCACGATCTCGGCAGCGCCATCCATCGACGCATGATTCCACACGCCGTTGGGCCATGGCTTGTACGTGGTCTCGGGGAGCATCCACCGCTCACCGAGGCCGGCGTCGATGCGATCCAGATCGAAGGTCGCCTCGTCCCCGTGGAGCAGCGCGTTGTAGAACCCGAACCTCCCCTCGATGACCTCGGCGGGGCCGGTGTATCCCTCGGCGGCCAGCAGGGCGCAGGTGAGACCGCCCTCCACGCCCCAGCCGGGGTGGAGGCGCTTGACCCAGCTCCCGTCCACCAGGGTCTGCATCAGCCCGGAGGAGCGGCTGCCCGCCATCCCCAGCGCCATGGTGGTGTGACCGCCATCGAGCCCGAGCAGCCGCGAGCCGATCCCGGCGGCGGCGAACGGTCCGGCGACCCCGGTGCCGTGCAGGCCACGCTGGTGGAACTGATGCGGTGGCGCGCCCGTGTTGATGCGCAGCGCCACCTCAGCGCCCAGCACCATGGCGAGAAGGCACTGCGCGCCGGTCGCGCCGGTGGACTCGGCGGCCGCCAGCGCGGCGGGCACCGCCACGGAGCTGATGTGCACCGCGGCCACGCCGTTCATGTCGTCGTAGTCGGGACCGTGGCCCACCGCGCCGTTCACGAAACCGGCGAGCGGGGCGGGGAGATGCTGCCCGAATCCCATGGTGGTGGCCTGTGGGGTGCCGCCGAAGCGGCCCGCCACGCGCGCCACGATGACGGCGCTCTGCTCGCGCGTTCCCGCGATGCACACGCCCACCTGGTCGACGAGGCGCCAGCGGGCGTCGTCGACCACGGCGTCGGGCAGTTGTTCGAGCCTGGTGTCGGCGATCCATCGACCGAGGCGTTGCGAGATCGTTGACAATCCGGTGGCGGTGGTCACGTGGCCCTCTGCGCGGCGGTGGCTCTCACAGAAACTATATTCTATCGTATCCACGTGTGTACCGAGGAGCCGCATGGCCGCCGCTGAGCTGACCGACGACCTCAGTCACTTCGTCACCACCGTGCGCCTCGCCGATGTCCCGGATGCGGTGCTCGACGCCGCCAAGCGATCGATCATGGACGGGCTGGGGCTCGCCGTCGCAGGTTCGCGAACCGCCGCCGCCCACCTGGCGCGCGAGGAGCTGGAGGCGTACGGATGCGGGGTGGCCGAGGCCACCGCGCTGGGCACCACGCTGCGGCTGCCGAGCCGGTTCGCCGCCTTCCTCAACGGCCTGGCCATCCACGCCGACGACTACGACGACACCCAGCTCGCCGTGCTCCCTGACCGCGTCTACGGCCTGCTCACCCACCCCACCGCTCCGGTGCTGCCGGCGGCCCTGGCCATCGCCGAACAGCGCGGCGCGTCGGGCGCCGACCTGGTGACGGCGTACCTCGCCGGCGTCGAGGTGGAGACCAAGATCGCCGAGGCGATCGCGCCCCGGCACTACGACGACGGATTCCACTCCACCGGCACCGCCGGAGCCATCGGCGCCGCCGCCGCCGCCGCGCGCATGCTCGGCCTCGACGCCGCTGGGGTGGCCGTGAGCCTGGGCATCGGCGCCTCCCTGGCGGCGGGGCTGCGCGAGAACTTCGGCACCATGACCAAGCCGCTGCATGCCGGCCGTGCCGCGGAGAGCGGCGTGCTGGCGGCACGTCTGGCACAGCGCGGGTTCACCGCGGCGCACGACGTGCTCGAAGCCCGGCGCGGCTTCTTCAACGCCGCCGGCGGTGGCTACGACGCGACCATGATCGCGGGGCGCGCCGGCAACCCCTGGACCTTCGCCGAGCCCGGCGTCTCCATCAAGCCGCATCCCTCCGGCTCGCTCACCCATCCCGCCATGGCCGCGCTCGCCGAGCTCATCGCAGAGCACGACATCGCTCCCGAGCGGGTGGTGCGGGTCACGGTGGGGACCAACCGGCACATGCCCAACGCGCTCATCCACCACCTGCCCACCGACGAGCTGGCCGCCAAGTTCAGCATGGAGTTCTGCATGGCGATCCTGCTGCTGCGGCGGCGCGCCGGGCTCGCCGAGTTCACCGATGAGGTGGTCACCAGCCGGGATGCACAGGCGATGCTGGGGCGCGTGGAGTTCGGGGTCGATCCCGAAGCGGAGGCGGCCGGCTACAACACCATGACCAGCATCGTCAGGGTCCACCTCGACGACGGCCGCACCCTCGAGGCCCGCGCCGGCTTCGGCCTGGGCAGCCCGCAGCGCCCCATGGACTCCCAGCGTCTGCTGGCCAAGTTCCTGGAGTGCACGGAGGCGGGCGGGATCTCCGAGGCGGTCGCGCGAGAGGCGGCCGAGCGCGTCGCCCAGCTGGAGACGGAGGCCAGCCTGGAGCCCATCGTCGCCGCGCTCAGCGCTTCAGCCTGAGCCGGGCCGCTCCCGGCGCGGGTCAGTCGTGGGTGGTGCGCAGCGGCATCTCGGGCAGCCGGCTGCCCACAGCCACCGCCAGCACCGCGACCACGAGCCCGAACCAGAAGGCGGCGTCGAGGCCGGCGCCGAGGCTGTCGTGGAGCAGCCTGCTGGCACCGCTGACCACGCCTCCGGGGAGGTGGTCGAGGGTCGACGCCAGCGCCGCCTGGCCGCGGCTGGAGAGCAGACCCTGGGTGGCCCCCCGGTCGACGGCGTGGCTCACCGCCGCGCTGGCGGGCAGGCGCGAGGCCAGCTCCGAGGTGAACCTGCCGATGGTCAGCGTGGTCATCACCGAGATGCCGATGACCTGACCGAGATTGTCGAAGAACTGCCGCGAGGAGTTGGCCGCGCCCAGCATGCTGTAGGGGAAGGCGCTCTGCACCACCGTCGAAGCCAGCGGGAACACCGTGCCCACGCCCAGCCCCAGCAGGGCCATGGCCCCGTACGCGCTGGCCAGGCTCGAGGCCGGCGTCAGGGTGACCGCCACCGCCATGCCGGCGACCACGATGACCGGGCCGATGACCGCGTTCCAGTGGTAATGGCCGGTGCGGCTGATGGTCTGCCCGCTGACCACGTTGCCGACCACGAAGGCGGCCATCAGCGGGAGCAGCTGGAGGCCGGCGTCCTGCGCGGTCTCCCCGCGCACCCCCTGGAGGTAGAGCGGGAAGAAGGTGAGCAGGCCGAAGAAGACCATGCGGATCAGGAAGCTGAGCCCCACCGCATGGAGGAAGACCGAGTTGCGAAAGAGGTGGGGGGACATCAGCGGTTCGCGCGTCCTCAGCTGGTGGGCGGCGAAGACGGCGAGCATGACCACGCCGAAGAGCCCGGTGACGATCACCTGCGCGGAGAGCCAGGGCAGGCTGACGCCGCCCACCGTCAGGGCGATCAGCGCGCCCAGCAGGCCCAGGCTGAGCAGCGCGATGCCCAGCCAGTCCACCGTCGGCTTGCCGGGACGCCGCACCCGGGGCAGGACCGCGCCCAGGACGAACAGCGCCAGCACGGCGAGCGGGACCGTCACCAGGAACGTCCAGCGCCAGCCGAACTGGTCGGCGATGACCCCGCCGACGATCGGCCCCATCATGCTGCCGATCCCGTAGTTGGTCATGATCAGGCCCATCCACTTGGCCCGTTCGCGGGGCGGAAAGATGTCGCCGATGGTGGCCCCGGTGAGCGCCAGCATGGCGCCGCCACCAGCGCCCGTCACCACCCGCCCCGCGATCAGCTCGGGCATGTTCTGCGCCGCCGCGCAGCCCACCGAGCCGGCGATGAAGGCCACCAGCCCGATCAGGTAGAAGATGCGCCGCCCCAGCAGGTCGGACAGCTTGCCCACCACCGGCACGCAGATGGTGGCCGCGAGCGTGAAGCTGGCGAACACCCAGGCGTAGAGGTTGACGCCGTGGAGCTCGTCCACCATGGTCGGCGCGGAGTTGGCCACGATGGTGCTGGCCAGCACCGAGATGAACATCACCAGCATGACCCCGGCCAGAGCCCAGGCGCGCCGGCTGCCGGTGATCTGGTGCGAGAGGAGCGCGGTCGGCGCCGCGCCCGGACTGGGGTTCACGCGTTCAGGCCACCCCGCTCGACGAGCTGCTGCGCGATGACGTTGCGCTGCAGCTCGTTGGTGCCCTCGCCGACGATCATCAGCGGCGCGTCACGGAAGTAGCGCTCGATGTCGTACTCCGTCGAGTAGCCGTTGCCGCCGTGGACGCGCAGCGCGTCGAGAGCGATCGACATGGCCGCCTCCGACGCGAAGAGCTTGGCCATGCCCGCCTCCAGGTCGCTGCGCTCTCCTGACTGGTAGCGCTCGGCGGCGAACTGGAGCAGCTGGCGCGCGGCGGTCAGCCGCGTGGCCATGTCGGCGAGCAGGTTGCCGACCGACTGATGCTTCCAGATGGGCTTGCCGAAGGCCTCGCGCTGCTGGGCGTAGGCGAGGGCGTCCTCGAAGGCGGCGCGGCCCACACCCACGGCGCGCGCGGCCACCTGGATGCGGCCGATCTCGAGCCCCTTCATCATCTGGGCGAAGCCGCGACCCTCCTCGCCGCCCAGCAGCGTGTCCGCGGGCACGCGGAAGTTGTCGAAGGCGAGCTCACAGCTCTCCACCCCCTTGTAGCCGAGCTTGGGGAGATCGCGCGACACGGTCAGGCCGGGGCCGTGCTCGACGAGCAGGATGCTGATGCCGCGGTGGCGCGGCTGCGCCGCGGGGTCGGTCTTGCACAGCAGCGCGATGAGCTGCGATCGGCGCGCGTTGGTGATCCACGTCTTGGAGCCGTTGACCACGTACCCCTCGCCGTCGCTGCGGGCGCTGGTGAGCATCGCCTGGAGATCGGAGCCGCCGCCGGGCTCGGTCAGCGCCATGGTGGCGCGCACCTCGCCGGTGGCCATGCGCGGCAGCCAGCGGCGGCGCTGCTCCTTGGTGCCGAAGCGGGCCAGCAGCATGGCCACCACCGAGTGGCCGCCCATGGCGCCGGCCAGGCTCATCCAGCCACGCGCCAGCTCCTCGGTGACCAGCGCGTAGCACGGCGCCGACACCGCGCCCTCACCGTAGGGCGCGGGCACCGCCAGTCCGAAGATGCCGATGCGCTTCATCTGTTCGATGAGCCGCTCCGGATACACGTTGCCGTGCTCCAGCTCGCGAGCCGCGGGGCGCACCTCGCGGTCGACGAAGTCGCGCACCGTGCGCACCACGGCGAGCTCCTCCGCAGCGAGCGTCATGCCACGGATCCGGCATCGGCGAGACCGAGCTCGCGAAGGATGCTCTCGGTGTGCTCGCCCAGCGCCGGCACCGGGTCCATGCGCGCCTCCCTGCCCCGCGGCGTGGCCGGGGGCAGGAGGGCGTCGACGGGACCGCCTGGTGTCTGCACCTCGCGCCAGCGGTCGCGCTCGCGGAGCACGGGGTGATCGAGGAATTGCGCCACCGAGTTGACCCGTGCGCTGGCCAGCCCGGCGGAGTCGAGAAGCTCGAGCACCTCGGGCGTGGTCAGTGCGGCGAAGCGGCGGGCGATGATGTCGCTGAGCTCCGCCCGGTTGGCCACCCTGGCGGGGTTGGTGAGGAACCGCTCGTCGCCGGCCAGCGACGGGTCACCGAGCACGCGTGTGCAGAACGCCGTCCACTCCACCTGGGTCTGAACGGCGATGACCACCGTGCCGCCGTCACCGACCGGCACCGGACCGTAGGGTGCGATGGTCGCGTGCTGCGCGCCGCTCCGCTCGGGCTGGCGTCCGCTGTAGCGCGTGTAGTAGGCGGGGGCGCCCATCCACTCGGCGAGGGCCTCGAACAGGGACACCTCGACGTGCGCACCCTCTCCGTGGCGGGCGCGCTCGTAGAGAGCGGTGAGGATGCCGGTGAAGGCGTACATGCCGGCGGCGATGTCCGCCACCGAGATGCCCACCTTGGCGACTCCCTGGGGCGAGCCGGTGAGCGCCACCAGCGCCGTCTCGCACTGCACCAGCAGGTCGTACGCCTTGCGCTGCGCCCAGGGTCCGTCGCCGCCGTACCCGGAGATGTCGCAGACGATCAGCCGCGGGAACCGCCGGCGCAGGCTGGCCGCGTCCAGCCCCAGCCGGGCGGTGGCCCCGGGACCGAGGTTCTGCACCAGCACGTCGAGGCGGGGAAGCAGGCGTTCGATGACGTCGCGCCCCCGGGGCGACTTCAGGTCCAGGGCCAGGGACTCCTTGGATCGGTTCAGCCAGACGAAGTATCCCGACTGTCCCAGCACCGACGATTCGTAGCCGCGGGCGAAGTCTCCGCCCTCGGGGCGCTCCACCTTGATCACCCGCGCTCCCAGGTCGGCGAGCTGGCGGGTGGCGAACGGCGCGGCCACGGCCTGCTCGAGGCCGAGCACGGTCAGTCCCTCCAGGGGCAGGGTCACGAGGCGGCCGCCGAGGACGGCAGCTGGCGGCGGAGCAGCGCCGCCGCCGCTCCCCAGGAGAGTCCCTCGAGCAGGCCGGGCACGTCCTCGCCGCAGGCAGCCAGCTTGGCCTGGAGCTGGTCGGGAGTGGGCGGCTGCGACGGTGATCCGGGCGGCAGCGCCAGGCGCGCTGCCCGGACGGTGCCGTCGCGCAGCCGCACCTCCACCTCCAGCTCACCGTCGAGCAGACCCGCTCCGCCCGGAGAGGTGATCACCTCCACCGTTTCGACGAGCTCCCGGGCCGAGGGGCGCCGCACCGCCGCATCCTCGAAGCTGGCGAAGCCGGGGTAGCCGTCGAGAAGCGTCGCCGCCAGCGCGTACTCGAGGCTGAACTTGCCCTCCAGCCCGGTCGAGGGCCGGTGATGGATCAGAGGCTGCACGGTCCCCTCCGGGGTGCGCACCACCACGCCCGCCACCTCGCCGGGATCCGCGGTGATGCCCTGCATGGCCGCGATCGGCCGCTGCAGCGCGTAGCAGCAGGGGTAGAGCTTGATGGCGAGGCCGCCGGGGACCGCCGGGCCGGCCGCCGCGACCTGCGCCGCTGTCCCACCCACCAGCGCCAGCCAGTCGTCGAGCGCTGCCGGGTCCGCGCCCGCGCCGGCGGCGGCGAGGCGGGCGGCGCGCAGCCCGGCAGCGGCGGCGAAGCCCACCTGGAGTGGTTTGGCGGTGGTACCGAAGGCGCGCTGCACACCTCCCGCCGCAGGGACGGCGAGGGCCATGGCGCGGGCCGTCACCTCGGGGTCCAGCCCCATGGCCACGCATGCGGCCACCGCCGCCGCGGGTGCGCCAGCCGTGCAGGTGGCGTGCCAGCCGCGGGCGTAGTGGCTCCAGCCCAGAGCGCTGCCGAGCCGGGCCATGACCCCGGCGCCGGCCAGGTAGGCGCGCGCGTCGCCACCGGCGGCGAGCGTGGCCGCCACGCAGACCACGCTGATGTGCGCCGTCGACTCCATGTGGAGGTCGTCGAAGTCGAGCACGTGGCCCATCGCCGCCCAGTTGGCGGCCTCGGGCAGAAGGGCGGCGATGGGTCGCAGCGGGTGGGCGCGCGCCGCCAGCGCCACCGCCACGGTGTCGAGCAGGGAGCGCTCGGCGAGGACGAGGTCGGCGGCGTCGGGGTCCAACGCGGTGGCCCAGGAGGCAAGCTGACCGGCCAGCGTTGCCGGCCTGACCGCCGCGGCGGTCACCGCGCCCCCCGGATGGCGTCGAGGATCTGCGGGTAGGACGAGGGGTCGACACGCACGTCGACCAGCAGGGGCCCGCTCGCGCCCATCGATCGCTGGACGGCGGCGGTGACCTCGGCGCCGCCAGCCGCGTGAACCGCCTCCATGCCGAAGCCGGCGGCGATGGCCGCGAAGTCGCTGTCGCGGTAGCGCACCGCCCCGGCGCCGCCGTGCCCCTGGGGGCGCTGCTTGATGGCGATCAGGCTCAGGGTGCTGTCGTTGAAGACCACCACCGTGATCGGCAGTCGCAGGCGGACCGCGGTCTCCAGCTCGGCGAGCTGCATCTCCAGGCCGCCGTCGCCGGTCAGGCAGACGGTGCGCCGGCCGGGCGCCGCCAGCGCCGAGGCGATCGCCGCCGGCAGAGCGAACCCCATGGTGGCCAGGCCGCTGGAGACGAGCAGCTCGCCGGGCGCCTCGGCGTCCCAGAGCGGCATCGCCACCAGCATGTGGGCGCCGGCGTCGACGGTGGCGGGGCTCCCGGGGGGAGCGCCCCGGCGAGCGCCCTCCACCACCTCGTACGGGCTCGCCCCGCCGCTCGGGGACTCCGCGCCGGCCCTCTCCAGCCGGGCGGCGACCTCGAGCCGGGCCATCCGCCCGCTCTCCTCCGGCCAGTCCTCGCGGAGATGGGCGGCGAGCTCACCGAGCCGCGCGCCCGTCTCCCCGACCAGCTCGCAGGCGGGCTCGAAGTAGGGGTGATCCTCGGGCCACTCGCCGAGGGACAGCACCGCCGCGGGGTACGGCCAGGGGTTGGGGATGAGCTCGACGGCGTCGACGCCGACCGCCACGATGAGATCGGCGGCGCGCAGGACCCCGGCCTCCGCGGTGGCGCCGGTCAGCAACCCGGCCGCGTTGGGCCACGAGTCGGGCACCACCCCCTTGGCCTTGTAGGTCATCAGCACGGGCACCTGGGTGCCGCGCACCAGGGCGCGCAGCGCAGCCTCGAAGGGGCGGGCGCCGACGCCGGCGAGGAGCACCGGGCGGTGGGCGCGGGCCAGCAACGCCGCCGCCGCCGCCATGTCGCCGCTGCTCGGCAGGGGCGCGGGCGGCGCGGGCGCCGGGCCGCTCGCGCCGGGGTCGAAATCGAGATGGACGGGGCCGGGACGGGGCTGCCGGGCCACCGCGAGGGCGGTCCGCACCGTCTCCTCGGGGCAGTCCCCGCCCAGCACCGCGCTCCACTTGGTGACCCCGCCGAGCAGCGCCGGCTGGTCGAGCTGCTGATGCGAGATGCGCACGCGGTCGGCCGCGCCCACTGTGTCGGTCACCACCAGCAGCGGCTGGCGGTCGAGCAGGGCATGGGCCACGCCGTTGACCACGCTGGCGGCCCCCGGGCCGCGCGTCACCACGCAGGCGCTGGGCACCCCGGTCAGCTCCGCGTATGTCGCCGCCATGATCGCCGCGGCGCCCTCGCCGTGGGCGAGCACGAAGCGCAGTCCCGCCGCCTCGGCCGCGCCCACCAGCTCCAGGTTGTTGCCGCCCCCGGGCACCCCGAAGACGGTGCCCGAGCCCGCCTCGGCCAGGCCGGCTGCGACGGCGCGGGCCAGCTCCGCGGCGGTGCCAGCGGTGCGCAGCGACGCCCGCGGCGCGCTCACGACCCGCTCCGGTGGAGGCGGACGCGGTAGGAGTAGTGCTCGGGCAGGAAGTTGCTGATGCCCAGCTCCACCGCGCTGCCGTGGGTGTCGAAGTAGAGCCGGTCCACCCGCAGCGTGGGCGCGCCCACCTCGCAGCCGAGCTGCCTCGCCACCGACGGTGGCGCCGCCGCGACCGTGATGCTCTGGTCCGCCTCGGCGATGGGATGCTCGATGCGGGTGTCGAGCAGGCCGATCACCGTGGCCGAGCTGATCAGCCCGGCCTGGCTCAGCTCCGGGGCGGCCGAGAGCCGGCCGGCGAGGGCGGGCGGCAGGTACACCGTGGTCATGCAGAAGGGGGTGCCGCGATGGAGGCGCCGGAAGCTGAGGGTGTGGACCACGTCGGTGGCCAGGCGGAGCCGTCCCGCCGCGTCGACGTCGACGGCCCGGCGCAGGGGGGTGACGATCTGCATCTCGGTGTCGATGGAGAGCCCCATGAGGTCGTCGACGGAGCCGAACTGGCGGAGGTAGGTGCCCTGGGGGGCGCGCGCGAACGTGCCCCGGCCGGGGATCCGCTCCACCATCCCCTCGCTGACCAGGTCCTGGAAGGCGCGCCGCACAGTCTGGCGGCTGACCTGGTGGAGCACGGCCAGCTCGGCTTCGGTGGGCAGCTGGCGACCTCCCGCATAGCGGTTGCGGAGGATGTCGCCGCGCAGCTCACGGGCGAGCACCCGGTAGGCCGCCTCGCCGGCGCGGGCCGCGACCGTCATCGGAGGGCGACGCACACGTTCTTGACCTGGGTGTACTGGAGCGCTCCCTCGACCCCCTTGAGCCGTCCGAAGCCGCTCCTCCGGTAGCCGCCGAAGGGCAGCTCCACGCCACCACCGACCCCGTAGTTGTTGACGAACACCTGCCCGGCGGAGACGGCTGCGGCGACGCGGTGGGCGCGGCTCACGTCGCCGGTCCAGATTCCCGCCACCAGGCCGTACTCGCTGCCGTTGACGATCGCCACCGCCCCGTTCTCACCGGCGAAGGGGAGCACGGTGAGCACCGGCCCGAAGATCTCCTCGCGCACCGCCGTCGCCGCGGTGCCCGCCGCACGGAGCAGCGTGGGGGTGACGAAGAACCCGGACGCCTCGGTCGTGGGGGTGCCGCCGGCCAGCACCTCGGCGCCCTCCTCGCCGGCCGCCTCGATCGCCGCCAGGATGCGGTCGCGCTGCTGCGCTGTGATCACCGGCCCGACGTCGGGGTCACCGGCCGCGGGGCCGACGCGGAGCGCGGCGACCAGCGTGGCCAGGCGCTCCATCAGGGGAGCGGCCACCGCCTCCTCGACGAGGATCAGGGTGCCCGCCGAGCAGGCCTGCCCGGCGGTGCGCAGCGCCGAGCTGACGATGGTGGACGCGGCCGCATCCAGGTCGGCGTCGGCGAACACCAGCTGGGGGGACTTGCCGCCGAGCTCGAGGATCACCGGGACCACCCGCGCGGCGGCGGCGGCCATGATCCGCCGGCCGGTGCCCAGCGAGCCGGTGAAGGTGATGTGGTCGATGAGGCGGTGGCCAACCAGCCGCTGCCCGGCGGCGCCCGTGCCGGTGACGGCGTTGACCACCCCGGGCGGGGCGCCGGCCAGCGCGCAGCGCCGCGCCATCTCCAGAGGTGCCAGGGGCGCCTGCTCGGCGGGCTTGAGCACCACCACGTTGCCGGCGATCAGCGCCGGCGCGAGGCTGCGCGCGGCCATCTGCATGGGCACGTTGAAGGGCAGCACCGCGGCGCACACACCCCAGGGCTCGCGCACCGTGTAGTCGATGAAACCGGGACCGAGCGGGATGGTGTCGCCCTGGAGCTTGTCGGCGAGCCCTGCGTAGTACTCGAAGTACCGGGCCGCGGTCTCCACATCACGGCGGGCCATGCTCACCGGCAGGCCGGCGTCGCGCACCACCAGGTCGGCGAGCGATTCGACATCGTCGAGAAGGGCGGCGGCGACGCGCGAGCAGAGCCGGCCGCGGTCGAGCGGTGTCCAGCCCGCCCACTCCCCCATCCGCGCGGCGGCGGCGGCCTCGACGGCCGCGTCCACGTCCGGCGGGCCCGCGGCGGGGAACTCCACCAGGCGACGGCCGCTCGAGGGGTCGAGCACCTCGAGGGGCTCGCCGGTCCCGTCACGGGCGGCGTTGCCCACCCAGACCGCGGTGGCCGGGTCGGCGCTCAGCGCTGCCATGGCCACCTCCGTGCGGGTCCGTCCGGGGCGCCCCCGCCACCCGCGGGCTGGGCCACCGCCACCAAATGTACGGCCATATTAGGCGTCCTCTCCGATCGTCCAGTCAAGCCGCCTTTCCGTATACCGTGGTGGGATCGTACGCCGCGGTTGACATGCCTCGAGAGGGGCAGGCAGACTTCGCCGAGCCGTATTGGCCGTATCAATGGACAGATGGAGGGCCACGGTGGCGGATGAGCAGGATCCCCCCGGCGCTGCCGGCTCGCGGCGGACCGTGGAGGGCCCCTACTTCGAGGACCTGGCGCGCGGCGACGTCTACTCCGGCTCGCCGGCGCTGACGCTCACCGCCGGCCACGCGGCCGTGCATCAGGCGGTCACCGGCGATCGCCTCCGCCTCTGTCACGACCACCAGCTCTCGCGCCAGGTCACCGGCGAGGCCGAGCCGCTCCTGCACCCGGCGCTGGTGTGGGACACCGCCATCGGCCAGTCCAGCGAGGTGACCCGCAACGTCGTGGCCAACCTCTTCTACCGGGGGCTCGCCTTCCGCCGCTTTCCCCATCAGGGCGACACGCTGCACACCCGCACCGAGGTGGTGGGGCTGCGCCAGAACCGCGCTCGCCCCGGACGCAGCCCCACCGGGCTGGCCCTGCTGCGCATCCGCACCGTCGACCAGCAGCAGCGCGAGGTGCTCGACTTCCGGCGCTGCGCCATGCTTCCGCTGCGCAGCCCCGAGGCCGTCACCGGTCACGACGACGACCTCGAGGCGGCGGCGGGGATCGCGGACGGCGACGGCCGCGGCGCCGCCTCCGGCTGGCGGCTCGACGGCTTCCGCGATGTCGCGGGCGGCGCGCACTTCGCGGAGATGCGCGCCGGCACGGCGTTCGATGTGGCTGCCGGCGACGTGGTGTCGTCCGCGCCCGAGCTCGCCCGTCTGACCCTCAACATCGCCGCCGTGCACCACGACGCCGGCTCGTCCCAGCCGCGCCTGGTGTACGGGGGTCACACCGTGGCCCTGGCCCTCGCCCAGGCCACCAGGGCGATCCCCAACCTGGTGACGGTGCTCGCCTGGCAGGGCTGTGATCACCTCGCCCCGGTGCGCGAGGGCGACACCCTGCGCAGCGAGGTCACCGTCGAGAGCGTCGAGGGCCTGCCGGCGGGAGGGGGGCTGATGCGGCTGCGCTCACGCGTTCGCGCGCGCCCGCCGGCCTCGCCCGCCGAGACGCCGGTGCTCGACTGGCGGTTCACCGCCCTGATGGCCTGACCCGGATGCGGGTGGCCGTTCTCGACGACTACCAGCGCGCCGCCGCCTTCGCGGTCGACTGGGCGGGCGGGCTGCCCGGCCACGAGCTCACCTTCGTGCACGAGCACCTCGAGGGTGCGGCCCTGGTCGACGCGCTCCGCGACGTGGAGGCGGTGGTGGCCATGCGCGAGCGCACCGGCTTCCCCGCGGCGCTGATCGCGCGCCTGCCCAGGCTGCGCCTGCTGGTCACCACGGGGATGCACAACGCCGCCATCGATGTGGCCGCCGCCACCAGGGCGGGGATCACCGTGTGCGGCACCGGGGGCTACACCCACTCCGCGGCGGAGCTGACCTGGGGCCTGCTCCTGGCGGTGGCGCGCAGCATCACAGTCGAGGACGCGGACGTGCGCGCCGGGGGCTGGCAGCGCACCGTCGGCCTCGATCTGGCGGGCAGGACGCTGGCGGTGGTGGGCCTGGGCCGGGTGGGCTCCCGCGTCGCCGCCTACGGCACCGCCTTCGGGATGCGCGTGGTGGCCTGGAGCCCGCATCTCACCGCCGAGCGGGCCGGCGAGCACGGCGCTGAGCTGGTCTCCCGCGAGGAGGCGTTCGCGAGCGCCGACGCCGTCTCGCTCCATCTCGTGCTCGGCCGCACCACGCGCGGCCTGATCGGCGAATCCGACCTGCGCCGCATGAAGCGGTCGGGCATCCTGATCAACACTGCGCGGGGACCGATCATCGAGGAGGCCGCGCTGGTCAGGGCGTTGCGCGAGGGCTGGATCGCCGGCGCCGGGCTCGACGTCTTCGACACCGAGCCGTTGCCCGCGGGACACGTGCTGCGCAGCCTGCCGCGCACCGTCCTCACCCCCCACCTCGGCTATGTCACGCGCGACACCTACGCGGCGTTCTTCGGTGAGGCGCTCGAGGACATCCAGGCATTCCTGGCGGGAACGCCACTGCGGCGGCTGGAACGCTGAGAGCATGAGCACAGCGCAGCAGCGTCGCGTCCGTCTCCGCGAGCTGATCGGCGGCCCCGGCATCGTGATGGTGCCCGGCGTGGCCACCGCGCTCAACGCGCGGCTGGCGGAGCAGGCGGGTTTCGAGGTCGTCTTCGCCACCGGTTCGGGCATGGCCAACACCATCTTCGGGCTCCCCGACCTCGGCCTGGTGAGCATGCGCGAGGTGGTCGACCTCACCCGCCTGATCGTCGACGCGACCGACCTGCCGGTGATCGCCGACGCCGACACCGGCTACGGCAACCACCTCAACGTGGTCCGCACCACGCGCGAGATGGAGGCCGCCGGCGTCGCCGCGATGGTGCTCGAGGACCAGGTCACGCCCAAGCGGTGCGGGCACTTCGCCGGCAAGGCGGTGGTCTCGGCGCGGGAGATGGTCGAGAAGCTGGTCGCGGCCGTGCGGGCGCGCCGCGACCCCGAGATGGTGATCGTGGCGCGCACCGATGCCATCGCCGTCGAAGGCCTGGCGGGCGCCCTCGACCGCGCCCGCCTCTACGTGACGGCGGGCGCCGACGTGGTCTTCGTGGAGGCGCCCCGGACGCTCGACGAGGTGCGCGAGATCCCCCGTGCCGTCCCGGCGCCCTGCCTGATCAACATCGTCGAGGGCGGACGCACGCCGCTGCTGCCGGCCGCCGAGCTGGAGGAGGCGGGCTATCGCTTCGCCCTCTACGCCAACGTGGCCCTGCGGGCCGGCTCGAAGAGCGTGGAGGACGCGTTCGCGGCACTGCGGCGTGACGGTGGCACGGCGGCGCTGATCGACCGCATGCAGGGGTGGGCGCGGCGTCAGGAATCGGTCGACCTGCCCGGCTGGGAGGAGCTGGACACCAGCATCGGCGAGGCGGCTCGGCGGATCGTGGGAGACGACGGCGAGGTCAGAGGAGGCAGCTGATGGGATCGCTCGATGGAAGAGTCGCAATCGTCACCGGGGCCGGCTCGGTGGGCAGCGGGGTGGGCAACGGCCGCGCCATCGCCGTGCTCCTCGCCCGCCAGGGAGCCAGGCTGGGGTTGATCGACAGCCAGGCCGAGCCGGCCGCGGAGACGGCGCGGCTGGTCGAGCGCGAGGGCGGGGCCGCGGTGGTGCACCTCGCCGACGTCGGCGACGCCACCGGCTGCCACGACGCTGTCGACGCGGTGACCGGCGCCTTCGGCGGCCTGCACATTCTGGTCAACAACGTCGGTATCACGGGCGCGCGCGGCACCGCCGTGGATGTCGACCCCGACGGCTGGGACGAGGTGATGCGCGTCAATGTCAAGTCGATCATGCTGATGGCCAAGTTCGCGGTGCCCGAGATCACCGCGTCCGGCGGAGGGGCGATCGTCAACATCGCGTCCATCGCGGGGCTCCGCGGCGGCCACCCCAGCCTCGCCTATCCGACCTCGAAGGGCGCGGTGGTCAACATGACTCGCGCCATGGCCTCACATCACGCCGGCGCCGCCATCAGGGTGAACTGCGTCGCCCCGGGGCTGATCCACACACCACGCGTGGAGGCACGCGGCGGTGGCGAGGTGCGCGAGGCGCGGCGGCTGGCCGCGCCGCTGAAGACCGAGGGCACCGCGTGGGACGTCGCCGAGGCGGTCCTCTACCTGGTCAGCGACGCCTCGCGATGGATCACCGGGCAGATCCTCACCGTCGACGCGGGACTGCTCTCCACCAGCGGCGCGGTGGGGGCGCACTGAGCGCATCACAGCGGGTCGTTCAGCCGTCGACGCGTGCCGCTCTGCGATCGCCGCTGGAGAGATGCTCGACCGTCTCCCCGGTCGCACAGATGGTGCGGGTCACCCTGCGGCCGCCGTACACCCAGTAGATGCGCAACTCGCCGGCGCCGCGGTTGGCGAAGGCATGCGGCACGCCCGCGCTCACCCACGTGGCCCAGCCCGTGCTCACCTCGAGACGCTCCTCGCCGATGGTCACGGACGCCTCGCCGCTGAGCACCAGCACCGTCTCCTCGACATTGTGGGTGTGCAGGGGGATGGCGGTTCCGGGAGCGAAGATGGTGACCCCGGTGGTGACCGTGGTGGTCGTGGAGTTCCAGGCGCCCACGTAGGGAAGGGTGATCACGCCGCTGCCACGGTCGAACGGCAGGATCGCCCCGGGGTCGACGACGATCCTCTCGTCCGTCTCCGGCATGCGCCGATTATCCGTGCTCAGCTCACCAGGGTGAGGGGAGCGCGTCACGAACGCGTCCGAGACCCCTTGGCGTGCGGCAGGTAGCTGCGATCCCCGATCCACTGAGCGGGGCGGATCGCCATCCGGCGGGCCAGCTGGTTGAGGGGCAGGGCATAGCGGCTGCGCAGAGCCACGAACTCCTCCCATGCGTCCTCGCCGCCGCGGCAGTGATATCCCGCGCTCTTGAGACGTCCGCGGGCCTCGTCGAACTCGTGCCTCTCCACCACCGCCGACGGTGACTTCTCCAGGCGGAAATACCAGCCCAGGTCCTCGACCAGATGGTTGCCGACCTTCATGAGGAGTTGCGCCGAGCCCTCCAGCGCCTCGGCCTCGACGCTGCTGATCACCAGGGTGGCGGCGTCCATCACAGCACCGAACGAGTTGAGCCACGCCTCGTTGTCATGGCTGGAGCGGAAGTAGATGAGGATGGGATAGGCCAGATGGCTCTCCAGCACGGCCGCCGACCACCGTCGCCACTCGTCGAACGTGGTGCTCACCGTGTCGGGCATGTGGTACCTGGCCGCCACCTCGAGGATCTGGACGCCCGACGGCGGTGCTCCCGCCAGCGCGTCGAGGGTGACCACCAGCTCTTCGCGGTCCTGGAACGACCGGTACAGCGAGAACAGGAGGCTGATCACCAGAGCGATCAGCGCCAGGCCGGTGGCGGCCTCGGCGATGGTGATGGCCCGCGCACCCCCGCCCAGAGGCAGGATGTCGCCGTAGCTGAGGGGAAAGAGCGTGGCCGCGGAGATGTAGACCGAGGTCCAGAGGTCGGCCGGAGCCGGCTGGAGCTGGTCGCGCACCCCGTCGATGAGCAGCCCGTAGCCGAGGATCAGGCCGAGCACCCACATTCCCAGCACGACGAGGACCGCCACCGGACCGAAGGTGGCCAGCCAGTTCTCCCGGCGTTCGGTGCGACGCCGGCGAGCACCCACCCAGCGCCAGCCCGCCCAGAGCGGCCGCAGGGTGAGCTCAGAGAGACGCCACCGCCCCACCGACGGCCGCGGCAGCACGACCGATTGGAAGAGGTCGTGGAGGATGGCGATGAGGATGAAAAGTCCCAACGCCAGCTCGGCGGGTCGGAGCATGTGCGAGGACAGTAGCGACCGCGGTCCCGTCTCGTCGCGGCCGGCGTGCCGCTACCTGCGTGCCGCGGCCACTCCTGCCCCACCAGGTGCCGGCGGGACCGCCACCGCGGTGAGCTCCGGGTCCCAGCTCATCAGGCTGGCTGCGGCCGCGTAGCTGCTCCGAGCGAAGTCGAGGATGTCCTGCTCGGGGTCGGAGGCGGAGCGAGCCGTCTCGTAGGGCAGGAGGAACTCACCCGCGGCCCGGTTCCACTCCGCGCCGGGGGGCGCGATCCTCGCCTCATGCAAGCCCGTGGGCTTGGGGAACCCATAGGCGTAGAAGGCAGGGTATGGGACCCGCTCGTCACCTGGCCACCAGCCCGTGCAGATGGCCTCGGCGTCGCCACCGAAACGTGCGATGACGCCGGCTCCCGGCGGCGGCGTCACCGCCCGCCCCGAGTAGCGCATCAGCGCGAGGTCGAAGGTGCCCCAGAAGAACTGCACCGGAGTGCTGCGTCCGCGGAACGCCGCCCTGTGCTCCTTGAAGATGAGGTCAATCATGGACAGAACATGGAAGAAACGCTCCACCTGCCGCGTATCGTAGGTGGCGTGCTCACGGTCATCGGGAAACGGGATCGGATCGGCAACCTCGGACGGCAGCACCGAGATGGTGACGTCGACCTGCAAGCGTGTCAGCGCACCGACCACGTCCGAGTAGAGATCCGCCACCGCACCGCCGAGGGGGAGGCGCTCGACGCGGCCGTCGCTGCTGCGCAGCACCAGAACGTGCTCGATGAGGTCGAGATCGGCGTCGACGGCTCGCAACCCGACCGGCATGGGCGAGGTGGTCAAACCGCGCGCCGTGAGGTAGAGGGGGACGTTCCCCCACTCCGGCTCGAACGGGCTCAGCGCGAGGCGCAGCTTGCCGAGCACCTGGGTGTACATGTGCAGGGTGTCGCGGGTGGCCCGCCACTCCTCATACGGAAGTGCCGGCCAGCCGTTCTCGATCACGGGTGGGCCGCGGCGGTGAGCAGCCACGGCAGTGCCGATGCCATGGGTGTGACCAGCGTCTCGGCGCGGCGCGCGTCGAGCTCCGGCCGGGCGAGGAGTGCGAGCGCGGCGCCGAGAAGAGCGTCCTCCGCGCTGTGCCCCACGTCGCCGTGCTCCGCACGCCACGCCAGCAGCGGGACGCCGCGTTCGGTGAGGCCGAGGAGACGGTTGCGCAGGTCGTCCCACTGGGCGCCACGCCCGGTGCTCTCCAGAACCTCGAGAGCAGCCCGCTCCGCCTCGCGGTGGACGTCAGGGACGCGCTGCTCCCAGCCCGCCGCGATCCGCTCGATGCCGGAGGGGCCGAGGGTGCGGCAGTCCTCGAGCAGGCGATCCAGCGGCGTCTGGCCAGGACGCTGTCCGTATCCGTCGTTGTCCACCAGACCCACCTCCTCGAGCGTTCCGCGACGTCCTCAAGTGTGACGCAGGCGGGCGCGTCACCGCGGACCTGAGGCGCGCGTCGAGTTGGTTCATCAGTCGCGGTGGCGGAAGGAGCGCATGGCCACGCTCAGCGTCAGGGCGCTGAACACCAGCAGGATGCCGACGTCGACCATGATCGGCACCACATAGCTGCCAATGGTCACCGAGGTGAGCCGGTCGACCGCGGCCTGGGGCACCCCCGAGCCGCCCAGGATCGCGGACCGGACGGGGGCGATCCCGTAGGCGACCGGATCGAAGCGGGTCAGCGCAGTCATCCAACCCGGCAGCCCGCTCAGCGGGAAGAGAGCTCCGCTGAGAAAGAACATCGGCATCATCAGGAAGTTCATCACCACCTGGAAGCCCTGCATGGTCTTGATGCGGGCGGAGATCGCCACCCCCAAACAGGTGAGAGAGAAGGCCAGCACGAAGAGAAGCGGGATGACCTCGATGACGGAGACGACGGTGAGGTGGACGCCGACGAACGGCGCGAACACCAGCATCACCACGCCCTGCACCGCCGCCTGGGTGGCGCCTCCCAGGGCCTTGCCGATGGCCACCGCAGAGCGGCTGATGGGCGCCACCAGAATCTCGCGCAGGAAGCCGAACTCGCGGTCCCAGACCACCGACATGGCGCTGAAGATGGCGGTGAAGAGGACCGCCATGCCGAGCACCCCGGGATAGAGGAACTGGATGTAGCTGAACGAGGACGGCAACCCGCGGCCGATCGACCCAGCGCGACCGAGTGACGAGCTCAGCCCCACCCCGAAGATGGCCAGGTACAGCACCGGCTGTGCCAGGGACATGACCAGGCGCACGCGGTCGCGCCAGAAACGGATGACGTCGCGGTACCAGATGATGGACACCGCCTGCGTGAGCGGCACGGTCACCCGGCGGGGCGCGCTGCTGAGCGTGGCGGGAGGAGCCGCCTGGTCGGCGACGGTCTCGACTGTCACCGGCGGCCTCGCGCGGCGAACGCTCGCATCATCGAGGTCCGGCCCTCGGCCTCGGCGTCGCGGATGGCGCGGCCGGTGAGCTTCAGGAAGACGTCGTCCAGGCTGGGCCGGCGGACGGTGACCGTCCTCACCGGCACAGAGAGCGCGGTGACCAGGAGCGGCACGAACTGGGCGCCGTCCTGGACCTCGACTCGGAGCGTGTCGCCATCCTGGACGGGGCTGACCCCGAGCTTGGCCTCGATCTCCCCGGCGGCGCGGGCGTCGTCAGCGGTGCTGACCACCACGATGTCCCCGCCGACCTGTGCCTTGAGCTCGTCGGGCGTTCCCTGGGCCACGATGGTGCCGTGGTCGATGATGGCGATTCGGTCGCAGAACTCGGCCTCCTCCATGTAGTGCGTGGTCATGAAGATGGTCAGCCCGGTGGTCGCGCGGATCCTGCCGAGGTGCTCCCAGACGTTGGCGCGGGTCTGCGGATCCAGGCCCTGGGTGGGCTCGTCGAGGAAGAGCACCTCCGGTGCGTGGAGGATGCCGCGGGCGATCTCCAGCCTCCGCTTCATCCCCCCCGAGAAGGTGCTCACCAGGGCGCCGGCGCGGTCGGAGAGGTCGACGGTGGCCAGCGCGGCGCTGATCCGATCCCGGCGCTGCTGGCGCGGCACCCCGTACACCATGGCGTGGAAGAGCAGGTTCTCGCGGGCGGTCAGCTGGACGTCCAGCGAGGGATCTTGAAACACCAGGCCGATGCGCGCCCGCACGCCGTCGGGGTCGCGGCTGACGTCGACACCGGCCACCGATGCGGTCCCCGAGGTCGGCTTCAGGAGCGTGCAGAGCACCGAGATGGTGGTCGACTTGCCGGCGCCGTTGGGACCGAGGAAGCCGAAGATCTCGCCACGGCGCACCGCGAGGTCGATGCCCCCCACCGCCTCGACCGAGCCGTACCTCTTGACCAGGGCGGTGACGGCGATGACCACGGACGGGTCCTCGGCGGCGGCGGGCAGCGGGCTCTCATCGACAGCGACGGCAGGCATGCCGCCAGTTTGCCGCCTCGCGGCCGGATGGGCACGCCCGCGCCGCTGTCGCCCTTCCATCCGCGTCAGGAGCCGGTGCCGGCGCGCTAAGGTGCGCCCCCGTGGCCCGCATGCCGTCGATGCTCGCCCCCACCGCGCACTGAGCCGTGCTCACTGTCGACTTCGCCCGACTCCGCCTCCAGCCGGGCATGCGGGTGCTCGACGTCGGCTGTGGCAGCGGCCGCCACGCGTTCGAAGCGCTCCGCCGCGGTGCCGACGTGATCGCCGCCGACCTCGACTCCGCTGCCCTCGCCGGCGTGGGGGACATGGCGGCGGCGATGGCGGCGGCGGGTGAGGTGGCCGGGGGGGGCGGGCTGCGCACGGTCGTCGCCGACGCGCGCACCCTGCCGTTCGAGGACGAGGCGTTCGACGTGGTCATCGCCGCCGAGGTGCTCGAGCACATCCGAGAGGACCGGGCCGCCATCGCCGAGCTCTGCCGCGTCCTCCGACCGGGTGGGGTGCTGGCGGTCACGGTGCCGCGATGGTGGCCCGAGAGGGTGTGCTGGGCGCTCTCCAGCGAGTACCACGACATCCCCGGCGGCCACGTGCGCATCTACCGGCGCTCCGACCTGGTCCGCCGCCTGCGCGGGTCGGGCCTGGTCGTCGCCCCATCTCACCATCACGCCCACGCCCTCCACTCGCCCTACTGGTGGCTGCGCTGTGCCCTGGGGATGTCTCGCGAGCAGGCCCTGGCCGCGCGGCTGTACCACCGCTTCCTGGTCTACGACCTGATGCGCCGCCCGCGCTGGACGCGCAGCCTGGAGCGCGCCCTCAACCCCGTGCTCGGCAAGAGCATGGTGGTCTACGCGCGGCGGCCGGAGCCGGCCGGCGCCGTCGCCCGCTCATGATCGGCAGCTCGCTGAGCCGCAGCGACGTCGGCGCCACCGTTGACGCCATCGCCCGGGTGCAGCGGCCCGACGGCAGCATCCCCTGGTACGCGGGTGGCCAGGTGGATCCCTGGAACCACGTCGAGGCCGCCATGGCGCTCGATATCGGAGGCCGCCACGAGGAGGCGTCGCGAGCCTACGCGTGGCTCGCCGCCATGCAGCGTGACGACGGCTCCTGGCATGCCGCCTACCGCGATGCGGAGGTGGTCGACGCCACGATGGACACCAACCTCTGCGCCTACATCGCCGCCGGCGTCTGGCTGCGCATGCTCTGCGGGGCGCCGGACGCGGAGCTGCGCCGGCTGTTCGCCCACGTGGAGCGTGCGCTCGGCTTCGTGCTCTCGCTGCAGGGCGAGGACGGCGCTGTGTGGTGGGCGTGCGACGCCAACGGGCGTCCCTGGCGGCGGGGGCTGGTGACCGGGTCGTCGTGCGTGCACCTCAGCCTGGCCTGCGCCGTGCGCCTGGGAGACGCGCTCGGCCTCCCCCACCCGGAGTGGCACGCGGCGCGCGACCGTCTCCGAGGGGCGCTGCTGGGCTCGCCACACAGCTTCAAGGACAAGCGACGCTGGGCCATGGACTGGTACTACCCGGTGCTCTGCGGGGTTGTCGGCGGGGACGACGCGCTGGCCCGACTGGCCGCGCGCTGGGACGACTTCGTGGTCCCCGAGCGCGGCGTCCGCTGCGTGTCGGATCGTCCCTGGATCACCGCCGCCGAGACCTGCGAGCTGGCCCTGGCGCTGGTGCGGTGCGGCGACCGGGCTCGCGCCACCGAGCTGCTGGAGTGGGCGCAGCACCTCCGCGGCGACGACGCCGCCTACTGGACGGGCGCCAACTTCACCGACGGGCGCATCTTCCCCCCCGACGAGCAGCCCACCTGGACCTCGGCGGCGGTGGTGCTCGCGGACAGCGCCATCAACGGCGGAGCGGCCGCCGAGCTGCTCGAGACCACCCGCTGAGCCAGCCTCAGCCAGCGCCGGGTCAGCGGACGAGCACCCTCAGGCTGCCCAGGGCCACGAGGTCGCGGAAGCCCTCGTCGAGGGCGCGGCGGTAGACACGAAACGGGGCCTGGCCACCGTCGGCGGGGTCGGGGAAGACGTCGTGGATGACCAGCAGCCCGTCGCCGTCGAGATGGGGGCCGAACCCCGAGTAGTCGGCCTGGGCCGCCTCCTCGGTGTGGCCGCCGTCGATGAAGAGAAGCGACATCGGGGCCCGCCACCACCGCGCCACCGAGGCCGACGCCCCCACCACGGCGATGACCACGTCCTCGAGTCCCGCCGCCGCGACGGTGCGCCGGAAGTGGGGCAGCGAGTCCACCCTGCCGGTGGCGCGGTCGATCACGGCGGGATCGCAGTAGAGCTGACCAGGCTGATTCTCCTCCGAGCCGCGGTGGTGGTCGACGCTGAAGAGGACGCCGCCCCGCTCGCGAGCCGCGCTGCCCAGGTAGATCGCCGACTTTCCGCAGTAGCCGCCGACCTCGAGCATGGGACCGCGGGCGGCGGCGGCGAGCGCGGCGCGGTGGAGCAGCACTCCCTCGGCATCGGGCATGAAGCCGCGCGCCGCGCGCGCCGCCTCACCGTCGGCAGGGGTCATCGCCGGGGCGGGCAGCGCGGAGTCGGCTTCGATCACGACGCAGACCATACCGGCAGGCACGGCCACGCCCGGCCGACGGGACCAAGCCCTAGCATCGCCGCCCGTGCCCGCTCCCCCGTCGTTGCGCATCGCGCTGCTCAGCTACCGCGGCAATCCCTACTCGGGCGGCCAGGGTGTCTACGTCCGGCACCTCTCGGCCGCGCTGGCGCGGCTCGGCCACGCGGTCACCGTCTTCTCCGGCCAGCCCTACCCTGAGCTGGTCGACGGCGTGGAGCTGGTGAGAGTGCCGAGCCTGGACCTCTACCGCGCCGACGACCCGTTTCGCACCCCTCGGCCGGGTGAGTTCCGCGATTGGATCGACGCGCTCGAGTTCGCCACCCTCTGCACCGCCGGTTTTCCTGAGCCCCTCACCTTCAGCCTTCGCGTCCGCCGGCTCCTGCTCGCCGACCGCGCCGGCTTCGACATCGTCCACGACAACCAGGGTCTGGGCTGGGGCCTGGTCAGCCTGGAGCGCGCCGGCATCCCCATGGTGGCGAGCGTGCACCACGCGGTGGTCTTCGATCGCGACCTCGAGCTGCTCCGGGCGCGCAGCCCCGGCCGCCGCATGGTGCTGCGCCGCTGGTACCACTTCCACCGCATGCAGGATCGCGTGGCCCGGCGCATGCCGCTGGTGATCACCGTCAGCGAGCAGTCGCGCCACGACATCGTCAGCCGCATGCGGATCGACCCGGCCCGGATCCGGGTGGTGCCCGTGGCCGTGGACGAGACGGTGTTCGCCCCCCAGCCGGCGGTGGCGCGCGTGCCCGGCCGGATCTTCGCCGTGGCCAGCGCCGACGTCCCTCTCAAGGGCGTCGTCCCCCTGCTGCATGCACTGTCCCGGCTCCGTCGCAGCCGGGAGGTGGAGCTGGTGCTGCTCGGCGAGGCGCGGCCGGGCGGGGCCGTCGAGCGCACCGTGCGCGATCTCGAGCTGAACGGCAGCGTGCGTTTCGTCCGGGGCATCGACGATCTCGAGGTCGCCCGCCACTACGCTGAGGCGGAGGTGGCGGTGGTCCCGTCGCTCTACGAGGGCTTCTCGATCCCGGCGCTGCAGGCGATGTTCTGCGCGGTGCCGCTGGTGGCGACCACCGCGGGCGCTCTTCCCGAGGTGGCCGGCCGGGATGGGGAGACGGCGCTGCTGGTCCCGCCCGGCAACGCCGTGGCGCTGGCGCGGGCGATCGGCCGGCTGCTCGACGACGCCCCGCTGCGCGCCCGCCTCAGCGAGGCTGCGCTGCGGCGCTCCCGGGAGCGCTACAGCTGGGCGGCGTCGGCGCGTGCCACCGCTGAGGTGTACCGAGAGGTGCTCGCCCGCCGCGCCGGCTAGGGCTGGGGGCGCGCCACCAGGAGGCGGAGAGCCAGCACCGGGCACTTGGCCACGGCCTGACGGGCGTGGTCGAGCAACTCGCCGGGAACGGGTCCGGGCTCGAGGATCGGATAGCCCCAGTCGTCGAGGCGGATCATCTCCGGGAGCAGCTCGGCGCAGAGGCCGTGGCCGTCGCAGCGGATGCGGTCGAACTGCAGGCTCACGACGTCCAACGCGTGCTCCCCTGGGGAGGCGGCGGCCAGGCGCAGCCGCGCTGCTGCGTGTGCCGGGCGAACTCCTCTTCGAAGACGTCGAGGGCGGAGAGCACCAAGCCGGCGGCCCCGTCGGGGTGGTGGCAGGCGCCGCGCCCGCGCACCTCTGTGGCCCAGGTCCGCAAGCGGGCCAGCTCGTGGGGCTGCGACCGGCAGGCGCTGATCCGTCCCAGCGCCTCTGCGATGGCGCGCAGCCCGAAGACGCAGGGGCCGCACTGCTGGGCGCTCTGCTCGCCGAGGAACGCGGCGATCTCGGCGGTGACCCGCACTCCGCACTCGTCGGCGCCGAGCAGTCCGACGACCCCGCATCCCAGCGACCGTCCCGCGCCCCGGAGCGCGACGCTGTCGAGGCGAAGGCCCCAGGCTTCGGCAGCTCCGACCCAGCTGCCGAAGAAGCCGCCGAGCAGCACCGCGGCGACACCGTCGGTGGGGCGACCCACGGCCGCCACCACCTCGGCGACACGGGCTCCACGGGGCACCTCGAGCACCCTCCCCCAGGACGCACCCGCGCTCACGGTGACCAGGGCCGTCCCGCCCGCCCCATCGGGTCCGGTGCCGCGGAACCAGGCGTCGCCGTGACGGGCGATCAGGCCCACCTGGGCCAGGGTCTCGACGTTCTGCACCAATGTGGGCCGGCCGCCGACGCCGCGCTGGTAGGGACGGGGAGGAGTCGTCTGAGGCAGGGCGATGGCGTCGTTGACCGAATGCACCGCCGCACTCTCCTCACCGGCCACGTAGCGCGGTGGCGCGCTGACCAGGCGCGCCGGTGCCGGCGCATCGGCTCGCTCAGCCAGCGCCCGCCTGATGGCGTCGCCCGCGGCAACGTGGCTCTCCCCGATGTAGAACACGATCTCGCGGGCCCGGAGCGCCGACGCGGCAAGGAAGGCGCCGTCGATGACCAGGTGGGGACGGGACTGCATGAGCAGGCGGTCCTTGCCGCTCAGCGGCTCGCCCTCCGCCCCGTTGGCCAGCACCACAGGGGACCGCCGCGAGCCGGCGATCGACCGCCATTTCGACCCCACCGGGTAGGACGCCCCTCCCCGCCCGCGCAGCCCGCTGCGATCGAGGACGTCGATGAGATGCGTGTCGACCTGCGGCAGGGGGCCGAGGCGCGCCAGGTGGGAGGCGGCAGTCTCCACGCCGAGGCCGGGGTCGGGTCCCCCGAGAAGCGCGGAGTTGATCACGACCCCGACACCCGGTGGCGCTGAGCCGCAAAGCGGCGGACGTTGCGGAGCGGGTCCAGCGGCGCGGAGAGCAGACGCCAGAGCGTGACCACGGCCACGGCGGCCACGCAGACCCCGGTCACCCCCAGCATCCACGCCGAGGTGGAGTCGGTGCCCGTGCCGAGGCCGTGGACGACGGCGATCGGCCAGGCGGCGTACGCGAGCCAGTGGATCGCCCGCCAGACCCTGAACCCGACGCGCGCGCGCAGCAGGCTGGTGGCGATCAGCGCCACGATGAGCTCGAAGGCCACCGTGCCGAGGCCGAGCCAGAAGCGCCGGTACGACGAGCCGAAGGGCAGCACCACCGGGGCCACACCGAGGCTGGTGAACGGATCGACCACCGCGGTGACGATGTGGATGGCCAGGAACACCAGGCTGAGCAGCGCCAGGTTGCGGTGGAGGTCGACGGTGAGGAAGCGCGGCCAGCCGGCGGACTGGACTCGCAGCCGGGCCAGCTGACCCATCACCACCACGGCGGTGAGCAGGAGCAGCGAGACCGCGCCGGCGGCGCGGGTGGCGAACCACAGCGCCTGGCTGCTCATGAACCGCCGGACACAGCCACCGGGGTGGCGCTCGGTGTCGCCGCCGCCACCCCGGTGCTCGTGCTCGTGCTCGGTGAGGTCGGCGTCGCCACCGAACCGTTGGAGGTGGTGGTCGCGGTCGTTGCGCTGGTCGCGGCTGAGCCGGCTGTGCTGGCCCGAGCCGTGGTGCCGACGCCGATGGCGATCACCGCCGTTGTGGCGGCCGCGCCCAGGGCCGTCGCGGCGGTGATCCGGCGCAGGCGGCGTTGGGCGCGCTCGCGGCGGTGCGGGGTGTGTGTCATGTGATGGCCTCGAGGAGTGGCGTGCGTTGCCATCAGGGTGGGCGGCCAGCCTGGGCGCCTCATGAGGCCTCTCTGGGAGCCTCCTGGGAGTCCGCGGGGCACCGGTACAGCCGGTGCATCATGTTTGCTGAGCAGCGACCACTCAGCACCGATGACCAGGCCCGGTCCGAGGGACTGTCCCGCGCTGCTCAGGGCGCCGGCAAGGAGATGAACATGGCGGAGACGGTGGGCGACGACCTGGTGGCGCGGCTGCAGGAATGGGGCATCGCGCGTGTCTACGGGTATCCCGGAGATGGCATCAACGGGATCCTCGGATCGCTTCGCAAGAGTGGCGACCGGCCGCGCTTCATCCAGACCCGCCACGAGGAGATGGCCGCGTTCATGGCGTGTGCCCACGCCAAGTTCACCGGAGAGGTGGGCGTCTGCCTGGCCACGTCCGGGCCGGGCGCCATCCATCTGCTCAACGGCCTCTACGACGCCAAGCTCGACCATCAGCCGGTGGTCGCCATCATGGGACAGACGTTCGCCAGCGTCATGGGCGGCGATCAGCAGCAGGAGGTGGACCTGCTCAGCCTGTTCAAGGACGTGGCCAGCGCCTACGTGCAGCAGGTCAACGTTCCATCCGCGCTGCATCACTGCATCGACCGGGCTCTGCGCATCGCCGCCGCGGAGCGGACGGTGACCGCGGTGATCATCCCCGCCGATGTCCAGGACATGAAGGCGGCGCGGCAGCCTCAGTCGATCAAGTCGGTGCACACCGGGGTGGGCTTCGTCCGCGACCGCGGCCTGCCGCTCGATGCGGACCTCCACCGCGCCGCCGACGTGCTCAACGCGGGCGCCAAGGTGGCCATGCTGGTCGGGGCCGGCGCCCTGGACGCCACCGACGAGGTGCTGGCGGTGGCCGACACCCTCGGCGCGGGCATCGCCAAGGCCTTGCTCGGCAAGGCCGCCGTCCCCGATGACATCCCCTACTGCACCAACTCCATCGGCTTGCTGGGAACCAAGCCGAGCTGGGAGATGATGCAGCACGCCGACACCCTGCTGGTGGTGGGAAGCTCCTTCCCCTACGCCAACTTCCTTCCGCCCATCGGGCGCGCCCGCGGTGTGCAGATCGATCGCTCAGCGAGGATGCTCAGCCTGCGCTACCCGATGGAGGTGAACCTGCTCGGCGACAGCCGGGCCACGCTCCGCGAGCTCCTGCCGCTGCTGCGCCGCAATCCCGACCGATCGTTCCAGGAGACCATCGTCAAGGATGTCGCCGACTGGTGGCGTCTGATGGATGATCGCGGCCAGCCCGAGGATCGCGAGGGCAACCGGATCCGTCCCCAGGCCCTCTTCTCGGCACTCTCGCGCCATCTCCCCGACCACGCGATCGTCAGCAGCGACTCCGGCTCGGCGGCCAACTGGTTCGCGCGTCATGTGCGCATCCGGCGGGGCATGAAGGCATCTCTCTCCGGGAACCTCGCCACCATGGTGCCGGGTGTTCCCTACGCCATCGCGGCCAAGTTCGCGTACCCCGACCGGGTCGCCGTGGGCACCATCGGGGACGGAGCCATGCAGATGGGCGGGATGGCCGAGCTGATCACCGCGGCCAAGTACTACCGCACCTGGAGCGACCCCCGGATGGTGGTGCTGGTGCTCAACAACGAGGACCTCAACCAGGTGACCTGGGAGCAGCGTGTCATGGAGGGCGACGCCCGTTTCGACGCGTCGCAGAGCATCCCCTACGTCGCATTCCATGAATTCGCTCGACTGATCGGTCTGGGCAGCGCCAGGGTGGACCACGCCTCGCAGATCGAGGACGCCATGCGCGAGGCGTTCGCGGCGGACCGTCCCTTCGTCATCGATGCCATGACCGACCCCGAGGAGCCGCCGCTGCCACCTCACATCACGCTGGAGCAGGCCGAGGGCCTCACCAAGTCGTTTCTTGCCGATCCCTCCGATGGCGTCCCCGGCCTCGTCAACGCGATGCGCGAGAAGGTGGATGAATTTCTCCCGGGACGCTGAGGTGCCCAGCATCCGCCGGCCGTCTCGCGACCGACCCGAGCACCTCATCGACCGGATGCTCCGCAATGTCGAGCACGGGCGTTTCGAGCGCTCTCTCTCCGCGCTCACCGCGCTGGGCGCGCTGGTGACCACCACGGAGATCTACTTCGAGCACTACAAGGGCAGCTTCGGCAACAAGATGATGTGGGCGCCGATCGTGGTCACCCCTCCCGTGGTGGTGGCCGGGATCGGCGGCGTGTTCAGCCGGCGGTGGGCCAAGACGTGGTTGCCGTTGACCGCCGGCATCTACACGCTCAATGGCGTCGCCGGCGAGTACTACCACGCCCGGGGCGTGGCGCGAAAGCCCGGGGGCTGGCGCCTGGCCTCGTACAACGTCCCGATGGGCCCGCCGATCGCGGCGCCGGGCCTGATGACCATCGTGGGCGGAATGGGCCTGCTCGCGGCGGTGCTGCGCCGGGAGCGTTGAGCGGGTGGCCGACCTCTCCACGCCGCACCACCTTCCCAACCACCGGCCTGACCGGCAGCCGGCCGACACGTCGTGGCTGCCGAGGCAGCGCCGCGGGACCTCGCCGCAGATGATCGGACGGTATCCCGACTACGACGTGTTCGACGCCGAGGGCACCTGGGACGACGCCACCCGACAGGTGATCGGCAAGCGGATGGGGATGGGCACCCGGCGCCTGGCGTTCTTCGACGCCGCAGAGGAGGCCACCCTGCGCGCCTTCTGCGACGTCGTCCTGGCGCAGGACGGAGAACCGCGTGTGCCCGTCGCGGAGATGGTCGACGAAACCCTCTGCGCGGGACGCCTCGATGGCTACCAGTACGCCGGCATGCCCGACGACCGCGAGACCTGGCACCTGGTGCTGCGGGGGCTCGACGAGACGGCGCGCCGTCGCCACGGCGCGGAGAGCTTCGCGGCGCTCGACGACCAGGCACGCCAGGCTCTGGTCGGACAGCTCGCCGGCGGCACGCTGCACGGTGGCAGCTGGGACGCGCTCCATGTCAAGCGCGCCTTCTCGGTGTGCATGCGCGCCACCCTCTCGGCCTTCTACTCGCACCCGTGGGCGTGGAACGAGATCGGCTTCGGCGGGCCGGCCTACCCGCGCGGATACATGCGCCTGGGCCCGCTGGCGGTGCGCGAGCCGTACGAGAGGCGCGGGGCCACCGATGAGGACCCGGTCGGCTTCGCCGGCGAGCAGAGCTGATGGCGGCGAACCTCTTCAAGGGTTCGCGGGGCCCCGTCGCCAACGACTCCCGATTCCTTCTCGATGTCCATCGTCGCGACCTGCCCGGTGAGGACACCATGCGCCGCTTCGACGACAGCGATGAGGTCGATCTCTGCATCGTCGGCGCCGGCGCCGGTGGTTCGGTGCTTGGGCAGCGCCTGGCGCGGCGCGGCTGGCGCATCGTCATCCTCGAGGCCGGGCCCTTCTGGCACCCCGACGAGGATTGGGTCAGCGACGAGGCCGGGTCACACCACCTCTACTGGACCGAGAAACGAATCATCGGGGGCGCCGACCCGATCGAGCTCGGCAAGAACAACAGCGGTCGCGGGGTGGGCGGCTCGATGGTCCACTACGCGGGCTACACCCCGCGCTTCCACCCATCGGACTTCGAGACCCAGCGACGCGACGGGGTCGGTGCCGACTGGCCGCTGAGCTACTCCGAGCTGCGCGACCACTACCAGCGGGTGGAGCGTGAGCTCCCCGTGGCCGGGCAGAGCTGGCCATGGGGCGATCCGCACACCTATCCGTTCTCGCCGCATCCGGTCAGCGGAGCCGCCTCGGCGATCTGGAAGGGTGCCCTGGCCTGCGGCATCGAGATGCGCGCCGGTCCGGTCGGAATCGTCAACGGCACCTTCGGCAACCGTCCCCACTGCATCTACCGCGGCTACTGCCTGCAGGGCTGCAAGGTCAACGCCAAGGCCAGCCCCTATGTGACCCATCTTCCCGACGCGCTCGAGCACGGTGTCGAGGTGCGCGCCGGCAGCATGGCGCTGCGCGTGGAGATCGACGATGCCACCGGGCTGGCGCTGGGTGTGGTGTACGCGGGCGAGGACGGTGGCGGCGAGCGCCTGCAGCGCTCCCGGTTGGTGGCGGTGTGCGGGTACTCGATCGAGACGCCGCGCCTGCTGCTCAACTCCGTGTCACGGCGGTTTCCCCGCGGCCTCTGCAACACCGAGGACCAGGTGGGCCGCTACGTGATGGTGCAGGGCGCGACCCAGACCGCGGGACGCTACCCCGACGAGATGCGCATGTACAAGGCGCCGCCGCCGGAGGTGTCCTCAGAGGTGTTCTACGAGACCGACCACTCCCGCGGCTTCGCCCGTGGCTTCAGCATCCAGACGGTGTCACCGCTGCCCATCGGCTGGGCTGAGCATGTGCTCGCCGAGGGCCATTGGGGTCGCGCCCTCCGGGAGTACATGCGCGACTACAACCATTGGGCCACGGTGGGCGTGCTCAACGAGCTGCTCGCCCTCCCCGACAACCGGGTCACGCTGGCCGAGGAGAGCGACCGCCATGGCATGCCCATCGCCCGCTTCGACTACACGCTCTGTGACAACGACCGGGCCAACATCGCCTACTCGGCGCGGGTGATCCACGACATCGTGCTCGCCTCCGGAGCGCAGGACGTGCTCAGCATCCAGCGCTTCGCCCACCTCATCGGCGGATGCCGCATGGGCACCGGCCCCGAGAACAGCGTGGTGTCCAGGGATCACCAGTCATGGGCGGTCCCCAACCTGTTCGTGTCCGACGG
>DASZKZ010000057.1:0-6593 GCA_035552595.1 Candidatus Dormiibacterota bacterium
CGCCCACGCCCCGTAGCCGGGCTCAGTCGTAGTCGCCGGACAGCCACTCCCTCAGCAGGCCACTCGACACCACCCAGGCGCCGCCCTGCGATTGGATCAGCTGGGCACGCTCCAGCACCTCACCAGCGCCTCGAGCCGAGGTGTGGCTGACCCCGATGGCCGCCTGCACCTCCGCGCCCGTGATGGCGGTGGTGGGCTTGGCGGCGATGTGCTTGAGGAGCCGCTGCTGGGTCAGGGACAGCTTGCCGAACACCTCCTCGAACTCCTCTCTCTGATCCCCCACAGCAGCGCGGATGGCCCGCTCCAG
This sequence comes from Candidatus Dormiibacterota bacterium, assembly GCA_035552595.1. Lineage (GTDB taxonomy): Bacteria > Chloroflexota > Dormibacteria > Aeolococcales > Aeolococcaceae > Aeolococcus. The sequence continues at coordinate 308 of DASZKZ010000057.1, forward strand.
TGCGGCGTCGTCGACGTCGGTCCCGGGGGCCGATTCGAACGACCAGAAGGCGAGGAGCTGCACGTCGTTGGGGATCCCGGCGGCGGCCTGATAGATCCGTTCCGCCACGTCGGCCGCCATGGCCTTGCCCCCGAGCTTGGCCTGGCGCTGCAGGTAGGGGACGAACTGGTCCTGAGGGATCCTGGTCAGGTACAGCTTGGCGCCCACGTTGTAGAGGGCCCCACGCTCCGGGTCCGAGACCATCGCCTCCATGAGGTGACGCTTGCTGCCGGCGAACACCAGGCTCACCCGCGGCATCTCGTCGACGAGGTCCTTGAACACGTCGGCGAGCAGGGGGTTGATCTCGTAGGCCTTCTGGAACTCGTCGAGGATCAGCGACACCGGTGTGCCCTGATCGTGCTGGGCAACGTCGTTGAGGATGCGGATGACGTCGGTGATCACCTCGCGCCAGCTCACGCTGGCGATGTCCGACCCGAAGGACAGCCCTTCAAGGATGCCGCTCTCGCTGAACCTCACCGCGGGGCGGAGGCGGAGGCGGGAGAGGTGCTGGAGGATCTCCTCGACGCGTCCCCGGAGCCAGCCGAGGGGGCCGTCGATGACCCCCTTCATCAGCGCCTCGGCAACATCCTTCTCGCTGGCGCACTTGATCAGGCTGACCCTGCCGGTGCGGCCCCCCGCCTGGCGGACCTCCCTCTCCGCGGCCAGGAGGAGGGACGTCTTGCCGTAGCGACGTGGTGCGATGAGGATCAGGTTCTGGCCGTTCAGCATCACTGCCTGAAGCCGCGACAGCTGGTCGAGCCGATCGGTGAAGTGAGCCTCCTCGGCCGGGGCTCCGAAGTGGTACGGGTTGGGGGTGCGGGGCGTGGCCATGGCGGGCACCTTAGCAGCCTCGAGGCTTACAGGCTGTTGCCTTACAGTGTCCAGGCTTACAGGCCGAGCCCGGCCGCCCCGGCCAGCGCGTACTCTTCGTCGATGGCGACCAATCCTCGCGGCGGGCCACCGCCTCCTCCGGGCCGCCCGAGGGCGCCTGTGCCGGCGGGGCAGCCGGGCCTCGGGACGATGCGGACCCGGCGCTTCTGGCTGACCCTGGCCAGCCTGCTGATCCTCAACTACATCATCTCCGGCCTCCTGTTGGGGGCGGGCCAGCCGAAATCCGTGACCCTCGCGTACAACGTCTTCCTCAAGCAGGTGACGGCGGGCAACGTGGTCAGCATCAACGCCACCGCCGACTCCATCACGGGGGTCACCAAGAAGGCGGTCACCGATGCCTCGGGGTCCGGCACGGCAACCAACTTCTCAACCCAGCGACCGGCGTTCGCCAACGACAACCTCGAGGCGCTGCTCACCAAGCAGAACGTCACCATCCTGGCCCAGAACCCCAATCCGCCCACACCTTTGTGGGAGTCGCTGCTCCTTGGGTTCGGTCCGACCCTGCTCCTGGTGTTCGGCTTCTTCTACCTGATGCGGCGGAGCGCGGCGCTGGCATCGAGTGGAGCCGGCGGGCTGCTCGGCCGCTTCGGGCAGAGCGGAGCACGGCTCTACGACGCGGAGCGCCCCACCACCACCTTCGCCGACGTCGCCGGCATCGACGAGGTCAAGGCCGAGCTCATGGAGGTGGTCGACTTTCTCAAGGAGCCGCTGCGCTATCAGCGCCTCGGTGGCTCGGTCCCCAAGGGTGTGCTGCTGATCGGTGCTCCGGGAACCGGCAAGACGCTGCTGGCGCGGGCTGTCGCGGGCGAGGCCAAGGTGCCCTTCTTCTCGATCTCAGCCTCCGAGTTCATCGAGGCGATCGTGGGCGTGGGTGCGGCGCGAGTGCGTGACCTCTTCCAGAAGGGCCGCGCCGCCGCGCCCGCGATCATCTTCATCGACGAGCTCGATGCCGTGGGCCGGTCCCGGTCGGCGGCGCTGCGCCTGGGCAGCAACGACGAGCAGGAGCAGACGCTCAACCAGATCCTCACTGAGATGGACGGGTTCGACCCTCACGAAGGTGTGATCGTGCTGGCCGCCACCAACCGCGCCGACGTGCTCGACCCCGCCCTGCTCCGCCCCGGCCGATTCGACCGCCGGGTGGTGGTGCAGCCTCCCGACCGTCGCGGCCGCGCGGCCATCCTGCGCATCCACACGCGCAACATGCCCCTCGCCAAGGACGTCGACCTCGACGTCATCGCCTCGCTCACCGCCGGAATGGTCGGTGCCGATCTGCGCAACCTCGCCAACGAGGCGGCCCTGGCCGCCGCCCGCCGTGACGTGTCCGAGGTGGGCATGGTCGATTTCTCAACAGCTCTGGAGAAGATCGAGCTCGGCTCGGAACGGAAGCTGACGCTGACGGCCCAGGACCGTGAGCGCATCGCGTACCACGAATCAGGCCACGCGCTCCTCGGCCTCCTGCTCCCCGGCGCCGACCCGGTGCGCCGGGTCACCATCATCCCGCGGGGACAGGCGCTCGGGGTCACCATCCAGACGCCGGGCGACGATCGCTTCAACTACGCGGAGGACTATCTGCGCGGCCGGATCACCGGGGCGCTCGGCGGCCGGGCTGCCGAGAAGCTGGTGTACGACATCGTCACCACCGGAGCGGAGAACGATCTCCGTCAGGTGACCGCCCTGGCCCGCCAGATGGTGGTGCGCTGGGGGATGAGCCCGAGGGTGGGCGCACTCAACTACGCGGAGGAGAGCGACGGCAGTGGCCCCGCCCTGGCCATGACCCGGCCCTACAGCGACGAGACCGCCGCGCTCATCGACGAGGAGGTCAAGCGCATCTCCGACGAATGCCTCACCAAGGCCACGGAGCTGCTAACGCGGAACCGGGCGAAGCTCGACGCGCTCGTACACGCTCTGCTCGAGCACGACACGCTCACCGAGCAGGAGATTCTCAGCGTCACCGGGCTGGCCGCGAAGAGCGACGCCGAGAGCGGGACGCCGGAGCTGGTCGCGCCGTCGAGCTGAGTGGACAGCAGCCGGCTCGCGACCGCGACCGGCTCGGCAAGCAATGGCCGGCGGGCCACGTCCGTGGGCTGGCGAGTCGACGCTGCGAGGGGCAGGAGCTCGCGAGCGCAGATGCTGACCGCAACGACGCCGAGCAGCCCGACGTAGTACCCGAGGCTGCGTGCTCCATCCCACAACGCCAGGCTCGATACGATCACCCCTGCGTGCGCCCAACCACGGCGACCGCGCCACGCCAGGAGCCATCCGCCGACCAAGGTCAACGCCATGATGGCCGTGAAGATCCCCACCACCACGGTGACGTGACCGGCAGCGGTGAAGAGGCCCACCGGACCACTACCGAGGGGGAACTCCGGCGCGGTCTGGGGTGCGAGCACGCCCCTCAGCCACGCCCCCGGGTTGGCGGCGAGATACGGAACGTTGAGAACCGCGAACATGATGGTTGTGGCGGCTGCCTGGCGCAGGCCTGCGCTGCGCCCCTGGCGGAAGGCGAGGATCAGAAGCGCTGGAGCGAGGAACCAGGCGGTCTGCTTGACGGCACAGGCGAGTCCGAGGGCGACTCCGCTCACCAGCGGCTCTCGCCGCGCGCAGGCGATGATGAGCAGAGCCGCCACGATTCCGTCGGGACGTCCCTGACCGATGAAGACCAGCGCCCCGGTTTGCGCGGCCAGGGCCAAGGCCACCCAGCGTCTGGTCCGCGGCGGCGACCTGCCCACCACCACAGCGCCTGCAGCGAGCAGAAGCAGCACAGTGAACACGACGACGCCGTGCGCGCCCGCGATTCCAGCGAGCGCGCTCCCCGCCGGATAGTCGAAACCGAGCTGGATGTCATTGGAAGCGTGGGCGTTGATGGACGCCCGGGCGAGGCGGTCCAGCTCGCTGTCAGTTGGCTGGGTGGTGCGGCCGGCGAATATTCCACTGCGCAGCGGAGTGACGCGGAACGATGGGCAGCCGAGGGACCTCTCGGCCAGCAGCGGGTTGTAGGACGTGTACGGGTTCGCCCCGCTCAGCATCGCGTGACCACCGGCAACGACGGCGGGAGACACGTCGTCCACGCAGATGAGTTGCGAGTCAGTCGCACGCAGCGCGGTGAGGACCTGGCCGGCGCCCTGCGTGACGGTGGCCGTCGCAAACACCACACAGACGAGCGTCGCAGCCCAGGCGGCGGTGGCTGACGGCTTCCACGCCCGATGACAGCAGCGAACGGCAAGTGCGGCGCCCGACACGGTCAGCGCGTAGCCAAGCAGTGGAACGGCTGCGATGAGCTGCTGAGCAGAGAGCGGGGCGGTCAGCAGGACACCGGCGACGCCGGCGACCACAAGTCGTCGCGCGGCCGGGTCAGCGGAGGGTGCCAGCCAACCAAGCAGTCGCGTGCGCGGTGAGATCGATCTCATTGCGGTTCAGGATCGACCACGCACCTCCGGCAGGAATCGGCCGCGACGCCTCTGGAACCAAGGTTTCGCTCGGCCGTGCAGCGCCCCTGCCGCCGCAGCGGGCCTGAGCCTCAGCGGGGTGCTGGTCGTGGGGCCTCACCCGTGAACAGGGCCACGCAGGGCGGCCCCATTCATGGGCCCCCAACCGATGAATCCTGGCCGGCGGTGCCGTCTGAACCTGTGAAGTCCACGTTCAAGGAGCACGTCGTGAAGATCACCGGCCGCACCCGCTGGCTCGCGCTGATGGTTCTCTGTCTCGGCACCCTGATGATCGTCCTCGACACCACGATCGTCAATGTCGCGCTGCCGTCCATCCGCGCGGATCTCGGATTCTCGGCCACGACCCTCGCCTGGGTGGTCAACGCCTACCTGCTCACGTTCGGAGGTTTCCTGCTCCTGGGCGGAAGGCTCGGGGACCTCTTCGGCCACCGCCGCCTCTTCGTCACGGGCATCGCGCTGTTCACAGTCGCATCGCTGTGCTGCGGGCTCGCCGGCTCCCAGGCGGTGCTGGTCATCGCCCGCGCGATCCAGGGGATCGGCGGCGCGATCGTCTCGGCGGTGGGGTTATCGCTGATGATGAGCCTGTTCACCGAACCCGCCGAGCGGGTCAAGGCGATGGGCATCTTCGGCTTTGTCGCATCAGGCGGCGGTGCGATCGGCGTCCTGCTCGGCGGCGTGCTGACCAGCATTCTCAACTGGCACTGGATCTTCCTCGTCAACATTCCCGTCGGTGCGACTGTGGTGGCGCTGTCGATGAGGCTGCTTCCCTCTCCACAGCTCCACGTCGGGCGCGTTCGGCTCGACATTGCGGGTGCTGTCAGCGCCACAGCGTCGCTGATGCTCGCGGTGTACGCGATCGTCAACGGCAATGAGGTCGGCTGGACCTCGGCGCGGACCCTCGGCGGCCTCGCCGCAGCGGGAGCACTGCTCGCCGTCTTTGTTGTCATCGAGTCGCGCGTCGCCTCCCCCCTGCTGCCGCTTGCACTCTTCCGACTGCGCAACCTGGCCACGGCGAACGTGGTCGGCGTGCTGTGGGCAGCCGCCATGTTCGCGTGGTTCTTTCTCTCGGCCCTCTACCTGCAACTGGTGCTTGGTTACAGCCCACTGCAGGTCGGCCTCGCCTTCCTGCCCGCCAATCTGATCATGGGAGCAATGTCGGTTGGTGTCTCCGCGAAGCTTGTGATGCGCTTCGGCATCCGCACCCCGCTCTGCGCGGGACTCCTGGTCGCCGCTGCCGGGCTTGTGCTGTTCAGCCAAGCGCCCGTCGGGGGGAGCTTCGTCGCCAACGTCCTCCCGGCCATGATCCTGCTCGGTTTCGGCGCGGGCATGGCCTTCAACCCTGTGCTGCTCGCTGCCATGAGCGATGTGTCGCCGGAGCAATCGGGCCTCGCCTCGGGCATGGTGAACACCTCGTTCATGATGGGTGGTGCGCTTGGTCTCGCCGTGCTCGCCAGCCTTGCCGCGGCGCGCACCAGGGGTCTGCACGCTGTCGCGTCGCCTCTCGCCGCGCTTGTCGGCGGCTACCACGCCGCGTTCCTGGCGGGTGCTGCTTGCGCGGCCGTTGCTGCCGTTGCGGGCGCGACCCTGCTGCGGACCCACGGGCAACCGGCCCTCGACGCCGCCGATGTGATGTCGACCTGCGGACGGCCGTATTACCGCCGCAGCCGTCAGCCCGCGAGGTCATCTGACATCAGCCTGGTGCGATGACGCTGGCGTGCGCCGTGCATCTATCGCTTGGAATCTGAGGGCCTCAGGGGGCGGGCGCGAGGACCGCGCGCGCCTCGAGACCGGCCACCGCCGCGACAACCAAAGCCGCCGTCGGATCGGCCCACCACCACCCCAGCGTCCCGTTGGCGAGCAAGCCGACGACTGCGAGCAACGCAATGGCCGCGCCGACACCGCTGAGCGTG
>DASZKZ010000058.1:0-25922 GCA_035552595.1 Candidatus Dormiibacterota bacterium
GGGGTTGAAGCGGTCGTCGAAGGGATCGACGCCGATGCCGCGGGCGGCGGGGATGCACTGGGCGGCGAAGGCCTCGTTGAGCTCGACCACGTCGACATCGTCGATGGCCATCCCGGCGCGGGCCAGGGCCTGCTTGCTGGCCTCGATGGGACCGAGCCCCATGAACTCGGGGTTCAGCGAGGAGAGCCCCGTGCTGACGATCCGGGCAAGCGGGGTGATGCCCAGCTCGGCGGCGCGGGTGTCGCTCATCACCACCACCGCGGCGGCGCCGTCGTTGAGCGGGCAGGAGTTGCCGGCGGTGACCGTCCCGTCCTCGCGAAAGACGGGAGCCAGGCCGGCCAGCTTCGCGAGGCTGGTGTCACGGCGAGGGCCGTCGTCCCTGGTCACCTCGCCGCCGCCATCGGGAAGGGGGACGGCGATGATCTCGCGGTCGAAGAAGCCACTGTCCTGGGCGGCGACCGCTCGCTGCTGGCTGCGCAGCGCGTAGCGGTCCTGCTCCTCGCGCGAGATCTCTTCGCGACGGGCGACGTTCTCGGCGGTCTGTCCCATGGCGATGTAGACGTCGGGGAAGCCGTCGAGGTTGCCGGGCACAAATCGCGGGTTCTGGTTCTGGGGGTTGTCGCTCATGCCGTGGGCGAAGCGCGACACGCACTCGATGCCGACCGAGAGGAAGACGTCGCCCTCGCCGGCCCGGATGGCGTGGGCGGCCATGCGGGTGGTCTGCAGGGAGCTCGAGCAGTAGCGGGTGACGGTGGTGCCGGGAACGTCGAGGTGGGCGAGGATGCTGACCACGCGACCCAGGTTGAAGCCCTGCTCGCCTCCGGGCAGCCCGCAGCCGCAGATCAGGTCCTCGATCTGGCCGCGGTCGAGCTGAGGGAGCTTCTCCAGCACCCTGGTGACGACGTGCGCGCCGAGGTCGTCAGGGCGGACGTTGACCAGCGACCCCTTCATGGCCCGCCCGATCGGGGAGCGGCCGGCGGCGACGACGACGGGTTCAGGCATGAAGCGCAAGGCCTCCTGAGAAAAGTTGACGGCGATGTCAATTGTGCCGCGCGGGGACGTCCGGCGGTTCCGCGGACTATTCTCGGCGTCGCACGCCGGGTGCGGCTTGCGCTCTGAGGAGGGTCGAGGTGCAGTACTTTGTCACCGGTGCCACCGGGTTCATCGGCCGCCAGCTGATCCCGCTCCTGCTGGCCCGCGGTGGCGCGGTCAGCGTGCTCGTCCGGCCGGGCTCACGGCACCGCTTCGCCGCCCTGCGCGACCGGCTCGCGGCCGGGAGCACGCACCTCCGCGCGGTGATCGGCGACATCGCCGAGCCCGGGCTGGCCATCGCCGATGAGGAGCGCGCGCGCTTGCGCGGCGCCACGGTGTTCCACCTCGCCGCCGTGTACGACCTCATCGCGCCGGCCGACGAGACCGCGCGGGCCAACATCGACGGCACCCGCAACACGGTGGCGTTCGCCACCACCATCGCCGCCGCGAGGTTGCACCACGTCAGCTCCATCGCGGTGGCCGGTCGGTACAAGGGCACCTTCACGGAGGCGATGTTCGCCGAGGGCCAGGAGCTCGATCACCCCTACTTCTCGACCAAGTACGAGGCGGAGCGCATCGTCCGCGACGAGGCGGCGGTTCCCTGGCGCGTCTACCGCCCTGGCATGGTCATCGGCTCGTCGGAGACCGGCGAAGCGGATCGCATCGACGGGCCCTACTACGCCTTCAAGCTGATCCAGACGCTGCGCAGCGAGTTTCCCCAGTGGTGGCCCTTCATCGGTCCGGAGGGCGGACCGCTCAATCTCGTCCCGGTGGACTTCGTGGCCCGGGCCATGGATCACATCGCCCACCAGGACGGCCTCGACAACCGCGCCTTCCACCTCGTCGACCCGTCGCCGCTGTCCCTTGGCGACACGCTCAACACCTTCTGTCGCGCCGCCCACGCCCCCGAGTTCGCGCTCCGTTTCGACCGTCGCATGACCAGGATGATTCCCGGCGACACGCTCAAGGTGGTGGGCAGCATCCCCGCCATCCAGCGGGTCCGGCGGCAGGTTCTCGACCGGCTCGGAATTCCCGAGGCGGCGCTGGAATACATGGACTACCCGGCCAGCTTCGACGCCACCCACGCCCAGGCGGCCCTGGAGGGCAGCGGCATCCGCGTGCCCCGCCTGCACGACTATGCGTGGAAGGTGTGGGACCACTGGGAGCGCCATCTCGATCCGGACCTGCCCACGGCGCACAACATCCGCCGGGTTGCCGGGGGCAGGGTGGTGGTGATCACGGGCGCCTCGAGCGGGATCGGCCGCGCCGTCGCCAGCGCGCTGGCCGGCTCGGGCGCCACCATCATCGGGGTCGCCCGTGGCGTCGAGAAGCTCGGGGAGATGAAGGCCGAGGCCGAGGCGCTGGGTGGAACCGTCCAGCTCTTTCCCACCGACCTCAGCGACCCGGGTGCCTGCAAGTCGATGCTCGAGGATGTGATCGCCGAGCACGGGCGCGTGGACGTGCTCATCAACAACGCCGGCCGCTCCATCCGCCGCTCCGTGATGGAGTCGCTGGATCGATTCCACGACTTCGAGCGGACCATGCAGCTCAACTACTTCGGCGCCATCGCTCTGATCATGGCCGCGCTGCCCAGCATGAAGGACAACGGCGGTGGCCACATCATCAACATCACCTCGATCGGCGGCCAGACCTACCCGCCGCGCTTCTCCGCCTATGTGGCCAGCAAGGCCGCTCTCGACGCCTACTCGCGCTGCCTGGCCTCGGAGGTCGTCGCCGACGGCATCGACGTCACCACCGTGCACATGCCGCTGGTGCGCACCCCGATGATCGCCCCCACCGGCATCTACAAGAATTTCCCGACGATCAGCCCTGAGGAGGCTGCCGGGATGGTGGTGCAGGCGATGATCACCCGCCCCCACGAGGTGTCGACCCGGCTCGGCAAGTTCGGCGAGCTCACCCACGCCGTGCTCCCCGGTCTGCACAACGTGCTCATGAGCGCCGCCTTCCACATGCTCCCCGACAGCGGGGGCCGCTCCAAGGGCGACGGCACCGAGACCGATGAGGAGGCACCGGTCACGCCCGAGGCTTACGCGCTGGGTATGCTCATGCGCGGCATCCACCTGTAGGATGGCCCCCTGACGTCCTCGCAATCCCCGGCGGGCTCAACGGTGCGAGCGCAAACGGACAGCGTGTGAGGGTGGACCCCGGAGATGGTGGCGCCGATCAGAGAGGAGCTCGGCGAGCCGGCGCGCGGCGACGACCGCTGCCCCCACTCGCGCTCCTTCTCCCCGTCCTTCGCTGAGAACCCCCGGTGCCCGGCGTTCCAGGCGGCGGTCTTCACGGTCACCAACACTGCCCACGACGTGCTCGGGTCGGCGACCACCTGCCGCCACCTCGCCGTCGGCAACGACGCTCGGCGCGCTGGTCGTTTCTACCCGCGCTGCGCGCTGGGTGGGCCGGCGCAACGTATGGAATGGGTCGCCGAGGTGACTCCGGCCCGCCTCGCGGTGATGCGGTCCCTGGAGGAGGAGTTCGCGGTGCTGACCGGGGCGGAGCGGACCGCCCTGATCGAGGCCAAGGCGCGGGTGCTGGCCATCGGTCAGACCGACGGGACGGACGTGGAGGGGCTGGAGGTCCAGCTCAGCGCCTTCCTCGATCGTGTCGACGAGCTCATCGATGAGCGCCGCGACCGGCTCGCGGACGTCGGCCTGCCGGCGGAGCGGCTCCAGGAGCTGCTGCACGACTGGTCGCTGGCCTGGCTGCGCGGCCGCGACCTCTTCACGCCCGCCATGCCCGAGTTGCGCGTGCGCGGCTTCGCCGGCCCCGCGGCGGCCTTTCTCGGAGCCGACGGCCCTGCCGCGGCGGCGACGGTTGCGGGCGATCTGATGGCCACGGCCGGCCCGCTGGTCATCGACCGCAGCGGCGAGCCGATGCGCCTGCGACTCCGCGGCGAGATCGATGTGGCCAACTCTGACGCCATCGCCACGACGGTGTCGTCGGCGCTCGCCGAGGCCGACCTGGTCGTCGTGGACTTCCACGCAGTCCTCTTCTGCGACCTCAGCGGTCTGCGCGCGCTGGTCCGCGCTGCCCAGGAGTCGGGCGCCCACCAGCGCATCGTGGTCGCGGGGCTACCCGAGCACCTGCGTCGGGCTCTCTCCATCGTGGGTTGGGCGGACCTGCCCCACCTGGTTGTCGGCGATGACGTCGCGGCGCTGGCATGAAGCACAACCGTTCGCGATTGGTGGAGGTGCGAGCTGTCCGCGCCATTATGCTGGAGCGAATGAGCCACATCACCGGTATCACGTCGTGAGCGTTGCGTCGAGGCCGCCCGGTGCTGGCCGGTTCCGCCACGAGGCTCTTCTCTACGCCGGGGGCGACGAGTTCCTGAGCGCCACCGGCCGGTTCATCCGCGACGGTGTCGAGGCCGGTGAGCCCACGCTTGTGGTGGTGGCCAGGGCCAAGGTCGAGCGCTTGCGCGACGAGCTCGGCGAGACGGGCGGCACCGTGATGTTCGCCGACATGGCGGGCGTCGGCGCCAACCCGGGACGGATCATCCCGGCATGGCGGGACTTCGTCGATGCCCACGCCGCGTCGGGGTCGCGCCTGCGCGGCATCGGAGAGCCGGTGTGGGCTGAACGCGACCCGACCACGCTCCTGGAGTGCCAGCGTCACGAGATGCTCCTCAACCTCGCCTTCGAGGCAGCCCCCTCGTGGTGGCTGCTCTGCCCTTACGACACCTCGACCCTCGACCCCGCGGTCATCGCCGAGGCGGAGCGCAGTCATCCCTTCGTGAGCCACGGCGGTCAGTCCCGGGGCAGCTCCTCCTATCGGGGGACCGGCTCAGGCGCCACCCTGGACGCGCCGCTCGACGAGCCCGCCGGCCAGGTCCGCGAGCTCTCGTTCACCTGGCAGTCACTCGCGGAGCTGCGCATCACGGTGTCCGCCGCAGCCGCACGCGCCGGCCTGCTCTCGACGCGGGTGGCCGACATGGTGATGGCCGCCAACGAGGTGGCCACCAACAGCCTGCATCATGGTGGTGGCTCGGGCCGGTTGCGCCTCTGGCCTCACAACGCCGGTCTGGTCTGCGAGATCAGCGACGCCGGCCATATCGCCTCACCGCTCGCCGACCGGCAGCGGCCGGGGGCCGGACCCGGCGACAGCCGCGGCCTCTGGCTGGTCAACCAGCTCTGCGACCTCGTGCAGCTGCGCTCCTCGGCCGCGGGGACGACGATCCGGCTGCACATGCAGCGGGCCTGACCGGGCGGATCAGGCAGAGGCGCTGAGTAGCGAGAGCTCGTCGTCCACGCCGAGGGTTCGGGCGGTCGGCGAGGTGGGCACGGCGTTCTTGGCGGGGTGGGTGCGCAGCACGTAGTCGGCCACCGGGTTGGTGACCCCGAACCAGTACTGCTCGTTCTTGTAGTGATGGAGTATGTGCGCCCGCCATACCGCTCGAAAGGCCGGGCTGCGGGGCACGTACGGGGAGTGGATCAGGTAGTGCGACCACTCGTAGGCGAACAGGAACGTGGTCATGGTGGCGAAGGCGGTCAGCCCGAGCCGGTGGTCGCCGAAGGCCAACCCGCTGACGGCGCCGAGGACGACGAAGAATCCCGCCAGCACCGGCAGCGGCACGAACACCAGCGGGATGTTGCGCGGGTCGCGGTGGTGCATGCGGTGTCGCCTGGCGAAGAGCGGGTCGATGCGTCGCCCGGCGACTGTGCGGGGACGGAGGTGGAGCACGAACACATGCAGAAGCCATTCGGCGAACGGCTCGATGGCGAGGATGGCGCCGACCACCACAAGGTCCGCCCAGCTCAACTGACCCACAGCCAGACGCCCGATAACCGCCGCGGCCGCGATCACTCCCATGATGCGTGGGCTGCCGTAAGCGGCGAAGGTTCGAGCCGCCTCTCGCAACCCCACAGCCCCGGCGACGGCCGGCTGGGCCGCGCTGGGCCCGGCGCGGAGGGTGTCGCTCATGGCTCGCCAGGGTACGAGCCCGGCGCCGATCACATCGAAGAGTGGCGGTCCTGGTCTGCCCCGGTGAGGGCGACGACCTCGTCGTGGAGCAGCCCGTTGGTCGACAGCCCGGTGCCGCCCAGGGGGCCGTCGGCGGAGCGGTCGAGGAAGCGGCCACCCGCCTCCTCCACGATCAGAGAGAGGGCGGCGTAGTCCCACAGGTTGGCACGCGAGGTCCAGCCGATGTCGGCGGTGCCCCGGGCGACGGCGAGGTGGGAGTGGGTGTTGCCCATCCCCCGAGCGTCCCAGCAGCGGCCCGCGATCGCCACCAGGGCCGCCGACATCCCCACCCGCGAGAAGCCCGACACCGAGGTGTGGGCGATCATCGACTCCTCGATGGTGGTGATTCGCGACACCCGCAGGGGCTTGCCGTCGACGGTGGCCCCGCCTCCGCGAACGGCGGCGTAGCGATGCCCGTAGGACGGCGTGGACGCGATCGCCACCACCGATCGTCCATCGTGCTGCAGGGCGATGAGCGTGCCCCACGTCTCGTTGCCACGAACAAAGCTCTTGGTGCCGTCGATGGGGTCGATCACCCAACGCCAGCCGCGGCGCGCCTCGACGTCTCCGCCGAACTCCTCGCCGACGATGGCATGCGCCGGGCGGCGGCGCGCCAGCAGGTCTCGGATGGCGCGCTCGATGCCGTGGTCGGCTTCCGTGACCGGGGTGAGGTCCGGCTTGGCGGTGACCACCAGGTCGAGGGCGCGGAAGCGCTCCATCGAGATGGCGTCGGCCAGGTCGGCCAGCTCCTGGGCGAGCTCGAGCTCCTCCTCCAGGGCAGCGGCGGCGGGAACGGTCACGGATCAAGCCTACCGGCGACCGCCACCGTGGCCGCCGTCGTACTCTACCGGCACGGTCTCTCGACCCCTCCTCGATGTCCGCGCCCGCACAGGAGTTTCAAGCGAACATGGCTCACCGCACGCTCCCCATCTTCGACGAGAAGGGCTTCGTCATCCTCCACGACCACGACGGTCCGGCGATCCCGCCAGGCGAATGGCTGGGGCTCGAGTACATGGACTGGAAGAGCGGGGGAGACACCAACTTCGCTCCTCTGGCGTCGGCGCTCGGTGAGATGGAGTGCGCCGGCTTCTGGGATCACGGCAAGCCCGACAAGGACGGCATCTGGACCAAGAACCGGGAGATCGCGCCGTCGTTCGTGCGCTACGTGGAGGCGGTGGGAGCCCGCTACGGCCGGGTGCGGGTGATCAAGCTCAATCCCAGCGACGAGGGATTCGCGCGCCAGCAGCTCCATCTCGACGACAACAACCGGCTCAACCCCGACGGTGAGGGCTGGGTGGTGCGCTCCTGGCTGGAGCTCACCGACACCAACGCCAGCTTCATCCTGCGCGAGGACAAGGGGGACGAGAGCACCGAATCGCTGATCCCCCTCCACGCCGGCATGCAGCTGATCATCGACACCCAGCGTCTCTGGCACGTGGTGCACAACCCGGGACCCGAGCCCCGGTACGCGCTGATCACCTCGTGGGAGTCCGGTGATGCGCTGCAGTCGTGGATCGACGCGCAGCTGCCCGTCGGCGAGGGCGCCGGGGCGCGCTGACGCGGCCGGTCTCAGCCGGCAGCGTCGTCGGGGCTGATCGTCTCCCCGCAGGTGGGACAGAACTCGGTCTGCTGGTCATCGACCCACTCGCCGCACACCGGACACTGCTGCGTCGCCATCGTCGCCGCCTCCCGTGGAGCTGAACCCGTGGCTCCGGATCGTGGGAGGCGGGCGCGGACGTGGCCCGGCCAATGGCTAGGAGCCGAGGCAGGCCAGCACCTGGTCGTGGATGAGGCCGTTGCTGGTGACCACGCTCCCGCCCCGCGTCTGGTCGACGCCGGCGAGGTCGCTGAACCGGCCTCCCGCCTCGCGCACGATCAGGCGCACGGCGCTGATGTCCCACTCGCTCACGGTCGCCTCGATGCCGCAATCGATGGCACCCTCGGCCACCAGCATGTGCGACCAGAAGTCGCCGAAACCGCGCAGCCTCCGGCAGCTCGCCGCCACGCGCGCGAACCCGTCGCCCCACCCCAGCCGGGCGAAGTCGCGCACGTCGCTGACCGACACGCTGGCGTCCTCCAACCGGGAGACGGCGGAGACGTGCACCGCCCGGCCGTTGGCCTGAGCCCCTCCGTCCTGGCGGGCCCACCAGCGCCGTCCCAGGGCGGGCGCCGAGATGACCGCACAGGTCTCCTCGCCGTCGTGCTGCAGGGAGAGCAGGGTGGCCCACACCGGCACCCCGCGCGCGAAGTTCTTGGTGCCGTCGATGGGGTCGACGATCCAGCGCCACTCCGCCGGGCCGCTGGCGCCTCCCTCCTCCCCGAGGACGGCGTGGCCGGGTCGTGCCCTGGCCAGCTGGGCGCGGATCATCTCCTCGACGGCGCGGTCGGCATCGGTCACCGGGGTGTCATCGCTCTTGGTGTCGATGCGCAGCGCCGGGTCGCCGAACCGCGCGGTGGTGATCTCGTCGGCGAGCTCGGCGAGGTCGAGGGCCAGCTCCAGGTCGTCGCCGGCGTCACTCACCGTGGCGGCCCTCGACGACGGTGAAGAAGCAGGAGGTCTCGCCGGTGTGGCAGGCGGGGCCGCTGGGGTCGACCCGGAGCAGCACCGCGTCCGAGTCGCAGTCGAGCCGGATCTCGAGCACCCTCATGCGGTTGCCGCTGGTCGCCCCCTTCTCCCAGAGCTGGCCCCGGGACCGGCTCCAGAACCAGGCCTGCCCGGTCCGCCGGGTGCGCTCCCAGGCCTCGGCGTTGATGTGGGCGAGCATGAGCACCCTGCCGCTGGCGGCGTCCTGGACGATGGCCGGCACCAGCCCGTCGTCCCCGAAGCGCGGGGTGTCGCTCACAGGCGCACCTCCACGCCCGCATCCCTGAGGTGGCGCTTGGTGGCCGGGATGGGGTGGCCGTCGAAATGGAAGATCGACGCCGCCAGGGCCGCGTCGGCGCCTCCCTCGGTGAGCACCGCGCGGAGATGGTCGGGCTCACCGGCACCGCCGCTGGCCACCAGCGGGATGGGCACCGCCGCCGCCACCGTGGCTGTCAGCGCCAGGTCGTAGCCGGTGCGGGTGCCGTCGCGATCCATGCTGGTGAGCAGGATCTCCCCGGCGCCGCGCGACGCCGCCTCGCGGGCCCACTCCACCGCGTTCCTGCCGGTGGCGCGGCGGCCACCGTGGGAGTGGACGTCCCAGCCGTGGCCGCTCTGCCTGGCATCGATGGCGACCACGATGCACTGCTCTCCGAAGCGCTCGGCCGCCTCCTCGATGAGCGCGGGCCGGTCCAGCGCCGCGGTGTTCAACGACACCTTGTCGGAGCCGGCGCGGAGCAGCCTGTCGATGTCGTCGAGGCCGCGGATGCCACCGCCCACCGTGAGCGGGATGAACAGGGAGTCGGCGGTGCGCCGGACCGCGTCGATGAGGATGTCGCGGTCGTCGCTGGAGGCCGTGATGTCCAGGAAGACCAGCTCGTCGGCGAGATCGGCGTCGTAGCGGGCCGCCAGCTCGGCGGGGTCGCCGGCGTCGCGCAGCTCGAGAAAGTTGATCCCCTTGACGACGCGGCCGGCGTCGACGTCGAGGCAGGCGATGACCCGCTTGGCCGGGCTCATGCGGCGGTGCCCCCCGGAAAGCTGGCCAGCGCGGCGCGCAGGTCGAAGCTGCCCTCGTGCAGGGCGCGGCCCACGATGACGCCGGCGGCCCCGGCGTCGCGGCAGGCGCGGACGTCTTCGATGGTGGCGACCCCACCGCTGGCGATGACCGGACCGGGAAACCGCGCGCACACCGAGCCCAGGGCATCGATGGAGGGGCCGGTGAGGGTGCCGTCACGGTCGATGGCGGTGTGGACCACTCCCGCCACCGGCCAGGCCGCCCACCGAGCCAGGTGGTCGAGCGCGTCCCCGGCGGATCGCGTCCAGCCCTGCGCCCGGGCCACGCCATCACGGACGTCGAGCGCCAGGAGCACCCGTCCCGGAAACGCCCGGCACAGCGCAGCGGCCGCCTCCGGATCGCCGACGGCGAGGCTGCCCAGGACGACGTGCGTGGCGCCGCTGTCGAACCATCGCCGAGCCGTGGCGGCGTCGCGGACGCCGCCGCCCACCTGGACCTCGACGCCGAGCCCGGCCAGCGCGGCGACCACGGCGGTGGCGGCGCCGGCCGACGCCGCATCGGCGCCGCCTCGCGCCGAATCGAGGTCGATGACGTGGACGCGGCGGGCACCGCTGGCCGCGAAGGAGCTCACCACCGCGACCGCATCGTCGCTGAACACGGTCTCGCGGTCGTAGTCACCGTGGAGCAGGCGAACCACCCGGCCGCCGCGCAGATCGATGGAGGGGATGACCAGCACGAGCCGGCTCAGGCTCGCACCGGCGCTGCGCAGCCGGCGACGAAGTTGGCGTAGACGCGCAGGCCCGTGGTGCCGCTCTTCTCGGGGTGGAACTGCGTGCCGCGCACCGAGCCGCGTTCCACGGCGGCGACCACCTCCCCGCTGTAGTCGGCGGTGGCGATGACGTCGCCGCGGTCGTCGGGGATGGCCGCGTAGGAGTGCACGAAATAGACGAACTCGCCATCGTCGATGGACTCGAGCAGCCCCGACGGGCGGGTCACGCGCAGCCTGCTCCAGCCCATGTGGGGCACCTTGCCGCGGCTGCCGTCGAGGCGCCGCACCCGCCCCGGGAGCACTCCCAGCCCGGCGCCGCCGCTGCCCTCGTCGCTCTCCTCGAAGAGCAGCTGGAAGCCCAGGCAGACGCCGAGGATGGGCCGGCCGCGCTCGACCATCCCGGCAACCACGGTGTCGATGCCGCGCTCCCGCAGGGCCCGGGCGGCCACGGCGAAGGCGCCCACCCCGGGAAGCACCAGGCCATCGCAGGCGGCCAGCTCGCCGGCGTCGGCGCTGAGCAGCGGGCGCGCCCCACCCTGGATGAGCGCGCGCTCGACGCTGCGGAGGTTGCCGACCCCGTAGTCGCAGACGCCCACCAGGGGCCCGCCGGCGCTCACAGCGTGCCCTTGGTCGAGGGGATGCCCCCGCCGACGACTGTCAGGGCAGCTCGCGTGGCCAGCCCCAGCGCTTTGAACGCGGCCTCGGCGATGTGGTGCAGGTTCTGACCGCGAATCAGGTCGAGGTGGAGGCTGATCCCGGCGGTCTGGGCGTAGCCGCGCACGAACTCCTGGAGCACCGCCACGTCGAAGTCGTTGATCCGGCCGGCCAGGCCGCTCATCTCGTAGACCACGTGTGGCCGCTTGCCGTAGTCGAGGGCGCAGCGCACCAGCGCCTCGTCGAGGGGGGCGTAGGCATGGCCGAACCGGGCGATCCCGGCGCGGTCACCGAGGGCCTCGGAGACGCACGCGCCCAGCACCAGCCCGGTGTCCTCGACGAGGTGGTGGGCGTCGACCTCCACGTCCCCGTGACCGCTGAGCTGGACGTCCATGCCGCTGTACTTGACGAAGGACTCGACCATGTGGCCGAAGAAGGGGAGGGGGAGCTCGATCGTCGCCCTCCCGGTGCCGTCGATGTCGACCGCGCACTCGATGCGCGTCTCCCTCGTCTCACGGGTGCTGCGCGCCTGCCGCCGGGTCACGATTGGCCTCCCATGCGCAGCCGGATGGCCTGCTCGTGGCCGTGCAGGCCCTCGGCGGTGGCGAGCACGCAGGCCACCGGAGCGAGCGCGTCGAACTCCTCGACGCTGAGCGCGACCACCGACGGCCAGCGCACGAAGTCCATCACCGAGAGCGGGCCCCGGTAGCGGGCGGCACCCTGGGTGGGCAGGGTGTGGTTGGGGCCGGCGACGTAGTCGCCCATCGACACCGGCGAGAGCGCGCCGCAGAAGACCGCCCCCGCGCCGCGGACGCGGTCCCGGAGAGCCTCGGCGGCGGCACCCTGCAGCGAGAGGTGCTCGGGGGCGAACGCCAGGGTGAGGGCGAGGGCCTGCTCGAGCTCGTCGATGAGCACCACCGCCCCGTGACGGCCGGCCGACTCGCCGATGATCCCCGCCCGCGCCGCCGCCGGCGCCATCTCGTCGAAGGCCTGCCGCACCGATTCGGCGAGCCCCGGCGAGTCGGTCACGCACACCGCCCAGGCGAGCGGGTCATGCTCCAGCTGGGAGATGAGGTCGGCGGCGACGTGGCGGGGATCGGCGCCGTCGGACGCCACCACCATGATCTCGCTGGGCCCCGCCAGCTGGTCGATGTCGACGGCCCCGAACACCTCGCGCTTGGCCAGGGTCACGAAGAGGTTGCCGGGGCCCACCACCTTGTCGACAGCGGCGATGGTGGCTGTCCCGTAGGCCATGGCGGCGATCGCCTGGGCACCGCCCACGGCGTGGACCTCGTCGATGTGGAGCAGGTGGGCGGCCGCCCCGACCAGCGGGTGGACGGTGCCCTCGGCAGTCGGGGGGCTGGTGATCACCAGCGAGGCGACGCCCGCGGCCTGGGCGGGGATGACGTTCATGAGCACGGTGCTGGGATAGGCGGCGCGTCCCCCGGGCACATAGCACCCCACCCGGCGCAGCGGCTCGGGTCGCAGGCAGAGCTGCGGGTGACCGCGTGGACGGACGTCGACCTGGAGGTCGTGGAACGTGCGGATGCGCTCGGCGGCGGCGGCGAGCGCGTTGCGCACCGGCCCGGGCAGCGAGCTCCAGCATTCGGCCATCCAGGCGGGCTCGGCGTGCGCCGTCTCCACCTCGACACCATCGATGCGCTCCGTCCATTCCGCGGCGGCCACGTCGCCGCGGTCGCGCACGTCCTCGACGATGGCTCGGACGGCGTCGACCGCGGAGATGGGGCGCCCGAACAGGGTGTGGAGATGCTCCCTGGTGGCGGCGTCCGGCTCGGGGATGGAGAACCGGCGCTGGCCGCCTCCGGCGTGGAGGAGCCACGTCTCCGCGGTCAGGACGGGCAGCCCGCTCATCGGCGGCGCTCGTCGACCCGCCTGCGCAGGGCGGTGGCGAGATCGGTCACCGCCGCGCTCCGGGTCTTCATGGAGGCCACGTTGACCACCAGACGTGCCGTCGACTCGGCGATGGTGGCCACCTCGCAGAGCCGGTTGGCGCGCAGGGTGGCGCCGGTGGCGACCACGTCGACGACACCATCGGAGAGGCCCGCCGACGGGGCCAGCTCGACGGAGCCGTGCAGCTTGATCAGCTCGGCCCCGTCACCGCGACCGGCGAAGAAGCGTCGCGCCGCCTCCGGATACTTGGTGGCGATGCGCACCGCCGGCGGCCACTGGCCCTGCGCCAGCGCCGAGCCCTCGGGGGCGGCGAGCACCAGGCGGCACTGCCCGAAGCCGAGGTCGGCGATCTCGTAGAGCTGGCGTCGCGACTCCCAGAGCACGTCCTTGCCCACGATCCCGCAGTCGCAGGCGCCCATCTCGACGTAGACGGGGACGTCGGTGGGGCGGATGGTGATCACCTCGTGGTCGCCGACGGCGAGCTGGAGGCGGCGTTCGAAGGCCTCGGGCCGCAGCTCCGGGGCCACGCCGGACTCGCGCAGCAGCGCGCAGGCGTCGGCCAGCAGCACCCCCGTCGGAACCGCGATGCGCAGCCCGGCGCCTGGCCTCGGGGTGGTGGCCACGGCACGCCGCGCGATGGCGTCGTGGCAGCGGTCGGCGTGCACCACGAACCCGGTGGCCGGCTGGGCCAGGCCGAACCGCCCCAGCAGGGAGTCGTAGCGCCCGCCCGCCCCCAGTGGGAAGCCGAGGTCGCCGCTGAAGAGCTCGAAGGTCGGACCGGTGTAGTAGGTCCAGTCGCGCACCGCGCCCAGGTCGAGGTGGACGCGATCGCCCAGGCCGCGGGCGCGGAGCAGCTCCCAGAGCTGGGCGAGCTCGTCGAGGGCTCGGAGCGGAGCTGCCGCCTCCAACCCGGAGCGCGCCTGATCGAGCAGCTCGCGCCCTCCTCGCAGCGCTGGGAAGCGGAGCAGCAGCGCGTGCTCGGCGGCACCGACAGCTGTCCCGGCCAGGTGGCGCTCCACCGCGACGAGGTCGCGCGCGCCCAGCGCCGCGCCGACCTCGTCGCGGCTGGCCGTGTCCATCCCCGCTCCCGCCAGCAGGGCGGGGAGGAAGCCGGCGTGGCCCACGTCCACCTGGATGTCGGGCACCCCGGCGGCGTCGACCGCGGCGATCGCCAGCGCGATGCACTCCGCGTCGGCGCCGAGGGCGGCGTCGCCGACCAGCTCGCAGCCCGCCTGCATGGCCTCGCGCCGCCGCCCCCCGAGCAGAGCGCGGTTGCGGACCACCGGCCCGGCGTAGCAGAGCCGCAGGGGGAACGGTCCCCGCCGCAGCTGGGTGGCCACGGTCCGCGCCACGCTGACGGTGCGCTCACCGACCAGCGCCAGCATGCTGCCGTCCGCGTCCATGAATCGGAAGAGCTCATCCTGGACGTCCGGCCCCAGGCCGCGCTCGACGGTCGCCGCGTACTCCACGGTGGGGGTGTCGATCAGCGCGAAGCCGGCCGCCTCGAAGGTGTCAACCAGCGCCGTGGTGAGGGCGCGCCGTGACGCCGCCGCCCCGGGCAGCCAGTCACCGAACCCGCCCGGCCGTGCAGCAGCGCTGCTTGACCTCATCGCCACAGTGTACGGACGGCCTCGGCATCCACCTACGCGATCGCCGCCAGCAGCGCGTCGGTCTCCGTCGCCGACCCCACGGTGATGCGCACCCGGCCGGCGCCGTCACCGTTGAAGCAGCGCACCAGGACGTGGCTCCGTCGCAGCCGGTCGGC
Organism: Candidatus Dormiibacterota bacterium; assembly: GCA_035552595.1. Taxonomy (GTDB): domain Bacteria; phylum Chloroflexota; class Dormibacteria; order Aeolococcales; family Aeolococcaceae; genus Aeolococcus. The sequence goes on from DASZKZ010000058.1 coordinate 14,705, forward strand.
AGCCTCCTGCGCGGTGCCGCTCGGCGGCGTGGCGGAGATGAAGTTGGCGTGGGAAGGCGTCACCTGCCAGCCCCGCCGGCTCAGCTCCTCGCCGAGGCGGCGGCGCTCCGACAGGACGGTCTCCACCAGACCGCTGTGATGGGCCTGGTCGCCGAGCGCAGCGCGCGCCCCGGCCAGGGCGCAGCGATCGACCGGATAGGATTCGCCGACGGCCCTGAGGTCGGCGATCAGCTCCGCCGCGCCCACCGCGTAGCCGACGCGCAGGCCGGCCAGCGCGTAGGACTTCGAGAAGGTGCGCAGCACCAGCCAGGCGGGATGGTCGGCCAGCAAGGGGATGCAGGAGCGTGGGGCGAAGTCGCAGTAGGCCTCGTCGATGGCCACCACCCCGGGCGCCTCGGCGAGGTCGGCGGCCAGCCGCTCCGGCTCACACCAGGTCCCGGTCGGGGTGTTGGGATTGACCAGCACTCGCAGCGGCGCGGCCGCGGTGGCGAACTCACGCGGCAGGCGGCCCTCGGCGTCCAGGGCCACCGCCTGCGTGGCCAGCCCGTGGATGCGGGCGGCGGTGTGGAGCAGGGAGTAGGTGGGCTCGGTGACGACCACCGTCGCCCCCGGCTCGCAGAAGGCGCGCAGGCAGTCGTTGATGAGCGCGTCGGCGCCGTTGCCGACGATCACCTGGGACGGCTCGACGCCGTGGTGGCCGGCCAGGGCGGTGCGCAGCGGCTCGCCCTGCGGGCTCGGGTAGCGGTTGAGGGCACCGGCCGCGGCGCTCACGGCCGCCGCCACCGCCGGCGACGGCGGCAGCGGTGACTCGTTGGTGTTGAGCTTGATCCAGCGGGCCGCATCGCCCGGCTGCTCGCCCGGCACATACCCGAACCCGGCGCCCAGCGAGGCGCGGAGAAACCCCGACATCCATCGGCGCTCGCTGCCGTCTGTCATCGGCGGAGTGTACGAACTGCCGGCGCGGGCCCCGATCCGCTGTATCCTCGCGCGAGTTTTGCAGAGCAGCGATGCGCCCCATCCGAACGCCGTGACCGAGGCTCCCGCACCCGCGCCGCGCCCCCCTCGGAGCGGGCGGATCAGCTGGTCGGTGGGTACCCTGGTGGTTCTCGCGGTGATGATCGGGATGCTGCCGCTGGTGGTGCGCCGCGTCGGTGACGCCGACTACTGGTGGCACATCGTCACCGCGCGCTGGATCCTCGATCACCATGCGGTCCCGGCCCACGACCTCTACACCTACACGGTCACCACCCATCCGTGGACGGATCACGAGTACCTCTCGGAGCTGCTCATGTACGGCCTCGGCAAGGCCGGCGGGCAGCTGGCTGTCAGCCTCGGCTTCGGGGCCATCACCTGGGCGGGGTTCTGGTTCATCCTGCGGCGCATCAACCTGCGCGCCACCCATTTCGTGGCCAGCTCGGCAGCGCTGGCGCTGGCGGCGGTGGCGGGCGTGGCGGTGTGGGGGCCGCGCCCCCAGATGATCACCTTCGCGCTGGTCTGCGTCGAGCTCTACCTGCTCGAGAGGTTCCTCGATGGCGGCCATCGGGGCCTCTATGCGATGCCGCTGATCATGGTGGCCTGGGCCAACTTCCACGGCGGCTTCGTCATCGCCTTCCTGTTCCTGGGCATCGCCTTTCTCGTGGAGCTGGTGCGGTGGCTTGTCGACCGCTCCCAGCTGGAGGCGCGCACCCGAGCCGGACGCATCGCCCTGATCACCATCGCCTCCGCGGTCACCGGGCTGCTCAATCCCCATGGCGTCTCGCTCTACGCCTATGCGTGGCGCACCCAGACCAGCGCGGTCCAGCAGGCGTTCATCCGTGAGTGGCAGTCACCCGACTTCCACTCGTGGGAGATGCGCGGCTTCGAGGCGATGTTCATCCTGCTCCTGATCGGGCTCGCCCTGCGCCGCGCCCGCCCCACAGTGTTCAGCGTGGTGGTGGCGGTGACGGGACTGCTCCTGGCGCTCCAGTCGGTCCGCCACATCGCCATCTTCGTGGCCACCGCCACGCCGTTGCTGGCTTGGACCTGGAGCCCGACGCTCGTCGACCTGGCACGGCGCCTGTCGGGCAGGGTGGCCCGGATTCGACCGCAGCGACTGGTGCAGGCCGCGGCCATGGTCACCGCCGTCATCGCCCTGGCGGTGCTCGTGGTTCTGCGCTCGCTGCTCGCCCACCAGGCGGCCAGCACCGTCGACAACTATCCGTCCGGGGCGGCCGACTATCTCGACGCGCATCCCACCGTGGGCATGCACATGTTCAGCGACTACGCCTGGGGCGGCTACATGATCTATCGCTTCTACCCGCAACAGTCACGCCGTGTCTTCCTCTTCGGCGAGGCCGACCTGATGGGCGACACCATCATGAACGAGTACGTCGACGTCACCCAGCTGAAGAGCGACTGGCTGGACATCCTCAACAGGCACAACGTCGACTACGTCGTCTTCGAGCCCGACATGCCACTCACCACCGCGCTGGCGACGCAGCCCAGCTGGCACCGCGTGTACGCGGACAGCGTCGCGGTGATCTACGTCCGCAGCTGAGCGCTCAGGCGTTCCTCCAGGACTCTCAGCCGGCACCCAGTGTGTCCCCAGTCGACTCCGACGCGGCGTGCTCAGCATGAGCGCATCGCCGAGATCACGGAGTCGATTTCATCATGAAACGCTGATCACCCCCCGCTGAGTCGAAGCCGTCATGCAAACCACCACAAGGAGAATCACACCATGGATGACCAGACCAATCCTCCCGATCATCGACGCCGCCTGCTCGGCGGCCTTCGCCGGCGCGGCGCCATCGCCGCCACGGCGCTGGGCCTGATGGGAGGCGCGTTCGCAGGCAGCTTCCTGATCACCCAGGCGGCGACGACCTCGACAGCGACATTGACCGCGAGCACGTCCACCGCCGCGCCCTCGACCTCCACGACCACGCCGGGGGCACCGACCGGCACGTTCCACTCCAACGAGACGGCCTCGCACGAGGCCGGCGAGAGCGCTGCCCGCGAGGCGCAGGAGAACGCCGGCCAGGTGCCCACCGTCCCGTAACCAGCGCGATCCTGGGAACTCGCAGGGGCCGGCACGGCGCCGGCCCCTGTGTGCCGGGTGGCCATGTCGCACGTATGCTGATCGCCCATGACCCGGCGCTCAGCCCAGGCCGCTGTCGGCGTTCTGCTCGTTGCCACGCTTGCCCTGGGCATTCACCGCCTCGGCTCCGCCGGCACCTCGTCCTCGGCGCCGCCTCGCGCGGTTGCAGGCGCGTCCACCACCCCTTCGCCGGCACGGACAACGCCCAGCCCCGCCGCCCTCAACCCGCTGACCATCGCCGCCATGCGAGCACGTGCCTATCCTGCGAGCCCGCTGACCAACGTACGCTCCGACGGCGATCAGGGAGGGTACGTCAACTGGGTGGTGTCGTTCGTGTCCGACGGTCTCACCGAGTACTCGCTGCTCAGCGTTCCCGACAGTGCGCGGCCCGCAGCGGGCTGGCCGGTGGTGATCATCAGCCACGGCTACCTCGATCCCCGCACCTACCGCACCGACGATGGGTCCTACGCACAGTTCATCGCCACCCTGGCACGGGCGGGATACCTGGTGCTCAAGCCCGACTACCGTGGCCACGGCCAGAGCCAGGGAGTTGCCGAGGGCGGCTACCTGTCACCCGTGTACACGTACGACCTGCTCAACCTGATCAGCACGGTGAGAGCGGACCCGCGGGTCGACCCTTCGCGCATCGGGCTGTTCGGGCACAGCCTGGGGGGCTACGAGGTGCTCCGCGCCATGGTGATCGCGCACGGCATCCGTGCGGTGGTCTTCATGGCTGCCGTGGTCGGTTCTCTCTACGACATCTTCTTCAACTGGTCCACCGTGACTTCCACGCCCACCGCCGCGCCCCCGGTGGTGCAGCAGCACGTCGCCCAGTCGATGATCGCCGGCAACGGCACGCCCCGCACCAATCCCGACTTCTGGAACCAGGCATCGGCGATCAACTACCTGGGCGCCACCACCGCCGCCGTGCAGATCGACGAGGACGCCGGCGACACCATGGTGCCCAAGCTCTTCTCCGATCACCTCTACGCGGCCCTGCAGAGTGCGGGCACGAGCGCGCAGTACATCACCTATCCCGGTGACGACCACCAGTTCACGCGCAACCGGTCCGCCGTCCTGGCCAACATGCTCTCCTTTTACCGAGCCCACCTCTGAGAGCTCGCCAAGAAGCCCGCCCCCAGCGGTGAGGACGGGCTTCAGGGAAGGGGGTGGGCGGGAGATCAGCTGGTCGGGGGTGACCCCGCCGGCGCGCCCGGAGGACCGCCATGGCCACCGAATCCGCCATGCGCCGGCTCGGTGCCGTTGACCAGGTCGGTGACGCGCTGCACGGTCATGGTCTTCATCTGCGCGCCCTCGGTGGCGGTGAGCTGGCCACTGGAGATGCGCTGGTCGATCTCGCTGTTCTCCGACGCCGTCAGCGCGCTGATCACCCTGGCGGCGGTGGACCCGTGCTCGGTGGCGATGGCGGCGATGGTCTTGCCGGCGGTCAGCTCGGTCTGCAGCTGCGTGGTGGTGAGGCCCACAGCTGTGGCGACCACCTGCTGATCCTCGGCCTGCAGGCCACCGCGGTGCCCGGGCGGCCCGCCCGGCCCGCCCGGACCGCGAGCGGGCGCCGTGCCGTTGACGAAGTCGGTGACCCGCTGGGTGGTCTGGCTCTTCAGCTGCGTGGCCTGCGCCTGGGTGAGCCGTCCTCCGGTCACAGCCGCATCGATCTCGGAGTTCTCGTCGGACACCAGGGTGGCGATGACCTTGGCGGGATCGACGTTGTGCTCCTTGGCGATCGCCGCGACGGTCTTGCCGGCGGACATCTCGGTCTGCAGTTGCGCGCTGGTGACGCCGAGCGCTCCCGCCGTCTGCTGCAGATCCTGGGTGTGCGCCGCCGAGCCGCCGCCGAACCGTCCCGGGTGAGACGGCGGTGTCGTGTTTCCCGCGCTGGGGCCGGCCGTTGCTGACGGGGTGGTGGCCGCGTGGGAGATGACGTAGCCGCCGGCCACGCCGCCGACCACCAGGCCTGTGGCCACAGCCGCTGTCGCCCCGCGGCGGCCGATGAGCTGGCGCCGCGACGGACGAGACGCCGGAGGCGGCGGCGGCGGGGGAGGTGCCATCCCGGGATCTGGTGGTGACACTTGGGGATTGCCGTCGTCGGGCATTGCGATTCCTCCGGGGGGTGATCAGCTGATGACGCTTGTCGAGGAGAAGGCTGGCAGCCCCGGCTCACATCCCGGTGTGACCAGGCTGAGAGTCGGCTGGGACTGCGCGGTGCTACACCGGCTGGCCGGCCTCGGTCGGGCGTGGCGCTGCCGCGGTCTGCGGCCGTGCCGGCAGCTCGATCCGGAATGTGGCTCCGCCCCCGGCTGTCTCGCGCACCTCGATGCGCCCGCCGTGCGCGGCCACCACGGCGGCGGCGATGCTCAACCCCAGGCCGCTGCCCCCCTGGTCGCCGCTGCGGGCCGGGTCGGCACGATGGAAGCGCTCGAAGATGCGCTGGGCGTGGTCGGGGCGGATCCCGGGTCCGTGATCCACCACCTCGATGACCGCGGTGTCCCCCTGAAGACCGAGGGTGACCTCGATGGGCGTGCCCGGCGGGGTGTGGACCACCGCGTTGCGGACCAGGTTGGCAAGAACCTGGCGGAGCCGGAGGTCGTCCCCGATCACCTGCGCGGGCGCGTCGATGCGGGCGGTCACCACCCGGGAGGGGTCCGCCACCCGGGCGTCGGCGCAGGCGTCGAGCACCATGGCGTCGAGGTCCACCGCAACCCGCTCCAGCGGCCGGCCCTGGTCGAGGCGGGCGAGCAGGAGCAGGTCGTCGACGAGGATGCCCATGCGGCGCGCCTCCTCCTCGATGCGGCGGGTGGCCAGGATCACGTCCTGCTCGGACATCTCCGGGTTGCGGCGGAGGAGCTCCGCGTAGCCGCGCATCGAGGTCAGCGGGGTGCGCAGCTCGTGGGACGCGTCGGAGACGAAGTGGCGGAGGCGCTGCTCGTTGGCGGCTCGCTCGGCGAAGGCGCTCTCCAGCTGGCTGAGCATGGCGTTGATGGCCAGCCCGAGCCGGCCCACCTCCGTCGATTCCTGGGTGGGCTCCACCCGCCGGCTCAGGTCGGTGGCGGCGAGGCGCGCGGTTCTGCCCATCCTGTCGAGCGGGCGCAGGCCGCGACGGACGATCAGCCACGTGGCCACCAGGATGATCACGGTGATGACCCCGCCGGCGATGAGCTCCAGAGCGAGGAGCTGGGCCAGCGTCGCCGCCGTGTCGTCGAGGGGAAGGGCGACGATGAGAAGGTCACCGTTGCTGTCGTGCGGCGCGCTGTCGACGTAGACGCGGAAGCCGTCGCCGTGGTTCGTCCCCTGCGCGGTCAGGTATGTGTGCGGCGTCAGCGAGGTGGGAAGGGCGAGCGCGGTCGTGGCGTCGTCGCCGGTCGGGGCGGGGCCGGGAAAGTCCTTCTGGGCCAGCACCTTTCCGGTCGGACTCACGATCTCCCCGAATGTCCCCGGGGGGAGGTTGACGCTCGGCCCCTGCTGCGGCCCTGGCCCGAACACGCCGTCCCCGTTGAGGTAATCGCCGACCGTCTGGTGCACGGAGAGAATCTGCTCATCGACCTTGCTGACCAGGAACGACTGCAGCGACACATAGGTGGCGATGTCGACGGCGATCAGGCCGGCGATGAAGATGGGCGCGAGCGTCAGGAGCAGTCGCCGCCGCAGCGACATCAGACGCCTCGGGGCACTCGAGCGACGTAGCCGACCCCGCGCACGGTGTGGATCAGCGACGGCTGCGCCTGGTCGACCTTGCGGCGCAGATAGCTGATGTAGGTCTCCAACACGCTGGCGTCGCCGCCGAAGTCGTATCTCCAGACGTGGTCGAGGATCTGGCTGCGGGAGAGCACCCGGCCGGCGTTCATGAGCAGGTAGCGGAGCAGCCGGAACTCGGTGTTGGTGAGCTCGACGACGTGGCCGGCGCGAAAGACCTCGTGGGTGTCCTCGTCGAGCTCCAGGTCGGCGAGCTGCAGCCTGGTGCTCGGCCGTGCGCCGCCCCCGGCGTGGCGCCGCAGCACCACCCGGACGCGCGCCACCAGCTCCTCGACGCTGAAGGGCTTGGTGACGTAGTCGTCGCCACCGACGGTGAGGCCGCGCACCTTCTCCTCAGTCGAGTCACGGGCGGTCAAGAAGATGACGGGAACCTTGACCCCGTCGCCGATGAGGCGCTGGACCAGCGCGAAGCCGTCCTCGTCGGGCAGCCCGATGTCGAGCACGATCAGCGCCGGGCGGAAGTCCATGACCGCGGTGCGCGCCTCCCTGGCGCTGGCGGCGGTGGCCACCGCGAAGCCCTCGTACTTGAGGGCCATGGCCACCAGGTCGGTGATGGCGCGCTCGTCGTCGACGACGAGGATGCGGGCGGCGTCGTCTGCCGGGGTCATGCCCCCATGATTGCGAGCAAGGCTGTGAGTCTGCTCAGAGGATTGTCCGAGCGGGCTGGGAGGGCCAGGCCGCGGCCGGCTCCGTCAGGCGCTGATCACCACGGGCGTGCCCAGTGGCGTCCAGGAGAATGCCCACTGCATGACCGGAGTGGGGGTGTGGACGCAGCCGTGGCTGGCGGCCGAGAGGTTGTCCTCGCCCCCCGGACCGTAGGACCCGCCGCCCTCCCAGGGGGCGTCGTGGATGAAGTAGCCGCCGGCCGCGAACTCCATCACCCAGCTCACCGGGCTGGGGTAGTAGTAGAAGGGCGAGCTCGGCGGCCAGGGCGAGATGAACGTGAAGGGAGAGGTCTTGTAGAAGATCGAGAACCTGCCGGTGGGAGTGCGCAGCTGAGGGCGTCCCGTGGTCACCGCGGTGGCCCTGGCCACGCACCCGCCCTGGTAGAACACCATCTCCTGCAGCGACAGGGAGATGGTGATCACCTTGCCGGCACCGACCGGGTGGCCACACTGGTTGGCGGCCAGCTCCGTGGCGATCTGGCCCTGGAGCGCGGTCAGCGCCGTGGCCACGGCCGTGATCTGCGCGGCGGTGCGCGCGGACCGGAACTGGCCACCGATGGCCGCCTGCTGGGCTGCCAGGGCGGCGGCGTTGGGGGTGCCCTCCGCCTCGGCCTGGAGGACGCTGAGGTACACCGGACGGACCTGGCCAGCGACCTGGTTGTTGAGGTTGACCAGCGACTGCAGGGCGCTGACCGCCCCGAGCAGCTGCTCGCCGGTGTCCAGCGCGGCGGCGCTGTTGGCGGTGATCTGGCTGCTCAGCTGCGCAGCCAGAGGGGCCACGTTGCCGGCGTCCAGGTTGGCCGAGGAGGCAACAGCCACCAGGTGGCGGGCGGTGCTCAGGACCGCCTGCGGGCCTCCCGCCGACTGCAGCTCCGCCGACAGCCTGGCCTGCTGGGCGGCGACCACCGCCGTGTGCTGCTGCCCCAGGAATCCCTGCCAGGCGGAGACGAGCGCGGTGATCGCCGCCGGGGTGGCGGCGGCGCTGAGCTGGCTCGACCACTGTGCGGCCGCGGCGATGGCGTCGCCGCTCAGCCAGGTGGTCTGTTGCGCGGCGAAGTCGGACCATTGGGTGATCACCGTCTCAGCCTGGGCCCGCTGGGCGTCGAGCGCCGCGCTCCACGCCGACCGGGTCTCCGCCTGGAGCCGGTCGAGCAGGCCGTGCCCGGCGTTGCTCAACCAGTTCGGCGACCACCAGGAATCGGTGGGCTGCTGGCTGGCCAGCTCGGCGCGCAGCGGCGCCAGGCTGGAGGCGGGAACGCCCGCGGCCTGGTCGTGATCCCACCGGGCGCGCAGCTGCCCGGCAGCCTCGCTGAAGCTCTTCTGACGGTCGCCCGCGGCGTGGGCGGTGGCGGCGCCACCGGCTGCGACACACACGATCAGCAGGACAGGGATCAGATAGCGGAGGCGCATGGTCTCAACGTGCGGGAGCTGGGAATGGGTCCGACTGTATCGTGTCCGGCGCCGTCAGGACAAAGAAGACGGCAGCGCGACCTACGTCGCGCTGCCGGATGGAGGGGGCCAGCTTGCTGGATCCGTATCGCCGCGACCCTTGTCGTGGTGTGAATCCACACGCATCATGGCGTGCCTGTCAGCCGCTGTCGGCACGGTGGCGGACCGATGAGGTCTCCCAGTCGATGTTCTGGCCATGATTGACGTGAGCGCTGCGGTTGCAGCGTATTCTGAGATGACCGGACGGAGTCCGGATGGGCTGTGGTCCTCGCCGGGGCGGGTCAACCTGATGGGCGACCACACCGATTACAGCGAGGGCCTGGCCCTCCCATTGGCCATCGACCGCACCGCCGTGGTGGCTGCCGGGCTGCGCGCGGACAGCGTGCTGCGATGCGCCTCGCGGCAGATGCCCGCGCCGGCGGTGGTGGCGCTCGCCGACCTCGGTCCGGGCGTCGACGCCGGCTGGGCGGCGCCTCTGCTCGGAGCACTGTGGGGGCTGCGCCGCGCCGGGGTGGCCTTGCCCGGGGTCGACCTGGTCGTCGACTCCGACATCCCACCGGGGGGCGGCCTCGCCTCCAGCGCCGCCGTGGCCGTGGCGGCGGCGCTGGCCGTCACCGAGCTCACCGGGCAGCAGATGGCGCACAACGACATCGCCCGCTGCTGCCGGGACGGTGAGGCCGCGATCGCCGGCGCCCCCACCGGGCTGCTCGACCAGCTTGCGGTGCTCGCCGCGCGAGCCGGACACGTGGTGTCTCTCGATTGCAGAAGCCTGGAGCGCGAGCTGGTCGCATTCCGACCGATCGACGTGTCGGCGGCGGTGCTCGCAATCGACACATCGGTCGCGCACTCCAACAGCGCCGCCGGCTATCGCAGCCGTCGTGAGCAGTCCGCGCAAGCCGCCACCGCGCTCGGCGTGCCCACGCTTCGTGATGCCACAGCGGAGGCGGTGGAACGGGATCTGGACGGCGTCTTGCAACGTCGCGCGCGCCACGTCGTCACCGAGAACGCCCGGGTGCGCAGAGCCGTGGCGCTGCTCCGTCAGGGGCAGCTCCATGCCATCGGGGCAGTGCTCGTCGAGAGCCACGCCTCGCTGCGCGACGACTACGAGGCGTCCTCGTCCGAGCTCGACACCGCTGTGGATGCGGCCTGCGAAGCGGGCGCCTGGGGTGCCCGGCTCACCGGCGCCGGCTGGGGCGGCTGCGCCATCGCGCTGGTGCCGCTCTACGCCCGCGAGGCTGTCGCGGAGGCGGTGCACGCGGCCTTCGCGCGCCAGGGATTTCGCGCCCCCACGGTGTTCGAGGTGAGCGCCTCCGACGGGGCCGCGCGCCGGGGCTGAATCGTCCGCCTACGTCTCCTCGCGGCGATGGCCCGCGGCCAGCTCGGACAGCATCTGCGGGTCGAGCTCGGCGCCGCTGATGGTGGCCACCCGGCACGGGGTCACCGCTCGCACCGTGGCGGTGCGCCGGCCTCCTTCGAGAAGGGCGCGCTCCCCGAGCACGGCCCCCGGGCCCAGCTGCCCGAGCTCGGAGCCACCGACCTCGACGGAGACCACGCCGTCGAGCACGAGAAACACCTCGGAGCCCTCCTCGCCCTCCGCGATGAGTGTCTTGCCCTTGGCCAGCGTGCTGATTCGTGGCTTGGTGCCACCCCGCATGATGTGCGTGGAGAGCTCCCGCTCCAGCGCGCTCTCGACCGCGCTGACCAGGGCGGGCGAGTCCTCATCGCCCCACGGCGTGTGGGCGCCGAACGCGCTCTGATACCACTCCTTGAAGTCGACCAGGCCGGATTTCTGCACCAGCTGTCCCTGGCTGTCGTAGAGCCAGTGGCGCGGAAAGGGGCTTGCGCCCACCAGCTCGTGGGAGGAGCTGCCGTCGCTGTGCAGGGTCAGGGAGAGGGTCGTCCACGCCATCGGGGCGGAGACCTGGATGAACGGTGGGTGGCGGACGCGGCGAGGAGCCGGCACGCCGGTGCGGCCACCGGCCGTCTGCACGAACCGGACCGAATCGCCCGCGACGACGGCCTCCTGCTGCCGGTCGGGAAACGGCACCGCTGCAAAGGTCGCCACCCGTCCGCCCAGGCGCAGCGTGGTCGCGCCGATGTGTCCGACGCCGCTCTGGCCGTGAGCGGTGATGTGTCCGTCGCCGTCCACCTCGATCCACGCGCGCAGCTGGTTGGCGAAGCGGAAGCGATCCGCCTCGCGCAGCGCGTCGAGGTCCTCGATGCGGTCAGGGGGCGGGTCGTCGTAGTGGGCCACGCCCATCTG
>DASZKZ010000059.1:0-40208 GCA_035552595.1 Candidatus Dormiibacterota bacterium
CTCGTCACCTTCCCGCGTTTCGAGGTGCTCGACCGGCACGGCTTCGTCGACGTCAACATCACCCTCGCCAAGCGCCTGCTCGTGCCCGTCGAGGAGATGCGTGCCACCATGCCGGAGTCGGCCGCGACAGCCCTCAGCCGCATGGTCATGAGCCGGTACGTCGGCGTGCTCTTCGGCATCATGGCGCAGCGCGTGCTCGGCCAGTACGACCCGGTGCTGAGCATCGGCCCACCCGCCGACGCCGGCACGCCGGCGCTCTACCTCGTCGAGCCGAACATCGACGGGTTCGCGCGCATGGCGCGGGCTCCGATCGAACCGCTGCGCAGGTGGCTCATCCTCCACGAGCTCACCCACGCGTGGCAGTTCGGCGAGCACCCCTGGCTGCGTGAGCACCTGGTGGGGATGATGGAGTCGATGATCCGCAGCAGCCTCGCTCACGCCGCCGGCGATGGCGGCGGCAAGCCGCCCAGCGCGCGCCAGCTGGTCGAGCGCCTGCCCGAGGCGGTGCGCACCCAGCTCCGCGGGATCGCTCGCCTCCAGGCGGTGATGAGCGTGCTCGAGGGCTACGCCAACTTCGTGATGCACCGCGTCGGTCGCCAGCATCTCGACCACTTCGACGAGCTCGAGGCGGCCTTCGCGCGCCGCCGCGCCCAGCGCACCGTCGTGGAGCGCGCTGTTCTAGCCATCACCGGCATCAACATGAAGATGCGCCAGTACGAGGTGGGCGAGCGCTTCTGTGACGCCGCCGCCGCGGCCGGCGGGGTGAGCCTGCTCAACCGCGTCTGGGAGGGTGCGGAGATGATGCCCACGCCGGCGGAGCTGCGCGCGCCCGACCTCTGGATCGCGCGTGCCCGGCGTGGCGCGGAGCCGCTGCCGGGCTGATCGCCCGCCTCGGCGGCGATCGTCGACCCCGCGCTACGCGGTCCGTCCGGCGCACTCCGAGCAGGTGCCGACGATCTCCACGGTGTGGCGGACGTCGACGAAGCCCTCGGCGGCTGCCACCGCCTCGGCCCACATCTCGACCGCAGGGCCGGAGAGCTCGAGGGTCCGGCCGCAGATGCGGCACACCAGGTGATGGTGATGCACCTCGCTGCGACAGCGCCGGTACAGCGTTTCGCCGTCCTCGGTGCGCATCGTGTCGACGGCTCCGCTCTCTGCGAGTGCGCGGAGGTTGTTGTAGACGGTGGTCAGACCGATCCGGGCGTTGCCCGCCCGGAGCTGCGCGTGGAGGTCCTGGGCGCTGCGGAAGTCGGTGCAGCCGGCGAGGAGCTCGTCGAGAGCGCGCTGCTGTCGCGTGCTGCGTTGCCTGTCCATGGTCTGCGATGATAGCATCTGTAACGGGAACCATTCCCGATAAGACTGGCCACGGCCGCCCCCTCGGACCGCAGACCTCACCGGAGACCTCAGATGTGCAAGCGCAGACCCCCCCGCCACGCGTCCATGACCGCCGGGATTGCCCTTCTGGCCCTGAGCCTGCTGGCCGCCTGCGGCTCGAGCCCGAGCGCCGCCACTGCCGGCGGCCGCCTCAACGTGGTCGCCGCCGAGAACTTCTGGGGCGACATCACCAGCCAGATCGGGGGCAGCCACGTGAGCGTGACGTCGATCATCACCGACCCCAACGCCGATCCCCATTCCTACGAGACCAATCCCCGCGACGCGGCGGCGCTGAGCGGCGCCACGCTGGTGATCGAGAACGGCGCCAAGTACGACACCTTCGTCGGCAAGCTACTCAGCACCAACCCCAACGCCGGCCGGGACGTGCTGACCATCGCCACCGTGGTCGGCGTCAGCGGCGACAACCCCAATCCGCACCTCTGGTACAACCCTCTGTACGTGACCACGGCCGCTCGCGCCATCGAATCGCACCTGGCGAGCCACGACCCGGGCGACGCGGCAACGTTCGCGGCCAACCTCCAGACATTTCTGAGCGCGTACCAGCCCTACATCGACGCCGTGCAGGCGATCAAGACGAGGTACAGCGACACGCCGATCGCCTACACGGAGCGTGTGGCCGGCTACCTGGTGAACGCCGCGGGCCTGCGGCTGGCCACGCCTGCCAGCTTCGCGCAGTCCATCGAGGACGGCAACGATCCGGCTCCCGCCGACGTCGCGGCGATGGACGCGGCCATGACGGGAAGGCTTGTCAAGGTCCTCCTCTACAACGCTCAGGTGACCAGCCCGGTGACCCAGAGCGTCAAGTCCCTGGCCAGCTCCAACGGCATCCCGGTGGTGGGGGTCGCCGAGACCATCCCGTCGGGGCAGCACACCTTCCAGTCCTGGCAGATCGCCCAGGCCAGGGCAATCCTGGCGGCCCTGGGAGGGTGAGCCCGGCCCCCCCCGCCATCCAGCTGCGCGGCGCGGCACTTCGTTTCGGCGACCGGACTCTGTGGGGGGACCTGACACTGGAGGCCGCCCCTGGTGAGTTCCTCGCGGTGCTCGGCCCCAACGGGTCGGGAAAGACGAGCCTGCTCAAGGTTCTTCTCGGTCTCCAGGAACTCTCCGAGGGGACTGTCGAGGTGGGCGGACGCACGCCGCGGCGCGGAAGCAGCGCGGTCGGGTACATCCCCCAGCAGAGGTCGTTCGACCGCGACCTGCCCCTGCGCGGCCGTGACCTCGTCCGGCTCGGCCTGGACGGTCACCGCTGGGGCATCGGCCTGTCGCGCCGCGCCACCTCCGTGGTCGACGGGGTCATCGAAGCGGTCGGCGCCCGGACGTACGCGGATGCGCCCATCGGGCTGCTCTCCGGGGGCGAGCAGCAGCGTTTGCGGATCGCCCAGGCGCTCCTCGGCGACCCCCGGGTGCTGCTCTGCGACGAGCCCCTCCTCTCCCTCGACCTGCAACATCAGCAGGCGGTCAGCGCCCTGATCGACAGGCGGCGCCGAGAGGCGGACACCGCGGTCGTGTTCGTGTCCCATGAGGTCAACCCCATCCTCCCCATGGTCGACCGCGTTCTCTACCTGGTGGGCGGGAGATGGGCGGTGGGAACGCCCGACGAGGTGATGACCAGCGAGCGCCTCTCCGCGCTGTACGGCACCGAGGTCGACGTCCTCCGAGTGCGCGGGCGGATCGTGGTGGTCGGTGCCCCCGATGATGCTCACGGCGAGAAGGGTGGCCACCACCATCACCACGACGAGGCGGGCAGCACCTGATGGGCCTGTGGTTCTACCTCGAGCAGCCCTTCGCTCAGCACGCCCTGCTCGCGGGCACGCTGGTGGCAGTCACCAGCGGCCTCATCGGGCCCTTCATCGTCACCCGCCGGATGGCCTTCGCCGTCCACGGAACCGCCGAGCTCTCCTTCACGGGAGCGGCCGCCGGCCTGGTGGTGGTGGGCGACCCCGTGGCCGGCGCCCTCGCCGGATCGCTGGTCGTCGCCGGCGCCATCGGGGTCCTGGGCGTGCGCGAGCGCGAGCGAGACTCGGCGATCGGGGTGATCCTCGCCTTCGGACTTGGCGCCGGCGTCTACCTGCTCAGCCTCTACCACGGCTTCGCCACCGAGGCCACCAACATCCTCTTCGGCCAGATCTTTGGGGTCAGCAGTGGCCAGCTCCTCCTCCTCCTCGGCGTCGCCACCGGAGTGCTGGTGGCCATGGCCGTGCTCTATCGGCCGCTCCTCTTCGCCTCCGTCGACCCCGAGGTGGCCGAGGCCCGCGGCGTGCGGGTGCGTCTGGTCGGGCTCCTCTTCCTCTTCGTCCTGGCGCTGACCGTGACCGAGGCGGCGCAGATCGTCGGAACCCTTCTCGTGCTCAGCCTCGCCATCACCCCGGCCGCCGCCGCGCAGCGGCTCTCGGCTCGCCCCGCGGTGGTCACGGCCCTGTCGGTCCTCTTCGCGCTGCTGGCCTGCGACGGCGGCCTCATCGCCAGCCTGCAGAGCAACACCATCAAGGCGAGCGTGTTCGTCACGGTGTTCAGCTTCGCCATCTACGTCGCCGTTCGCCTGGGAGCGGCCGCGCTCCGCCGCGGGCGCACCGCCCGCCCAGCGCGCTGAGCGGCCTGGTATAGCTGGGGCCGTGATCAGGGCATGAGGTCGGTTCGTATCGGCGCCGGCCAAGGCTTCTACGGCGACAGCCCCGACGGCGCTGTCGCGGTGGCCGAGCGTGGCGGCGTCTCCTACATCTGCTGTGACGCGCTCGCCGAGCTCACCATGGCCATCCTCCAGCGCGACCGGCTGCGCGATCCCGGCCGAGGCTTCGCCAGCGATCTTCCCGCATTCCTGCGCGCGCTGCTCCCGGTGGCGCGGGAACATGGCATCCGCATCATCACCAACGCTGGCGGCATCAACCCCGCCGCCGCCGCCGCCGCCGCGCGCCAGGTGGCCGCCGAGCTGGGCATGCCGGGCCTGCGCGTGGCCACCGTCAGCGGCGATGACCTGAGCGCGCGCATCGACGAGCTGCGCGACGGTGGTGTCGACCTCCGCAACATGGACACCGGCGCCGACGTCGGCTCGATCCGCGACCGCATCGTGTTCGGTGTCGCCTACCTCGGGGCTGGGCCTGTCGTCGAGGCCCTGGAGCGCGGCGCCGACGTGGTCGTCACCGGCCGCGTGGCCGACGCGTCGCTGTTCGTGGCGCCGCTGGTGCACGAGCTGGGCTGGGCCTGGGACGACTGGGACCGGCTGGCCACCGGGGTCGTGCTCGGCCACCTCATGGAATGCTCCGGGCAGGCCACCGGGGGCAACTTCAGCGGTGACTGGTGGAACATTCCCGACCTCGACCGCATCGGCTACCCGGTGTGCGAGGTCGCCGAGGACGGCTCCGCGCTGCTCACCAAGCCGCCCGGCACGGGGGGACGGGTGAGCGTGGACACCGTCGCCGAGCAGCTCCTCTACGAGGTGCTCGACCCCCGGCGCTATCTCAACCCCGATGTCGTCGCCGACTTCACCACGGTACGCCTCGCCGAGGCGGGCGCCGACACCGTCTCGGTCAGCGGGGTGCGAGGGAGCCCGCGACCGGAACAGCTCAAGGCCATCCTCGGCTACCTCGACGGCTGGCTGGGCGCGGCCACGATCGCCTACTCCTGGCCGGATGCCCTGGCCAAGGCACGCCACGCCGCGCTGCTCATCGACCGCCTCGCCGAGCGCGCCGGACTGGTGCCCCTCGAGCAGGTCACCGAGCTCATCGGGGTGGACTCGCTGCACGGTGACGCGGCCGACATGGGCGGCGCCGCCGATGCCAACGAGGTGACCCTGCGAGTTGCCGGACGGTTCGCCACGGAGGCGGAGGCGCGCCGCTTCCCGCGGCTGGCGACGCCGCTGGCCCTCAACGGGCCCCCCTTCATCGGCGGTGCATCGACGCCGCAGCCGCCGCGAGCGCTGCTCAGCGTCTGGCCCACCCTGGTCCCGCGCGAGCGCGTCGAAGGGGCCGTCGCGGTGACCGTCGAGGCGGCGGGATGAGCCGCCAGGTTCGCCTCGCGGACATCGCCCGGGCACGGTGCGGGGACAAGGGGGACCTCGCCAACGTGGCCGTCTTCGCGCCCTCGGACGAGCTCTATGCGGTGCTTCTCCGGGAGGTCACCGCCGAGCGCGTCCGCGCCCACTTCGGCAGGTTCGTGCACGGCCGGGTGGAGCGTTTCGAGGTGGCCAACGTACGCGCGCTCAACTTCGTCCTCCACGAAGCCCTCGGTGGGGGCGCCTCGCGCTCGCTGCGGAGCGACCCGCTCGGCAAGTCGTTGGGCTCCCTGATGCTGCGCCTGCGGATCACGCTGACCGACGAGGAGGCGGACGCAGCGCCGCCGCCCCGGGCACCGCCGCCCTGAAGCTGCGGCGCTCAGATCCTCTTCAGCACCTGGCCACGGCGGCGCTCGTACTCCCCGGCGCTGATCTGCCCGTGATGGCGCAGACCACGCAGGCCGCGGATCTCGCTGAGCAGATCGACGAGCGGGGCGTCGTGGCGCGGTGCCGGCCGGCGTCCGTTATCGCTGGCGGCACGGGGCGCCCTGGTGTCCCAGCTGCGCAGGAAGAACACCGCCTTGAGGGCGTGGTACGGGAGCGCGTAGATGTCGGCGCGGTTCACCTCGGGGGTGATCAGCTCCAGGATCATGCCGTGCCGGTGTCGCCGGGGAGGAGTGCGCAGCAGGCCGGCGACCACCTCTCCGTCCCAGAAGTGGAGGGCCACCTTGCGCAGCAGGTGGTCGGGGATCGCCCGGGTGACCCGCTGGCGGCGCAGCAGCACACGCTGCACCGAGGCGAGGGGCACGATCGCCGCCTGGGCGCGGTCGCTGGGAAGGTCGAAGGTGAAGTCGAAGTCGGTGCGGTCGAGGTCGATGTCCGGGGTGGTTCCCTCCGCGACCTCGTGGTCGGCAAAGCGAACCATCACCCGGCGGCCGCCGCCGCTGTCCGCGCGTCGCCGTGTCGGCACCTCTGTTCCCTTCCGACGCTCCAGCCGGCCTCCGCCGGGTTCCTCGATCTGGCGCCCCGTCTCTGTAGACGTCCGGGTGGGGCAAACCTTGCATCGGGGTGGCCGGTGAGGCGTCTGTATACTTGCGTCGATCGGGGCAATGGAGGCATCCTGCCGAAGGAGGGGCACGATCACGGAACGCGGTGACGGAGGGGTGCCTGCTTCCGACGATCTGGTGCTGATCACCGCCTACCTGGCCGGGGACGCGGGCTCCTTCGACATCCTCTTCCAGCGCTACCACGCGCGCGTGCGGGCCGTGTGCCTCCGCTACGTCGGTGAGGAGTCCCAGGCCGAGGACCTCGTCCAGGAGACGTTCTTCCGGGTGATCCGCGCGCTCGCCCGCGTCGATCAGAGCTTCAACTTCGGCGCCTGGGTGCACCGCATCGCCGTCAACATCTGCCAGGACGAGCTGCGCCGCCGCAGCCGCCGCGCCCTCCACATCGACCAGCGCGGCGGGGACCCCGAGGAGGCCATGCTCAAGGTCGCCGACCGCGACCGCTCGGGCCACCCCGAGGACGCACTGGAGATGAGCAGCCTGCGCCAGCTGGTCTGGGACGTCGCCAAGAAGCTCCCGGAGCGGCAGCGCATGGTGCTGACTCTTCGCGAGCTCCAGGGCCTGTCGTACGCCTCCATCGCGCGCTTCATGGGCACCACGGAAGCCGCCGTCGAGACCCTCCTCCACCGCGCCCGCAAGCGGTTCAAGGCCGAGTACCTCCGCCTGGAGAGCCCGCCCGAGGAGGGCACCAGCTGCGCCGAGATGGCGTTCCTGGTGACCCGCGGGCGGCTCGGCGCGAGCGAGCAGCGGGAGGCGGTCGAGCACCTGGAGACCTGCGCGC
Organism: Candidatus Dormiibacterota bacterium; assembly: GCA_035552595.1. Taxonomy (GTDB): domain Bacteria; phylum Chloroflexota; class Dormibacteria; order Aeolococcales; family Aeolococcaceae; genus Aeolococcus. The sequence continues at coordinate 7,229 of DASZKZ010000059.1, forward strand.
TCTGCCGCGACGCCTATCAGGGCTCGGCGCTGAGCGCCGCCGCCGGGCAGGCGGTGGTCCCGGCATAACCGGGTGGTGAGCCGTGGCGGCGCGGGTCCGCCGCTGGCCGTCTGTGCGCCCAACGCGTTCAAGGGCACCATCGCCGCGTCCGCGGCGGCGGACGCGCTGGCTCGGGGCGTGGCCGACGCCGGCTGGACGGCGCGGCGCGCCCCCACCGCCGACGGCGGTGACGGCACCCTCGACGTCCTCCTCGCCGCCGCGGGGAAGTCGGCGCGCGTGCAGGAGGTGCGCGTCACCGGGCCGCTGGGGCGGCCCCGGCTCGCCCGGCTGGGCTGGATCGGCCCGGATCTCGCCGTCGTCGAGATGGCCGAGGCGGCGGGGCTGCGCCTGCTCGGGGCCCGCCGCGATCCGTTGCGAGCGAGCAGCCGCGGCGCGGGAGAGCTCATCACCGCCGCCCTCGACGGCGGTGCCCGGCGGATCGTCATCGGTGTCGGCGGCAGTGCCTCGACGGACGGGGGGGCGGGGATCCTCGCCGCGCTGGGGGCCCGGCTTCTCGATGCCCGAGGCCGAGCCGCCGGCGAGGGCGGCGGCGCGCTGGCGGCCATCGCCTCTGTCGACCTCGCCTCCGTCGACCGGCGCCTGGGCGGGGTCGCCCTCGAGGTCGCCGTCGATGTGCGCAGCCCGCTCTTCGGTCCCCACGGCGCCGCCCGGGTGTTCGCCCCCCAGAAGGGCGCGGACGCCGGCGCGGTGGCTCACCTCGACGCCGGGCTGCGCCACCTCGCCGCACTGGTCGAGAGCGCGACCGGCGTGCCTGGCCTGGCCGGGCTGCCCGGAGCCGGGGCGGCCGGGGGCGCCGGCTTCGCTCTGGCCGCGCTCGGGGCCCGGCTGGTGGGAGGGGCCGGCCTGGTGTGCGACCAGGTCGGCCTCGACGCGGCCATGGCGGGGACGGCGCTGGTGATCACGGGAGAGGGCCGCCTCGACCACCAGACGGCCACCGGCAAGGCCCCGGCGGAGGTGGCCGCCCGGGCGCTGCGGGCCCGTATCCCGTGCGTCGCGGTGTGTGGATCAGTGGACGGCGGCGAGAACCTGTTCAGCGCCACCATCGCCCTCGACCGTCTCGGCGACGATCCGGCGCGCCACGTCCGCCGCCTGCTCCGAGTCGCCGCTGCGCAAGCGGTCGCGCTGATCAAATAGCACCCATCCCGTCGCGAAGCGAGCCGGCGCGCGAGGCGCGCCGAGGAGTGGGTGAATGAGGGCGAATTGACTTCGACCTCATGAGGGCGAGGATCTGCCTCGCCCTATAAAGCCGGCGAAAGCCACTCCGCGTACTTGTCGTTGTTGCCGCTCACCACATCCCGATAAAGGTCCTGGATCCGCATGGTGACCGGGCCGGGCTCGCCGTCGCCGATGCGGCGCCGGTCGATCTCGATGACGGGCGCCACCTGCGCGCCGGTGCCGCACATGAACACCTCATCGGCCACGTACAGCTCGGTGCGGTCGATGGAGCGCTCCACGACGTCGAGGCCCATCTCCTCGCGAGCCAGGTGCATCAGGCCCTGGCGCGTGATCCCCTCGAGGATGTTGTCGCTGGGTGGGGGGGTGTAGAGGACGCCCTGGCGGACGATGAAGATGTTCTCGGCGCTGCCCTCGGCGACATGTCCTTCCATGGTCAGCAGGATGGCCTCATCGAATCCCGCCTGGAGAGCCTCGGACTTGGCCAGGGCGCTGTTGACGTAGAGGCCCGTGCACTTGGCGCGCGCCGGGATCATGGTGTCGTCGACGCGACGCCAGGAGCTCACCAGGCAGCGGATCCCCGAGGTGCCCACGTAGCTGCCCATCGGGCTGGTGCAGATCGCAAAGCTGTCGGGGACGTCGTGCAGCTTGACGCCGATGATCTCGGCGGCCTTGAAGATGATCGGCCGCACATAGACGTCCTCGCGATACCGATTGCGACGGAGCAGGTCGTGGGTGATGGCGCACAGCTCAGGCGTGGACTGGGGGACCTCCATCTGAAGGATGCGAGCGTTGACGCGCATCCGGTCGAAGTGCTCGGCCATGCGCAGCGTGTAGAGCTGCTCGCGCTCGGCGTTCCAGTACGCGCGGATGCCTTCGAACACGCCCGTCCCGTAGTTGAGCCCATGGGTGAGAAGGCCCACCCTGGCCTCACCATATCGGCACACCGCGCCGTTGAACCAGACCCAGGAGCTCTCCAGGCGATCGAGCTGGTCGGATGGTGCGGGCGCGGCGGTCTGAGCCATCTGCAGAGAGAGCGTACAACCCGGCGGGCCGTGGCGGCGCGCACCCGATGCGCCGCGGGGATGGGCCGGATCCGCTCTGATATGCTGGCCATTCGTTAACAACCTGGCCGACGTCGCTCGCACACTGCGGACTGGAAGGGATGCGAGGTCAGGGACTGGAGGAGTCATGACCGACGTTCTCAAGGCCAGCCGTGCGTCGCTGCCACCGGCAGCGTCGATCCGCTGGAATCCAAGTCCCGGTGAGCTGCGCAAGCTCACCTCGCGGATGGCCAACGCCAGGCTGACAGAGTTCGACAACTACAACGTGCAGACCAAGGTGGTGTCGCGCAGCAAGAGCAGCACGTACATCGTCACCGACGCACCGGAGGAGCACACCGACCAGACCCTGTCGCGCGAGGTCGGGCGCCATATCGCCAAGCTCCAGGAGGAGCACATCCGCGATCGCGACATGGTCGTGATCGACGGCTACATCGGCAATGATCCCGAGCACCGCGTGCGCGCCCGTCTCTTCATCGAGGCCGCCTTCGCCAACATCGCGGGCATGCAGCGCTGGCTCTACTTCGACCACGAGGGCAGGGGCGGAGAGGGCTGGAACGCGGTGCTGACGGTCATCTACACCCCCTCCCTCGAGGCGCCCGGCTACCCCGACAACCGGCTCATCGCGGTCGATCTCGACGCCGGCACCACCCGCGTCCTCAACAGCGACTACTTCGGCGAGTCCAAGAAGGGCGGCCTGCGGATGTGGAACAAGCTCACCTACGACCGCGGCGGCCTCTCCCTGCACGCCGGTTGCAAGGTCGTCCCCACCGCGCGGGGCGAGCAGTCGATGCTCATCGTCGGGCTCTCCGGCACCGGCAAGACCACCACCACCTTCACGCGCCAGAACGAGTCCAAGCCCGTCCAGGACGACTTCGTCGCCCTCTACCCGGGCGGCCAGATCGTGGCCACGGAGAACGGCTGCTTCGCCAAGACGTTCGGTCTCGATCCCCAGGACGAGCCCACCATCCACGGTGCCGTCTGCAAGCCTGAGGCCTACCTCGAGAACGTCTCCATGACGCCGGACGGCACGCTGGATTTCTTCGACACCGCATACACGCAGAACGGCCGCGCCGTGTTTCGCATGGACGCGCTGGGCTGGCACCGCGACGCTCGCGATGTGAAGCGGGTCAACCAGCTGCTCATCCTCAACCGCAACGAGAACATCATCCCCGCGGTGGCGCGGCTCAACCGGGAGCAGGCCGCCGCCTACTTCATGCTCGGCGAGACCCAGGGAACCTCAGCGGGCGGCAAGGAGGAGGCGGGCAAGTTCCTCCGGGTCCCCGGCACCAACCCCTTCTTCCCCCTGCGCCACGAGCAGCAGGGCAACCGCTTCCTCGAGCTGCTCGACAGCTGCGGCTTCGAGGTGTTCCTGCTCAACACCGGGCGGGTCGGCGGTCCTCCCGACAACGAGAACAGCAAGAAGGTCTCGATCCCCTACTCGAGCGCGGTGGTCAAGGCCATCGCCGAGGGCACGATCACGTGGCAGGCCGACCCCGACTTCGGATACGAGGTGGCCACCTCGCTGCCCGGCATCGACGACGCGGAGATCCTTCAGCCGCGCCGCCTCTACGAGCGCACCGGCCGCCTCGACGAGTACGTCACCATCGTCGAACGGCTGCGCGCGGAGCGCCGCGACTTCCTCGCCAAGTACCCAGGCCTGCGCTCCGAGATCGTCGACGCCATCACCGCGTGAGCAGCTCGTCGGGGAGATCGGTGACGCGGATGCCGGTGTGGCGGCCGTAGCGCGAGTTGATGGCGAGCAGGAGCACGGTGAGCTGCTCGACGTAACGCGAGTTGCGCAGCGGGCCGCCGTCGACCATGCGCACGCCGGCCAGCGAGGCCAGCAGCCCGGCCACAGCTGACTTGGCCGCGGCGTCGTCCCCGGTGAGGATGATGTCGCTGCCGATGTCGCTCTCCAGGTTCCTCAGGGTGACGAAGCTGAGCGTCTGCAGCGCGCCGACCACTCGCGCTCTCGGCAGCAGCGCGGCGATCGCCTCGCACGCCGACCCCTCGGGCACGTCGACGTGGCTCGGTCCCTCCCCCTCGACGAAGCGCACCGGCACCACCGTGCTGACCACGACCCGCGCAGTGGTGGGCGTGGCCAGGTCGGCGACGACGTCGCGCAATCCCTCGTAGGGGACGGCGATGACCACAACGCCCGCCGCGGCCGCGTCCATGTTCAATGCACCGCGAACCTTGCCGTCGACAGACCCGAGCTGCTGCTTGATCGCGGCCGCTGCCTCCGTGGCCTTGGAGGCGACGCGCGAGCCGACCACCACCCGGTGCCCGGCTCTGACAAACCTCGCCGCCAGGGCCTTGCCGAGCTTCCCGGTGCCACCGACGATGCCGACCTCCAAGGCTCCGTCAGGCATCGGTGGCGTCGCCGGGGTCGTCGATCCCTCCACCGCCTCCGCGCATCGATGTTCCTACCATGCTGGCCATGTCCATGCAGACGTTGATCGGTCTCAAGCGGCTGTCGATCGCCAAGCAGCGGCTCATGCCCCAGCTGACCCCGGCGCAGCGTCGCGACCTCATGCTCGCCATGCTGACCCACGTGACCGTGGTGGCGCGAGCCGCGGAGCTCGGCCCGGTGGCGCTGGCCACGTCCGAGCCGGACGGCCCCGCTCTGGCCCGATCCCTCGGGGTGGCCGCCATCTCTGACGGCGGTCTGCCCTGGAACGAGGGCCTGGGGCACGCTCTGCAGCTCGTCGAGGAGCCGCCGGCGGCGGTCCTGTACCTGGCTGGTGACCTGCCGCTGCTGACGGTCGCGGATCTGCAGGCCTTCGCCAGCAGCGCTCCACCACGTGGAGTGGTGGTGGCGCGAGCTCGCGACCGCGGCACCAACGCCCTGCTCGTGGTTCCACCCGCCGTGCTGGCGCCCCGGTTCGGCCATCCCCGGAGCTCGGAGGCGCACCAGGCGGCGAGCCACGATCTCGGCCTGGAGTGCGTGGTCGTGGACAGTCCCGGCCTGGCCCTCGACGTCGACACCATCGAGGACGCCTGGGACGCGGGCGTGGTCCCCCGGCTCATCGAAACAGGTCCTGAGCGCGCTCGCGGATGAGCGTCTGCGCGCTGCCCTCGCCGGCGATGGGATATCCGCGGATGATCGCCGTCGGGACGCGCTCGAGCTTGCCGAGCACCAGGTCGGCAGCCGCGGCCAGCTCGTCGGCGACGGCGATGGCGGTGCTGGCCAGCACGTAGCCGTTGGGGTCGACCTGGCCGAAGAGCTCGAGCAGCGGCGTCAGCCCGCTGGCCCCGATGGCAGTCCCGACGATCCCCTCCCGCCAGGCGCGCCCCATGGTGTCGGCGACGATCACCGCCAGCCGCCGGCTGGTGGCGGCCTCCAGCCGGGCGCGAAGCGCTTGCGCCGACGCGTCGGGATCGCGGGGCAGGAGCACGACCGCGCCCGGGCGCGGTGCGTTCGACCGATCGATGCCGGCGTTGGCGCAGACGAGGCCATGGGCGGTCTCGACAACGAAGAGCGGACCCCGCTGGCGGAGCACGTCGCGGCTCTCGCGAAGGATCAGCTCGACCAGGCGTGGGTCCGAATGGCTCCCGGCAAGAGTGTGCGCGCGTGCTGAGGGTGCCACCGTGTCGAGGTCGACGACACGACCTTCCGACTTGCTCACCGCCTTGTGGGTGACCACGATGACGTCGCCGTCCTGCAGTGGTGGAGCGCTCTCGAGCACCAGCCGCGCCAGGTCGTCGGCGGCGCCGATCTCGACATCGACCTTGACCGGGATGATCTCGACGGTCATCGCTCCACCGGGATCCCGGCCGCGCCGAGCGCGCTCACCGCGAGGTGGTGCTTGGCCGCGCCGTCGCGCATGATCGTGTCGGTCACGAACGGCTCGACGCCGAGACGGCGGACGTCGTCAGCCCGAGCCGCATCGGCATCGTCGATGACCATGGCGTCGATCAGCCCGGCATAGATGCTCGCGACCCCCACTGGAGAGGCCTCGTGTCCCAGCGCGCCGAGCATGTCCGCCGCCGGGCCGCGCAGGGCCCGGCCGCCCACGATGGGAGTGACGGCAACGCACCTGACGGACCGTGCCCGCAGAGCCTGGCGGATCGCCGGGACGGCGAGGATCGGGCCGATCGAGATCAGCGGGTTGGAGGGCGCGATGAGGATGGCGTCGGCGGTCGACATCGCCTCCAGCACACCGGGGGCGGGACGCGCGTCCCCGGCACCGTCGAAACTGATGCCGAGAACCTCGTCGGAGTGGGCGTTGCGGACGTAGTACGTCTGCAAGTCGATGACGCCCTGCGCGGTGGTGATGAGAGTGCGGACCTGATCGTTGGTGCAGGGCAGGAGACGGTCGTGGAATCCGAAGGCCGTGGCCAGGCGCGCGGTGACCGCGCTCAGATCGAGCCCCTCGTGCAGCCACTGGGTGCGCGCCATGTGCAACCCGATGTCCAGATCACCGAGACCGAACCAGGCGTCGGCGCCGAGCCACCGGGCGCGCTCCAGAGCCCGGGTGCTGTCGCCGCGCACGCCCCAGCCACGCGCCGCGTCGATGGCACCTGTGAGCGTGTAGAGAACCGTGTCGAGATCCGGCGAGATGTGCAGTCCCGCCACCTCCACGTCGTCACCGACATTGCCGACGATGGTCAGCTCTCTCTGCGGCAGCGCGGAGATGACACCTTCGAGAAAACGTGCGGCGCCGACCCCTCCGGCCAGGACCACGACGCGAGGCGCGGGCATCTTCACTCCATGATCGAACGGGCAGCAAATTCCCGGCAATCATGACGGCCGACCCTGCGCGGATATCCTGTCGCGGTGCCCAGCGCCGGTCGCCGCCTGTCCGCCGCTCTGACCGGCGTGGCTGTCGACATCGGTGCGCTCCGGGAGTCGAGGCCGTTTCGCCGGCTCACCGCCGGGCAGCTGGTCTCGCTGATCGGTCGTCAGATCACCGTGGTGGCGGTGCCGTATCAGGTGTACACGCTGACCAGGTCGCCGGTGCTGGTCGGACTGCTCGGCCTGGCCCAGGTCGTGCCACTGATCAGCGTGTCGCTGGCGGCCGGTGGCCTGCCGGATCGTGTCGACCGCCGCCGCCTGCTCCTGGTGACCCAGGCCCTGCTGGGACTGTGCTCTCTGGCCCTGCTGGTCGGAGCTCTCGGGCGTCCGCCCGTCGTCTTCCTCTTCATCGTGGTGGCGATCGCGGGCGCAGTGGCTGCACTGGACTCGCCGACCAGGACCGCGGTCATCCCCAACCTCGTCTCCCGGGATCAGCTCGCCGGGGCGCTCTCCATCAACATCGCGATGTTCCAGACCACGCTCATCGCCGGCCCCGCGCTGGGTGGATTGGTGATCGCCCATCTGGGGCTCGCCGCCGCATACCTCGTCGATGTCGCCAGCTTCGCGGCGGCGCTGCTGGCCATCTGGCTGCTGCCCCCGCAGCCTCCGCACTCGACGCAGCGTGAGACACCCCTGGCCGCGCTGCGGCGGGGGTTCGCGTTCATCCGCCGCCAGCCGGTGATCCTCGGCGGCTACGCCATGGACCTCAGCGCCATGATCTTCGGGTTGCCCCGGGCGGTGTTCCCGGTGCTGGCCGCGACCACCTTCAGCACCAACGCCCAGGGGCTGGGATACCTGTACGCGGCCCCCGGTGTCGGGGCTCTCCTCGCCGCGCTGAGCAGCGGCTGGTTGTCACGCTCCACCCGGCTCGGACGCGTCGTGGTGCTCTCCATCGTGGTCTGGGGCTTGGCGATCATCGCCTTTGGACTGGCGAGCGCGCTGTGGATGGGACTGCTGCTGCTGGCCGTGGCCGGCGCTGCCGACTCGTGCAGCGCGGTGTGCCGTCACACGGTCATGCAGTCCCTGACACCCGACGAGCTCCGCGGCCGGCTCACGGTCACGTACTACATGGTGGTGGTGGGCGGTCCCTTCATCGGCGACCTGGAGGCGGGCGTCGTCGCCGGGGTCACCTCCGCCCGGCTCTCGGTGGTGTCGGGCGGCGTGCTCAGCCTCGTCGGGCTGGGCGTCGCGGCAGTGGCGTTCCCGCAGGTGTGGCGCTACCGGGGCCGCAGCAGCGGCGCCGCCGCAGCGATGGGCGATGACGCCCTGGCCGGTCCGCCCGTGTAAGGTGCCTGTCCAGCGAGCAGCCCATGGGGAGGCGGATCGATGACCGAGGTGCGGGCGGACGCGGCACGGCCGCGCACCGACAGCCGTCGCCTGACGGTGCCTCCACCGCTCGGCGAGGTCCCCCCCACCATGCTCGCGCAGGTCATCCGTCCCACCCGCTACGGCGATCCCCGGGACGCGTTCGCGGTGGAGGAGATCCCCACGCCGCAGCCGGGTCCCGGGGAGGCGCTCGTCTACGTGATGGCCGCCGGCGTCAACTACAACAACGTGTGGGCGGCCCTGGGACGTCCGGTCGACGTCATCGCCGCGCGCCGGAAGGCCGGCGACACGCACGACTTCCACATCGGCGGGAGCGACGCCTCCGGGGTGGTGTACGCCGTCGGGGAGGGGGCGGACAGCGTCGCGGTGGGCGACCAGGTGGTGGTGCACTGCGGACAGTGGGACAGCGCGGACCCGTTCATCACGTCCGGCGGCGATCCCATCACCGCGCCCAGCGCGCGCATCTGGGGCTACGAGACCAACTGGGGAAGCTTCGCCCAGTTCACCCTGGTGCAGGCGCATCAGCTGGTCCCCAAGCCACCCCGGCTGAGCTGGGCGGCCGCCGCCGCGTACATGCTGGTGGGGGCCACCGCCTATCGCATGCTCTGCGGGTGGGAGCCGCACACGGTGCGTGACAACGACGTCGTGCTGGTGTGGGGCGGCAGTGGCGGCCTCGGATGCCAGGCCATCCAGATCGTGCGCGCACGCGGAGGCATTCCCGTGGCGGTGGCCTCCGGCCGGGAGCGCGGCGACTTCTGCGTCAGCCTCGGCGCCGCCGGCTTCATCGACCGCAAGGACTTCGATCACTGGGGACTCCCTCCCGACTGGCGCGACAATGATGCGTACGATGAATGGGCAGCCGGAGCCCGCGCCTTCGGCAAAGCGATCTGGGACGTGCTCGGGGAGAGGCGCAACCCGCGAATCGTCTTCGAACATCCCGGCGAGGCAACCATCCCCACCTCCATCTTCGTGTGCGACAACGCCGGCATGGTGGTGATCTGCGCAGGCACCACCGGCTACCACGCCGCCGTCGACCTCCGCTACCTGTGGATGCGCAGCAAGCGGCTGCAGGGATCGCACTTCGCCAACGACGAGCAGGCGCGCGCCCTCAACGAGCTGGTCGACTCCGGCGAGGTGGATCCGTGCCTGCAGCGCACCTTCGCCTTCGACGACGTCGGCGAGGCCCATCAGCTGATGTTCGAGAACCGCCACCCGGTGGGCAACATGGCCATCCTGGTGGGGGCGCGCGACCCGGAGCAGGTGGACCGCTAACCGCCGGTGAGCGCGACCCGCACCCGCTGGGCCAGCCGATCCGGGCTCTCGGTGGCGCACTCCAGCCGCCGTCCCGAGCGCAGCCAGTCGGTTTCGGCATCGTCGAGATGTCCCGACAGATCGCGCGGCAGGCGCGCGGGTGCTCCCTCGAGCAGCTGGAGGCGGCGCCCCGCCAGCTCGCGGGGGTTGATGCCCGCATCGACCACATCGGCGTCGCGGTCCTGGAGCTCGGCCACCAGCGCGCATCCCGCCGGGTCGCAGTCGTGGAGCACGACCACCCGCCGTGTCGAGAGCTCGCCACCCAGATCGGCCGCGGTGAAGACCGCGATGTGGCCGATGCGGTCACGGTTGGCGTCGAGGACCGCGGCGGTGTCGGCACGGTCGCAGATCACCAGCGCCCCGTCCGTCGCCGGCCGCGACGCCGGTGCCGGGCCGAGCAGCCCCGGGTAGTCGTGCTCGCCCCAGAGGAAGCGGCGCTCGAAGTCCGCCGGCGAGATCGCCAGGAGCCGGACCAGAGGGAGCGGCCGCCGCTCCTGGACCCGGGTGACCGCGCCCACGACGACCAGCACCAGGCCGATGATCCCCAGGACCTCGAGGAGGATCCGCTGACCGGTGATGGCGCCGACGAGGATGAGCAGGACGCCCAGGCCCACCTCACCCGAGGCGACGCGGATCGGGCCCGTCTCCGCCTCCGCGCAGGCGGCGTAGTAGAGCTGGCGCGCCGAGTAGCTCCAGCCCCCCTGGTGCAGCTTGCTCGCGGCCGCCGCGACGCGCTCGTCGGTGATCTCCAGAGCCATGTTCGCGCCAGTCTGGCAGGCCGGAGCGGCAGCGGACGGATCGTCGTGGCGGAGAGAATCAGAGCGCGATGAGCATGCCCTTCTATGAGCCTGAGGGCGACGGTTTCCGGCCACGGTGTGGATGCGCACGAGGGGTGAGCTCGTGCTGGGCGAGCGACCCTCAGCACTTCAGCGCGTGCTCGCGGCCGCGGACTCCGGCAACGGGGTGAGCACCGAGCTGCCCCCGGGCACCCCCACGTTCATCAACGCGGAGCTCACAGTCCACCTCTTTGCCGAGCTCGAGGGTGACTGGGTGTGCCTCGACTCCCGCACCAGGATCGGCCCCAACGGTGTCGGTCTGGCCTCGACCGCGCTCTATGACAGCCACGCGCGGGTCGGCGCCGGTCACCAGGCACTGGTGGTGCGCAAGCGCTGAGCCGCCTCCACCGTGGCGGTGGGCTCGGCGGGGCGAAGTATGCTGGCGGCGTGATCTCCGAGACCGCGGCGACACCCGGGACCGCCGTCACCGGCCGGGACTACGGCGCCGAGCAGCGGCGCTGGGAGGAGCGTGCGCTCCGTCGCGCCCTGGAGCGCCCCCAGCGGCTGGAGGCCTTCCGCACCGGGAGCGGCATCGAGGTGGACCCGCTCTACGGCCCCGCCCAGCTCGAGTCTCACGACCCGGCGTCCGCTGAGGGCCTTCCCGGAGAGCCACCCTTCACCCGCGGGATCCAGACCACCATGTACCGCGAACGGCTCTGGAGCATCCGCCAGTACGCCGGCTACGGGACCGCGGAAGACGCCAACGCCCGCTTCCGTTTCCTCCTGGCCAACGGCCAGAAGGGCCTCTCCGTGGCGTTCGATCTGCCCACCCAGATGGGCCTCGACAGCGACGACTCGCGCGCCGCCGGCGAGGTGGGCCAGGTCGGGGTGGCCATCGACTCCGTGGCCGACATGGTCGACCTCTTCGCGGCCATCCCGCTGGATGCGGTGAGCACCTCGATGACCATCAACGCGCCGGCTCCGGTGCTGGTGGCGATGTACATGGTGGCCGCGGAGCGCCAGGGCGTGGCGGCCGACGCCGTCATGGGCACGGCACAGAACGACGTGCTCAAGGAGTACGTCGCCCGGGGCACGTACATCTATCCCCCACGCGCCTCGCTGCGCCTGGCGGCCGACCTGATCGCGCACTGCGCTCGCCACGCGCCCAGGTTCAACGCCATCTCCCTGAGCGGCTACCACATCCGCGAGGCGGGGAGCACCGCGCCGCAGGAGATGGCGTTCGCCATCGCCAACGCCTGCGAGTACGTCGCCGCCGTGGTCCAGCGAGGGGTCGACGTCGACGACTTCGCCTCCAGGCTCTCCTGGATCTTCAACACCCACACCGACTTCTTCGAGGAGATCGCCAAGTACCGCGCGCTCCGGCGGGTCTGGGCGCGGGTCATGAGCGAGCGCTTCGGGGCCACCGATCCGCGCTCCCTGATGCTGCGCACCCACACCCAGACCGGCGGCTCCACGCTGACCGCGCAGCAGCCCGAGAACAACATCGTGCGCGCCGCCATCCAGGCCCTCGCCGCCGCGCTCGGCGGGGTGCAGTCGATGGCGCTGTCCTGCTACGACGAAGCGCTGTCCATCCCCACCGAGAAGGCGCAGCGCATCGCCGTGCGCACCCAGCAGATCATCGGCGAAGAGATCGGCGTCACCCGCACGGTGGATCCGCTGGGCGGCTCGTACTTCGTTGAGTGGCTGACCGATGAGCTCGACCGCCGCGCCAGCGCCCTGCTCGCCGAGGTCGACGAGCGCGGCGGGGCGGTGGCGTGCATCGAGTCGGGATGGATGCAGGAGCAGATCCAGGAGGAGGCCTACCGCGCCGAGCTCGCCGTGGTGTCCGGGGACAAGGTGGTGGTGGGTGTCAACCGCCACCCCGAGAGTGAGGAGGCGCAGCCGCCGGTGATCTTCCGCACTGACGAGCGCGCCGCCACCGCCCAGCTGGAGCGACTGCGAGCCCACCGCGAGCGCCGTGAGGCGGCGCCGGGCAACGCCGCGCTCCGCCGGTTGCGCGCCGCCGCGGCGGGTGAGGGCGAGCTCATGCCCGCCATCCTCGACACCGTGCGCGCCGGTGCCACCCTCGGCGAGATCTGCGGGACGCTGCGCGACGTCTTTGGCGAGTACCAGCCCCCGACCACGATCTGACGGGTGCGGGCGTGAGCGGGCGGCGCCCGGCCCTCGCTCAGGGTGCCCGCGCTGCCGGCCGGGCTGTGGTGGGCATGCCCCGCGGGGCGCGCGTTGCGGTCATCGGGGTGGCGGTGGCGGTCGCCTTCGTGGCCGTGGTGCTGCCGCTCTTCAGCAATGGCGGGGCGCCCCAGGCGGAGCTCGCCGGCCAGCTGCCCAGCGCGGTGGTCGCCGGTCAGCAGGTCCGCATGGACGTCGCCGTCGACAATGTCGGCGACAGCGTCATCTACCCGGTCTGCGTGGCCCTGAGCGGCAGCGGCGCCATCCTGGTGTCGGCCAACTTCCAGGGCCTCGACCAGGTGAACGCCGCCGCCAACCGCGTCTGCGGCGGACAGCTGATCGGCCAGGAGACCATCAGCGTCACGCTGGTGTTCACCCTCACCCACCGGGGCAGCACCCAGGTGTCACTGAGTCCCGAGCAGGGCAGCACCGTGATCGGCCCGGTGCTCAGCGGCACGGTGGGCGCCGCCTGAGATCATCCGGCGCCCCGGGAGCGACCGGCGTCGTACCCTGGACACGGCACACGGAGGAATCCCATGGCGCCTGAGTTCGACACCTTCGAGGAGTTCTTTCCCTGGTATGTCGGCCAGCACAGCAAGCGGGCGACGCGCTGGTTTCACTTCGCCGGCACCCATCTGGGCGCCGCCGCAGCGCTGACGGGGATGGCCACCCGCCGCCCCGCGCTGCTGGCGGGATTCCCGGTCATCTCCTACGGGGTGGCCTGGTTCAGCCACTTCGTCATCGAGAAGAACAATCCCGCGACGTTCGGTCACCCGCTCTGGTCGCTGCGCGGCGACGCGCGCATGCTGGCGATGATGTGGCAGGGCCGCGACGCCGAGCTGGACCGCGTCGCCCAGGACGCGCTCCGCCCCGGCCTGGCCGCCTGACCACGGCGCCCCCGGCTGGGGTCAGCTGACCCCGGCGGTCTCCCCGACCGGGGCGCGCAGCACGCTCTCGAGCAGGCCCGGACAGGCCTCCTCGAGCTCGGCGCGGCGCAGGCTGGTCAGCTTGCGCGTGCCCTCGACGCGCATCTCGATGATGCCCGCCTCCCGGAGCACCCGGAAATGGTGGCTCAGGGTGGACTTGGTCACCGACTGAATCAGGCTCCCGCAGGGCCGGGGCTCGATGGAGCTGGCCAGGTCGCGGACCAGGCTGAGGCGCACCGGGTCGGCGAGCGCCTGGAGGAGCTCGGTGATCCCGGCGACCGGATGGGACGCCAGCTGGCTGTTGTCGTAGGAGTGCCCCTCGGGAAGCTCCGTTACCCAGCCCATTGTTTGACACCTATCGAACTAATGATGTACGATCCACGTCGAACGATAGCACAAGGGAGGACCGGAGATGAACGAGACCGCCGAGGGCCGTGGAGTTCAGCTCGACGCGCCGGGAGCCGGCGACAGCGTCGTGGCGTTTCCCGACGAGCTCTTCAGCCATCTCCACTTCGACCGCCGGGCGCGGACCTGGCGCGGCCCCGACGAGATCGTCTCCGCGACCCAGGACAGCGTTCCCCAGGACGGCACCCTCCGGCTGAGGTGCGCGTGAGGGTCGGCCTGGAGACGCGCCGGGTGGAGCTGACCTCGGCGCGCAGCCGGTGGATCGCCCTGGTGGTGCTCTGCGTCGGGCAGCTGATGATCGTCCTCGACGCCACCGTGGTGAACGTCGCCCTGCCCTCGATCCAGCGCGACCTCCACTCCAGCCAGGCCTCCCTGGCGTGGGTCATCAACGGCTACCTGATCAGCTTCGGAGGGCTGCTCCTGCTCGCCGGGCGCCTCGGCGACCTGCTCGGCCGCAGGCGCCTCTTCCTCCTCGGCGTGGGTCTGTTCACCGCGGCGTCGATGCTCTGCGGCCTGGCGCCGACCCAGGAGACGCTGACCGCCGCCCGCTTCCTCCAGGGTGTGGGCGCCGCCATCACCGCCTCGATGGTGCTGGGCATCCTGGTCACGCTCTTCGACGAGGCGCGCGACACCGCCCGGGCGATGAGCCTCTACGCCTTCGTCGCCTCCGCCGGCGGTGCCATCGGGCTCCTCGTCGGCGGGGCGCTCACCGAGGCGCTCACCTGGCACTGGATCTTCTTCATCAACCTGCCCATCGGCCTGGCCACCCTGATCCTGGGAGCACGGCTGATCCCCACCCACGCGGGCACCGGGCTGCGCGGCGGTGTGGACGTCTGGGGGGCCCTCCTGATCACCGCGGCGCCCGCGCTCGCGGTCTACGCCATCCTGGAAGGCGGGACCAGCGGATGGACGTCGCCGAGCACCATCGGCATGGGCGCCGCCGCCGCCGCGCTCGCCGCCGTCTTCGTCCTCGTCGAAGCCCGCGTCCGCCACCCGCTGGTGCCGCTCCACTTCTTCAGGTCGCGCAACGTGGCGGGCGCGAGCCTGGTGCGCGCCCTCTTCCCTGTCGGGCTCTTCGGCTCCTTCTTCCTCGGGGCGCTCTATCTCCAGCACGTGCTCGGCTACACGCCGGTGGGGGCGGGTATCGCGTTTCTGCCCATGAACCTCTGCGTGGCGCTGTTCTCGCTGTTGCTCACCGCGCGCCTGGTGGCTCGGATCGGCGCCAAGGCAACGCTGGTGCCCGGCCTCGCGCTGGTCGCCGCCGGCCTGCTGCTCTGGAGCCGTGCCCCGGTCGACGCCAGCTACCTCGTCAACGTGCTCCCCGCCATGGTGCTCATGGGAGTCGGCTCCGGGCTGGTCTTCATGCCCAGCGTGCTGCTGGCGATGAGCGGTGTGCAAGCGGGCGACTCCGGTCTGGCGTCGGGCGTCGCCAACGTGGCCCTGCAGATGGGAGCGGCGGTCGGCGTTGCGGTGATCGCCAGCGTCTCCAGCGCCCGCACCACCGGCCTGCTGGCCGGCGGGTCGACGGTGGACGCCGCCCTGACCAGCGGCTACCACATGGGATTCGTGGTCGCGGCGGGCTGCGTGGTCGCCGCGGCGGCGGCTGCGCTGCTGATCCTTCGGGATCCACGCGCGCGTCGCGTCGCCGTGCCCGCCGCCGACGACGTCGACGTGGCCACTGCCGAACGCGCCGCGTAGGCGCGCGCCCCGGGGCGCCGACGGTCAGGCGGGCACCGCCGGCCGGAGCTCCCAGGTGGAGCCCTGCGGAGTGTCGTGCACGGCCACGCCGGTGGCCACCAGTGCCTCGCGCAGGGCGTCGGCATCGCCGAAACGTCCGTCGGCACGTGCCCGGTCGCGGAGGCCGAGCATGGCGTCGACGAAGGGTGCCACCCGGTCCCGGGGATCGGCCGCACCGCCCCGAGCCAGCTCGGCGAGGCGCACCACCAGCTCCCGGAGCGCCGCGCGGGCGCGATCGGGGTCGTCGGACTGGAGGGTGTCGCGCGACCATTCGTGGAGCGCCGTCTCCATGGCGAGGATGGCGGCCGCCGCCCCGTCCGGGTCGCGAGCGGCGAGCGCGGCGACGGCGGCATCGCGCTGGCTGCTCACCTCGTCCATGAAGGGGTTGGTGCCCTCCCCGCCGGCGCCAGGCTGGCCCTGCGCCGGCGCCACCTCCCCCGCTCCGCGGACCGCGGCCCCGTCCCCCGACGTCATCTCCTCGAGCGACACCACGTCGGGAGCGCGCCACTGCCTCTCCACCCCGTCGCTCCTCCAGATGACGCGACCGCGACCACGTACGCTCAGGGAACCACGCTCCACGTCGATGATGCACGCGGTGTGCTCGTCGACACCGAGGATGCCGCAGCCGTCGGGCAGGGTGGCCTCGAGCACGCGCAGACGGCGCTCCCCGAGGTAGCAGAAGCGGGTGTCATGGGTGCCCCCCTCGGCGTTGTTGTAGTGAGGGATCACCGCGGCGCGCAGCCCGGCGTGGCGCATCAGGTCGAGACCATCGACCCATTCCGGGGCCTGGCCGACCTTGTAGATCTCATACACGGGCACCGCCACCTCGCCGAGGCCGACCGCCGCCGCGCTGGAGAACACCACCACCCCACCGCGTTCCAGCTTGCCGGCCAGCAACTCGGGGACTCGCGTCCCGCGCCATTGGCGGATCGCGTAGGTGGGGCTCCCCGGTCCGGCGAACACCCACCCCGCCTGCGCCACCTGCGCGCACATCTGCTCGTACTCCAGCGGGCTCGCCGTCTGCGCATCCCGGAAGCGGGCCACCGCGACACGGCGGCCGACGCTGTCGCGGAAGTACGCCACCGCGCGCGCCGCGACCTCGTCGGCGTTCTCCTGGAAACCGAACGGGGTGTCGAGCATCACCGCCCGCTCGCCCGCGGCCCCGGCAAGCTGAAACAGCTCGGCGTGCACCGACGTCATGGTGGGCGCGGTCTCGCCGGACCCGATGATCGCCAGCACCCGGGGCACGGTCATGCGCTCATCGTAGGACAGCCGTGACGGTGGCCCGCCACGCGCACATACTCAATCGGGTGAGCCGGTGGGAGACGCTGCGCGAGGAGCTGCGCTCGCACGCGCTGAAGCGTGGTTGGTGCGCGCTCGGTGTGACCGGCACGGAGCCGTTCACTGAGGCACGACGGCACGGGCTGGACGCGGTCGCTGCCGGGCGCATGGACGGCATGCCCTGGATGACCGCCGAGCGCGTCTCGGCGAGCACCGACCTGGGCTCGCGCTACCCCTGGGCGCGCAGCATCGTCGCCCTGGCGTGGCCCTACCGGCCGGCGGTGGCGGCGGCTGAGCCCACGGGCGACCCCCCGCGGGGGCGCATGGCCGCGTACGCCATGCTCGCCCAGCCTGCATCCGCGGCGGTCGCCGACTACCACGACGTTCTGGCGGCGGGCTGCGACGAGCTGGTCGCGTGGCTCGCCGAGCGCGTCCCGGACCTCCGATCCAAACGATTCGTGGACCACGGCTGGGCCATGGACCGGGCTGTCGCGGAGCGCGCCGGGATCGGCTTCACCGGCAAGCACGCATCGCTCCTGACCACCGCGGCCGGCTCGTACGTGCTGCTGGCCGAGATCGCTCTCTCCCTGCCGCTGCCCGCCGACGCCCCCTCCAAGAAGGGGTGCGGCGCGTGCCAGGCCTGCCTGCCCGCCTGCCCCACCGGCGCCATCGTCGCCCCCGGGGTGATCGACGCGCGCCGCTGCATCTCCTACCTGACGATCGAGCACCGTGGCCCGATCCCGCTCGAGCTCCGCCCCCTCATGGGCACGTGGGTCTTCGGCTGCGATCTCTGCCAGGAGGCGTGCCCGATCAACCACAGGCTCGCCCCCGCGCCCGTCCAGGACGGGACCGGCCCACCCCGCCATGGGCCGGTCCCCACTCCCGACCTGGTGGAGCTGCTCGAGCTCGACGACGCCCAATTCGCCGAGCGCTTCGCCGGCACCGCCGTGGCCCGCACCGGGCGAGCCCGGCTGGCCCGCAACGCGGCGGTGGCCCTGGGCAACGCCGCCGTGCCCTCCACCGTGGCGGCGCTGCGCCGAGCGATCCTCGATCCCGACCCGGTTGTCGGCGAGGCGGCGGCGTGGGCTCTGGGGCGCGTGGCCGCTGCCGCGGAGCGGGGCGAGGGCTAGTCCGTCTCCCGCCGGGTCAGTGGAAGAGCCACATGGCCGCCCCGACGCCCAGGGCGATGGGGGCGCCCGCGCAGGCGGCGACCAGCGGGACAGGGTCGTGCTGCGGTGGCCACCAGGCGTGGGGCACGGCGCGACCGATGGGAACGCGGGCGCGGCGCAGGCGCGCCGGCTGGGCGCCCACGATGGCCGTGGCCACCCCGGCGAGCGTGATCAGCAGGATGGCCTCAGCGGCGGGCAGCGCCAGGTGGCTCGCGCCCACCCGCCAGAGGGCGGCGACCACGGCGAAGGCGGCGAGCCCGATGAGAGCGCCGCAGAGGGCGGCGAGCAGGGGTAGCGAGAGCGCAACCCTGCGGGGTGTCGGCAACGGCATGGCCTGTGCAGCGTACCACCGACATGGCGCGACCTCCAGCCGCAGTCGGCGAATATGTCGCAGCGCCTTGACCTTTGCCGGGGTCACACCTACCCTGAGCAGGCTCCGCCCCGGCGGACACGGTTCCACGTCCCGCCCACGTCTCACCAGGGAACCCTCCCATGCCGTCCCGCACACGCCTTGCCGCTGCCGCCATGGGCGCCACCGCCGCCGCCGTGCCGGTGGGAGTCGTCGCCAGCACCTACGTGGTCCATCCCGGGGACACGCTCAGCGCCATCGCCATGCGCCATGGCACCAGCGTCAGCGCGCTGGCCGAGGCCAACCACCTCGCCGACCCCAATCTCATCCGCATCGGCCAGCTCCTGCAGATCCCCGATTCCAAGCTGGGCACGCCGGGGTATACGACGGCCGCCGCGGACACCGAGACCCATACGGTGGTGCACGGCGACACCCTGATCAGCATCGCGCGTCGCTACGGCCTCGACCTCACCGCTCTGGCGCGCAACAACGGGCTCAACGTCAACGCCCCCCTGCATGTCGGGGTCGTGCTCCACGTGCCGGGGCGGATCGCGCGCGTCAACGCGCTGCTGGCCCACGTCGCCGGCCAGGTGGGGGTCGATCCCAAGCTGGTCAAGGCCGTGGCCTGGATGGAGAGCGGATGGCACCAGGAGGTGATCTCACCGACCGGAGCCGTGGGTCTGATGCAGGTCGAGCCCTACACCGGGGAGTGGGTGTCGCGGTACCTGGCGGGGAGGACCCTCAACCTGCGGGTGGCCGCCGACAACGTCATGGCCGGCAGCCTTCTCCTCCACCACCTCCTGGCGGTTCACAACGGCGACGTCGCCGCGGCCCTGGCGGCCTACTACCAGGGTGATGCCTCGATCGGGCGCAACGGACTGTACGACGACACCCGCCAGTACCAGAAGGTGGTCACCGATCTCATGACCAGGGACTGACCGCCCCGGTTGTCCACAGGTTGTTCACACAAGCCACAGCACGGGTATCACCAAAGTGTTGTGGACGGGGATCAGCTGGGCCCCGCGTCGAGGGGCAGGCTGAGGCAGCGCACCCCGCCCCCGGACTTCATGTACTCGTCCACGGGCAGCCCGACCACGTCGAAGCCCGCCGCCACCAGGACCGGCCGCAACGCCTCCACCGCCGTCGAGCTGATCACCCGGCCCTGCAGCGGCATGGCGTTGCAGGCGAAACCCTCGGCGACGTCACGGGGCACCTCGAGGAGGCGGGGCACCCGCGCCCGCACCAGCTCGAGCGACTCTTCGGTGAAGGCGTCCGGCGCGATCAGCGCGGTGCGGTCGTCAAGGGGACAGAAGCACGTGTCGAGGTGGTAGAAGCGCGGGTCGACCAGCTGGAGCGACGTGCTCTCCACGTCGAGCGCCCGGGCGACCTCGGGATGCGCTGCCCGGTCGGTTCGGAAGCCCCAGGCCTGGAAGAGGTGGTCGCCGACGAAGAGTGCGTCGCCGGCGCCCTCGAAGGAGAGCTCCCTGGGGAGGTCGTGGACGGCGAACCCGAGCCGCTCCAGCTCGGTGCGCCAGTGCGGCTCCTCGCCGGCACGCTCGGGATGGTGGAAGCGGCTGAGCACCGCGGTCCGCCTCCACAGCACCGCGGCGTTGGCGGTGAAGACCATGTCGGGGAGCCCCGCCACCGGGGCGATCACCTCGATCGTCTCCCCCAGCTCCGTGTAGATGCGGTGGAGAGCCTCCCACTCCTCGACCGCCCGCCCGTGGTCGACCTCCACGGCCACGTGCATCCAGGGATTGATCTCGTACTCGATGCCGAACAGCTCAGGGCGGCACATGAGAATGGCCATGACGCGCTCCTCGCACATCCGGCCAGGCCGATCGCTGTCGCGGGGAGCTCCTGGTTCCGGGTCGCCACGGATGATGGCACAGTCCGCTCGATGCAGCCGCTGCACGATCAGACAGCACGAGCCACGAGGGCCCCGACGGCGGCCAGCAGCGCAGTTGCGGGAATCGTGAGCACCCAGGCGACCAGGATGTTGCGCGCGGTGATCCAGCGCACCGCCGCCAGCCGGCGAGTGCTGCCCGCACCCAGCACGGCTCCGGAGACGACATGGGTGGTGCTGACCGGGATGGCGAGCTGCGTGGCCGCCTGGATGACCACGGCGGCCATGGTCTGAGCAGCGAAGCCGTCGACCGGCTCGAGCTGGGCGATGCGGCTCCCCAGGGTGCGGATGATCCGCCAGCCGCCGGCGTACGTTCCCAACCCGATGGCTGTCGCCGCCGCCACCACCACCCATAGCGGCGGCGCGGGGAAGGACCCGGGCTTGGCGCTGACATGGTGGGTGGCCAGCAGCGCCAGGGTGATGACGGCCATCGTCTTCTGCGCGTCGTTGGCCCCGTGGCTGAAGGAGACGAAGCCACCGCTGAACACCTGGGCAGTGCGGAAGTTCTTGTTGGCGCGCGAGGGATGAACGCTGCGGAAGGTGTGCAGGACGGCGAGCAGGAAGAGGTACCCGAGCAGAAACCCAAAGACGGGAGAGGTGATCAGGCCGACGATGACCGGCACCACCGTGCCCCATTTGAGGGCGTGCACCCCGTACCCGGCGATGCCCATGCCGATGAGGGCTCCGATGAGCGCATGCGATGAGCTCGACGGCAGCCCCGCCCGCCAGGTGACCAGGTTCCAGGTGATCGCCGCGGCCAGGGCGGCCACGATCATCGCCAGGGACACACCTCCAGCCGGAGACACCAGTCCGCCGATGGTGTTGGCCACCTTGGTGTGGAGCAGCTGGATGGCGGTGACTGCGCCGGCCAGGTTGAGCGCTGCCGATAACCCGATGGCCAGGCGCGCCCCGAGCGCGCGGGTGCTGATGGTCGTGGCGACGGCGTTGGCGGTGTCGTGGAAGCCGTTGGTGAAGTCGAAGCCCAGCGCGACCGCGACGGTGATGGCGAGAAGCGCGGTCTGCGCGTCAGGCATTCTTGATGGTGATCGACTCGAGGATGTTGGCGACATCCTCGCATCGGTCGAGAGCATCCTCGAGCAGCGTGAAGAACTCCTTGAGCTTGATCACCTCCAGCGCGTCGGTGCCTCCCGCGAACAGCTCGCCGATGGCCCGCCGGGACGCCGTGTCGCCGAGATTCTCGAGACGGTGCACCTCGATGCCGTGCTGCTCGACCCCCTTGAGCCCCTCCAACTTGGCGATCGCCCTCTGCAACTCCAGGACGGCGCTGCAGATGAGCTCGACCATCTCGTTGGCGGCAGCCGGGATGCGCTCGATCCTGTACAAGATGACCGTGTCACCGATCTCCTCGATGTAGTCGAGCACATCGTCGAGCCCCGAGGCGAGCGCGTAGATGTCCTCACGGTCGAAGGGCGTGACAAAGGTGCGGTTGAGGGTGCGCACCAGCTCGTGGGTCACCTCGTCGCCCTCGTGTTCGAGGCCCTTGATGGCCTCCTGCCTGCGGGGCATGGAGGCCAGATCGGCGAGGCCCTCGCGCAGCAGCTGCGCGGCAGCGACGATCGATGTCACATGCTGGTCGAAGAGTTGGTAGAAGCGCCGTTCACGTGGCACCAGCGAAAGTCGCACCGCCTCTCCCCTCGTGATGGATTCGCAGCGGCGAGCATAGACAGAACGACGTCAGTTGATCTCCAGCGCGGTGAGGACGGTCGGGCTGAAGGGGGGAAGCGCGTTGTGTGCGCTCGAACGCGGTGGATCCACCGGGGTCCGGCGCACGCACCACACCGGGTCGACGTCATCGCGCAACGCCACCAGCCGCCACTCGGGCAACGCCGCTCGGGGGGTCGAGCCGGCGGGGTCGACGGTGGCCACCAGGCGAGGACGCGCCCAGGTCACCCCAGGCCCCGCGGCCTCCGGGTCATCGATGGCGAGGTCGGGGTCGGGCTCGGCCCTGGTGTGGAGCCAGCGGCGGGCCTCGGGGTCGTCCACCATGGCGGTGCCCACCAGGCTCAGCCTGCCCGGCGCCCAGTCGCCGAGGATGATGCGCACCCCTGACGACGAGCTCCGCCAGCCCACCACCACGGCGTCGCGGCGCCGGGACAGCGCGATGCGCAGCCGGTCGGGTGAGGCCATGCCGGCCTGGTAGGGGGCGTCCTGGAGCCGCGCCAGGATCGCCGCCAGCCCTCGCCCCGCGGCGGCACCGGCCAGGGCTCGGCCATGGCCGACGACGTGATCAGGCGCCTGGATGCAGGAGTCGGCCGGGATCAGATCGCTGAGCGCCGCCAGGCGGGCCAGCAGGGGACGGGCAGCGGTGGACTCGCCGTCGAGGTGGAGAAGGTCGGTGACCAGGTAGACGGCGGCGGGCGCAGTCCGGCCGGCCGCGCGCCGGAACAGGGCACCGAGATCCGGCCGTCCCTGGCCGTCGAGGATGCAGATGGTGCCGTCGAGGATGGCGGCCCGCCCCGCGCAGATGGAGGCGGCGGCGACGACGATCTCCGGGAAGCGGTCGTCGAGCGGGGCATTCTCGCCCTGCAGGCGGATGGTCCCGTCCCCGGCGGCGACGAGCAGGCATCGCGATCCCGCCCAGTCGACGCTGAACAGCCAGTCGTCCCCGTCGAACGGAGCCGAGCATGGCGTGCTCGCCTCCGGGAGCAGCCGCCCGGGGATCCCCGGGGCAGGGATGGCGATGGGCAGCCCCGGCTGTCTGTCCAGCGCCTGGCGGCGGGTGCCCGGCGCGTGCGCGCGAGGGCTCACGGTGGGCTCAGGAGGCCTTGCGCCGCCGTGCGCCGTCTCCCGTCTGACGGCGCCGGGCCGCTTCCCTGGCGCCCGTCTGAGCGGTCGCCCGGTCGCCCTTCTGGGCGGCCTCGACGGAGGCCTTGAGCGCGGCCATCAGGTCGGTGACCTTCGACGGCCGCTCCGGAGCGGCGCGCTCCAGCGGCTTGTCGTTGACCTTGGCCTCGACCACCGCCATCAGGGCCTCGCGGTAGTTGTCCTTGTAGCGCTGCGGGTCGAAGGCGGCGCTGAGGTTGTCGACAAGCATCACCGCCATGTCGAGCTCCCGCTTGTGGATCTCGGGGGTCGACTCCGCCTCGGGCAGGGAGAGCTCACCGGCGTCGCGGATCTCATCGGGCCAGTGCAGGGTGTTGAGCAGCAACCCCTTCTCATGCAGGGCGAGGCGGCAGAGATGCTCGCGATCGCGGAAGGCGATCTTGCCGACCGCGACCTTGCCGGTCTTCTCGAGCGCGGCCTTGAGCAGGTAGTAGGGCTTGACGCCGACCGCCTCGGGCTCGAGGTAGTAGGCGCTCTTGATGTACAGCCCCGCCTCGATCTCGCTGTCATCGCAGAACTCGAGGATCTCGCAGGTGTGGGAGGTGGTCAGAGGCAGCTGGTCGAGGTCGGAGTCGTCGATCTCCACGAACTCGTCCTTGCCGACCTCGTAGCCGCGCACCGTGGCGTTCCAGGGGATCTCCTTGTCCTCGGCGGGGCACCAGCGCTTGTTGCGGATCGGCGTGAGGTCGTTGGGACAGAGCATGCGAAAGGACACGCTCTTCGACTCCGTCGCCAGGTAGAGCCGGACGGGGATGGCCACCATTCCGAAGCTGATCGCACCACGCCACATGGATCTGGGCATGTCCCGATTCTATGCCCGCAGCCCGGCGCGTGAACACGCGCCCCCCATAAAAACCGTCAGCGGAGGCGACTTCATGTCGCCGGAGCTGACACCACTGCGAGGGGGGTTGCCCGAAGGGGGGACCTGTCCCCCTTCGCCGTGTTTCCCCCTTCGTCCTCAGACCTCGAGCAGGGCCTCGTACGCCGCCTTCAGCTCCGGGTAGCGCAGGAAGATGATGTGCGCGTACTCCTGGGTGAGCGGTCCGGGACGGCGGCGGAGGTGCATGCCCACCTCCTCGGGACGGTGGTTGGCCTTGCGCCAGTTGCACTTCTTGCACGCCACCACCAGGTTGTCCCAGCGATCGCCGGCCCCCCCGCGCGACATCGGGATGATGTGATCGACGGTCAGCTCCGCGGCCGGCCCCACGAAGCCGCAGTACTGGCAGGTCTGGTCGTCGCGGAGGAGGAGGTTGCGACGGTTGGGGCGGAGCAGCCGGCGGGGGACGTGGATGGTGCGGAGCAGGCGCACCACCACCACGCCCTGGGGGAGCCGACGCCCGCTCAGCGCCTCCGCCGCCTCCAGCTGGGAGCGCTCGTCGAGGAAGGCGACCCGCTCCTTGCTCAGCAGGATGATGAGGCGCCGGTGGCTGATGACGTTGAGCGGCTGCATGGAGGCGTTGAGCAGCAACACGGCCATGGCGGAATTCTATGGGGAGACGGTGGCCGCCGCACTGCCTCAGTCCAGCGCGGGCAGGTCCTGGTCGCCGGCGAGCGCTCCGGCGAAGAGATCGCCCTTCTCAACCAGCCGCTCGGCGATGGTGCGGACCGTCCAGCGGTCGGGCCGCAGGGCGGGATCGTCGAGCTCCTCCCAGGTGATGGGCGCGGACACCGGCGCGCGCGCCACGGCCCGCACCGTGTAGGGGGCGTTGAGCGTCTTGTTGATGATGTTCTGGGTGTAGTCGATGCGCACCCGTCCGGTGCGCTGCCTCACCGACCACTCCCAGCTGACCAGGTCGGGAACGGTCTGTCCCACCGCCCGCGCGACCCCCTCCACCCAGCCGCGGACCGCCGCATAGTCGGGTCCGCGACGCACCGGCACATAGATCTGCAGGCCCGTCTGTCCGGTGGTCTTGAGCACGCTGTGCAGCCCGTAGTGCTGGAGGGCGACGCCGACCAGCCGCGCGATGGTGATCACGCTCTCGAAGGTGGCGCCCTCGGCTGGATCGAGGTCGAACACCGCCCAGTCGGGTTGCTGGGGTGCGTCGGTGCGCGAATGCCAGGGGTGGAGGTCGATCGACGCCGCGTTGGCCACCCACACCAGGGTGGCCAGGTCGCCGACCACGATGTACTCCTTGGTCTTCTCCCCGTGGTACGTCCAGGAGCTGATCCATGCCGGCGCATGGGACGGTTTGTCCTTGCGCCAGAAGCTCTTGCCCGCGATGCCGTCGGGAAAGATCTGCATCGACAGCGGCCGGCCGGCGAGGTAGGGAAGCAGCACCGGGGCGACGCGGATGTAGTGGGCGATGAGGTCGCGCTTGGTGAGCCCGTCATCGGGCCACATGACCTTGTCGAGGTGGGTGACCCGCACCCGCTTTCCTTCCACCTCCAGGGCGTCCGTGTCGCGCAGCCCGCCGAGCTGGTCGAGCAGGCTGGCTGTGCTGGCCGCCTGGCCGTGCGCGACGGGCCGCGTCGCGTCGCGCACCGTCGAGCTGGGTTGCTTGGCCCTGCTCCTGGCCCTGGTCCTGGGGCGGGTACGTGCCTCGGATGTGTCCACAACAGCGAGAACGGCGTCGACCGGCGCCGGCTCCTCGCGGACGCAATCCCGGGGGGCGACGTCGTCGCGAAGGCCGAGAAAGGCGGGATGGCGAAGGATGCCCTGCCTGGTCCACCCTGCGTGGCGCACCTCACACACCAGCTCCGGGCGCACCCAGGTGGCCGGCTCGGAGGTGTGCGGCGCTGTCCGCAGCGGGCTCGCCGTGGTGACCATGGCGTCGAGCCGCTGGCGGAGGGCGCGCAGCGTGGATGCGCTGAAGCCGGTTCCCACCTGGCCGCAGTGCAGCAGGTCGTCACCGTCGTAGACGCCCAGGATGAGGGCACCGAGCTGCTCGGCGCGCCGCCCTCGACCACCCGTCCATCCGGCGATCACGCACGACTGCGTGTGCCACGCCTTCACCTTGACCCAGTCGGGGGTGCGCCGGCCCGGCTGATACGGGGAGTCGGCGCGCTTGCCGACCATGCCCTCGACGCCCCGCCCGCTCAACGCCGCAAAGAAGGTCTCGCCGTCGCGCTCGACGTGGTCCGCATAGATGATGCCGTCGACGGGACGGAGCACATCCTTGAGGGTCTTCTTGCGGATGCGCAGCGGGGTGCCGATGAGGTCGCGTCCATCGAGATGGAGGATGTCGAAGACGACGTAGGTGGCGGGGTGGTCGCGCATGGCCCGGCGCACGTCGCTCTCGCGACTGACGTTGATGCGGGACTGCAGGCTCTCGAAGGACGGGCGCCCGTCCTCGTCCATGACCACGATCTCGCCGTCGACGATGGCGCTGTGGCCGTGCAGCGCGCGGGCCAGCGTGCCCAGCTCGGGATACCTCGAGGTCTCGTCGCGTCCACTGCGGCCGACCAGGCGGATCCTTCCGCCCTCCGCGGCGGCGAGCGCACGCACGCCGTCCCACTTCAGCTCGAAGAACCAGCCCTCGCGTGAGAAGGGACGGTCGACGGGGGTGGCCAGCATGGGCGCCGGCAGCGGGCCTTCGAGGACGCTCGAGCCGCTGCCGGCCGCATCCTGTCCACGCGCACCGCCGTCGTCGCCACCGCGGTCCCGGGGGCGGACTCCCGCCGCCGCCCGATCCCGCGCCGAGCGGGCCGCGCGAGCCGCCTCGCGCGGATCACCACCCCCGTCCCGAGCGATCTCGGCCAGCGTCCGGCCGGTCTTGACCGAGACCTCGTGGTCGAGAGCCTCGTACTTCTCGACGACGAACTGGTCGCGCTTCTTGATGAGCAGCCAGTTCTTGTCAGCCTCGCTGCTGCCGCCGTAGCGGCGCCCCCGCTCACCGATGCGGATGAGCGCGAACTCGCCGGAGATCTTGGTGCCGGAGAGACGAAACTTGATGTCGCCCCGGGCCCTGCTGGCCTCGAAATCCTCGGCCGACTCCCGCACCCATTCGTAGGTGCCGATGTCCCACAGCAGCACGGTGCCCGCGCCGTACCCGGAGGGGATGACGCCCTCGAAGTCGCCGTAGTCGACGGGATGGTCCTCGGTCTGCACGGCGAGGCGCTTGACGGCGGGGTCGAGCGTCGGCCCGCGCGGGATCGGCCACGAGAGCAGCACGCCGTCGTGCTCGAGGCGAAAGTCGAAGTGCATCCTGGTGGCGCGATGCTGCTGCACGCAGAAGCGATGGCCGTGAGGCAGAAGATCCCAAACCGGCCCGCCGTCGCCACGCCCACGGCGGCGCCGAGGCCGACGTGCCGGTTGGTCTCCGGAGGGCTCCGGAGTCTGTGTGAAGTCGCGCTTGCGCCGGTACTCCTCGAGGGCCATCTGCGCAGTCTGCTACGCGGGGGTGGCGATCGGTGGGCCGGGCCTCTCGCGGACACTGCGCGGACGGGGAAATCTCATGTGGACCGAGGGCTTTCCCAGGCTCGGAGAGGAGGTCGTGGGATCCTCGCAAACTGGTACAATTCAGGTAGTTCCGCGTGCTACTCCGAAGCCGCCAGATCTGGTCTCAGGAGCACGCCGCAAGCCCAGCCGTGCGCCCGCCGGCAAACCCACCCCGGAGTCCCATTCTGATCGACGAGAGCGCCCGAGCCGACGACCGTGGCGTCGGTACTGCAGACGTGTCCCCACGGCAGCAGGCCG
This sequence comes from Candidatus Dormiibacterota bacterium, assembly GCA_035552595.1. Classification (GTDB taxonomy): domain Bacteria; phylum Chloroflexota; class Dormibacteria; order Aeolococcales; family Aeolococcaceae; genus Aeolococcus. The sequence continues at coordinate 35,180 of DASZKZ010000059.1, forward strand.
CCAGCCCCAAGGCACCCAAGGATTCCTACTCCTCTGCTCAGCTCACGGCCCTCAAGGGCTTGGAGCCGGTTCGCAAACGACCAGGGATGTACATCGGCTCCACCGATTCGCGCGGTCTGCACCATCTCATCCGCGAGATCGTGGACAACGCCATCGACGAGGCGCTCGCCGGAGTCTGCGACACCATCGCGGTGACGCTGCACTCCGACGGCTCCGTGTCGGTCATCGACAACGGGCGCGGCATCCCCGTGGACATGCATCCCACGGAGAAGAAGCCGGGCCTGGAGCTGGTGCTCACCGAGCTGCACGCCGGTGGCAAGTTCGGCGGCGGCGGGTACAAGGTGTCGGGTGGCCTGCACGGGGTGGGCGCCTCGGTCGTCAACGCGCTCAGCGTCCGTCTGGTCGCCGAGGTCCACAAGGATGGAAGCATCTATCGCCAGACCTACACCCGAGGCGTGCCCGACGCACCCATGGAGGTGGTCGGCAAGACCGACCGCCACGGCACCACCATCCGCTGGTGGCCGGATCCAACCGTGTTCGACGCTGTCGAGCACAGCTGGGACGTGGTCGCCAACCGCCTGCGCGAGATGGCGTTCCTCACCAAAGGAGTCAACATCACCCTGGTTGACGAGGCGGCCGACCGCCGGTACACCTTCTACTTCGAAGGCGGCATCCAGGCGATGGTGGGGTACCTCAATGCCAATCGCACGGTGGTCAACGTGCGTCCGATGTACGTCGAACGGGAGATCGAGGGGACGCTCATCGAGCTCGCCATCCAGTATCAGAGCAGCGTCTTCACCGAGCATGTGCTGGCCTTCGCCAACAACATCCACACCGAGGAGGGCGGCTCGCATCTCACCGGGTTCCGTACCGCCCTCACCAGCACGCTCAACAAGTACGCGCGCAAGGCTGGCATCCTCAAGGAGAACGACCCCAACCTCAGCGGTGACGATGTCCGTGACGGGCTCACCGCGGTGATCAGCGTGAAGCTCCAGGAACCGCAGTTCGAGGGCCAGACCAAGACCAAGCTGGGCAACAGCGAGGTCGCCGGCCATGTGTCGATGGTGCTCAGCGACGCGCTCATGCAATTCCTCGATGAGAACCCCGCCGACGGACGGCGCATCATCGACCAGTCGCTGACCGCCGCCCGGGCCCGCCAGGCCGCCGCCAAGGCGCGCGACCTGGTGCGCCGCAAGTCGTTCCTGGAGGGATCGGCGCTGCCCGGCAAGCTCACCGACTGCACCGAGAAGGACCCGTCGCAGTGCGAGATCTTCATCGTCGAGGGAGACAGCGCCGGCGGCTCGGCAAAGCAGGGCCGCGAGCGCAAGAACCAGGCCATCCTGCCGCTCCGCGGCAAGATCCTCAACGTCGAGAAGGCGCGCGCCGACAAGATCCTCGGCAACGAGCAGATCAAGGATCTGATCACCGCGCTCGGTGTCGGCTTCGGCGAGGATTTCAGCATCGAGCGTCTCCGCTACCACCGCATCGTGCTCATGGCCGACGCCGACGTGGACGGGTCGCACATCCGCACGCTGCTGCTCACCTTCTTCTGGCGGCACATGCAACCGGTCGTCCAGGGCGGCTTCCTGTACCTGGCACAACCGCCGCTGTACAAGCTGGAGAAGGGCAGTGGTCGCAACGCCCGTGTGGAGTACGCCTTCAGCGACGAGGAGCGCGACCTCAGGACCCGGGAGATGGGCGGGGGCCGGATCGAGGTCCAGCGCTACAAGGGGCTCGGCGAGATGAACGCCGACGAGCTCTGGGACACCACCATGGATCCCGCCCGTCGCATCCTCCTGCGCGTCTCCGTCGATGACGCCGTCCGAGCCGACGACATCTTCGACCGGCTCATGGGTGCTGACGTCGAGCCCCGCAAGCGATTCATCCAGACGCATGCCAAGAGCGTGCGCAACCTGGACATCTGATGGCGGGTGCGGTCACCACGGTCGCCGTGGACGCCATGGGCGGGGACCAGGCCCCGGCGGAGATCGTGCGGGGCGCGCTGCGGGCGGCCACCGAGCTGCGCATCCCGGTCATGCTGGTGGGGCGGCGTGAGCTGCTCGAGACCGAGCTGTCGCGCATCGAGGGGCCGGAGACCGTGTCTCGCGCCCGCCTCACCATCGTCGACGCCCGCCAGGTGGTGGAGATGGACGAGCATCCGGCCAGCGCCGTCCGCGCCAAACCGGATTCCTCGGTGGTGCGCGCCTGTGCGCTGGTGGCCGCCGGGCAGGCCGGCGCCGCGGTCAGCGCCGGCAACAGCGGCGCGGTGCTCGCCGCCGCCCTGTTCACCGTCAAGCGGATTCGGGGCATCGCCCGCCCCGCGATCGGTGCCCTGCTGCCGTCGCGCCAGGCGCGGACATTCCTTCTCGACGTCGGCGCCAACACCGACTGCAAGCCGGAGTGGCTGGTGCAGTTCGCCGTGATGGGCGCCGTCTACGCGCGCACCATGATGGGGGTGGCATCACCCCGGGTGGCGCTGCTCAGCAACGGCGAGGAACCCGGCAAGGGATCGCAGCTGGTGCAGGAGGCGTACCCGCTCCTCGAGGCGTCCGCCGTCGAGTTCACCGGCAACGTCGAGGCCAAGGAGCTCTTCACAGGCGCCTGCGATGTGGCGGTGTGCGACGGCTTCGCGGGCAACATCGCGCTCAAGACCGCGGAGGGCGTCGGCGAGTACCTCTTCGCCACCCTGCGTGAGCAGGCGATGAGCAGCCTCAGCGCCAAGCTCGGTGGCCAGCTGCTCAAGCCGCGCCTGCGGGCGGTGCGCGACCGAGTGGACTACCGTCGCACCGGTGGCGCTCTGCTCCTCGGTGTCGCGGGTGAGGTGGTCATCGCTCACGGGCGCTCCGACGCGCTGGCCGTGATGAACGCCATCCGGGTCGCCTCCGACGCGGCCCAGCGCGACGTCAGCGGCACCATCTCGAGGGAGCTGAGCTCGGCGACGGGCGCCACGGAGGAGGCCGCCGTGGCCGCGGTGGTGCAGTGAGCATCTTCGAGCCCGGTCAGATCCGCAACATCGATCTCGAGCAGGAGATGCGCTCGTCGTACATGGACTACGCGATGAGCGTGATCATCAGCCGCGCCCTTCCCGACGTCCGCGACGGGCTCAAGCCGGTGCAGCGCCGGATCATGTACGCGATGCTTCAGGAGGGCATCACCGCGGGGGGACGCACCAAGAAGTCGGCGGCCATCGTCGGCGAGGTGATGAAGAACTATCACCCGCACGGCAACACGGCCATCTACGACGCCATGGTTCGTCTCGCCCAGGACTGGGTGATGCGCTACCCGCTGGTCACGTCCCAGGGGAACTTCGGCTCCGTCGACGGCGATCCGCCCGCGGCCGAGCGATACACCGAAGCCAAGATGTCACCGATCGCCATGACCCTCGTCGAGGACATCGACAAGGACACCGTGGACATGGCGCAGACCTACCTCGCCGACCCCGACATCCTCGAACCCACGGTGATGCCCGCGCTGGTTCCCAACCTGCTCGTCAACGGCGCCAGCGGCATCGCCGTCGGCATGGCCACCAACATCCCACCGCACAACCTCCGCGAGGTTGCCGAGGGTGTGCAGTGGTACCTGGCCAACCACACCGCGAGCAAGGAGGAACTGCTCGCCGCGCTGCTGGAGCGGGTCAAGGGCCCGGACTTCCCCACGGGCGCCGTCATCGTCGGGCTGCGGGGGATCCGCGACGCGTACACCACCGGCCGCGGCTCGATCACGATGCGGGCGGTCGTGGAGGTCGAGGAGACCGCCAGGGGGCGCACCCAGCTCGTCGTAACTGCCCTTCCCTACCAGGTGAACCCGGACAACCTGGCGTTGCGGATCGCCGAGTTGGTCGACGAGGGGAAGATCGCCGGCATTCCGGAACGCGGGGTCAAGGACGAGACGTCGGCGCGTACCGGTCAGCGTCTCGTCATCGAGCTGAAGCGCGACGCCGTCGCACAGGTGGTGCTGAACAACCTCTACAAGCACACCCAGCTGCAGGAGACCTTCGGCGCGAACATGCTCGCGCTGGTCGACGGCGTGCCGCGCACGCTGGCCCTCGACGCCTTCGTCCGGCACTGGGTCACGCACCAGATCGAGGTCATCGTCCGGCGTACCCGGTATCGGCTGCGCAAGGCCGAGGCGCGGGCGCACATCCTGCGCGCGCTGCTCAAGGCGCTCGACGCTCTCGACGAGGTGATCGCTCTGATCCGGGCGAGCGCCTCCGTCGAGGACGCTCGCACCGGGTTGATGGCACTGCTCGAGATCGACGAGCTGCAGGCCACCGCGATCCTCGACATGCAGCTGCGCCGCCTGGCCGCTATGGAGCGGCAGAAGCTCCTCGACGAGTACGGGGAACTCATGGCCATGATCGCGGAATTCAACGCGATCCTGGCTTCGGAGGACCGCCAGCGGCAGATCGTTTCCGAGGAACTCGCCGCGACCGTCGACAAGTACGGCGACGAGCGACGCACCCAGATCATGCCCTGGGACGGCGACGTCTCGATGGAAGACCTCATCGCCGAGGAGGACATGGTCGTCACGATCACCCGCGGCGGCTACGTGAAGCGGACCTCCGCCAGCCTCTACCGCTCGCAGCGTCGCGGCGGCAAAGGCATCCGTGGAGCGTCGCTGCGGCAGGACGACATCGTCGAGCACTTCTTCGTCACGACCACCCACCACTGGGTGCTCTTCTTCACGAACAAGGGCCGGGTCTACCGGACCAAGACCTACGACCTTCCGGACTCGGGGCGCGACGCCAAGGGCATGCACGTCGCGAACCTGCTCGCGTTCCAGCCCGACGAGAAGATTGCCCAGGTCATGTACCTGCGCGACTACTCCGTGGCCCCGTACCTGGTCCTGGCAACCCGCGGCGGCCAGATCAAGAAAACCGCCTTGGCCGAGTACGACTCGCCGCGCACCGGCGGCGTGATCGCCATCAACCTCCGTGACGACGACGAGGTGATCGGCGCACTGCTGGTCGCCCCGACCGACGACGTGCTGCTGGTCAGCCGTAAGGCGATGTCGATCCGGTTCACCGCCG
>DASZKZ010000060.1:0-2172 GCA_035552595.1 Candidatus Dormiibacterota bacterium
ACATCCCTCACCCGCTTAGCAGGCGGGCGCTTTCAGCCTCTCAGCCACCTCCCCATGGAGACCGCCAGTATATGTAGTGAGAGATGGATCAACCCCTCGATCACAGGAGGCAGAACAGGTGCGCTGGGTGACCTTCCGACGCGGCGCCGAGGGGTCCGACCGCGTCGGGCTCGTCATCGGCGAGCGGGTGCACGCACTGGCCGATGGCGCCACGCTGCTCCAACTGCTCGGCGATGATGGCGAGCGTCTCGCCTCCGCCGCACAGACGGCGCGCGATGATCCGGCCGAGGTGCTCTCGCTCGACTCCGTGGTGCTGCGCGCACCCATCCCGCTGCCGCCCACGGTGCGCGATTTCTATGCCTTCGAGCAGCACGTCAGGACAGCGCGCCAGCGGCGCGGCCTGGAGATGGACCCGGACTGGTATGAGCTTCCCGTCTTCTACTTCAGCAACCCCTACGCGGTGAGCGGCGACGGCGAGGAGATCGCGGTGCCACCGGGCAGCGCGGAGCTCGACTTCGAGCTCGAGGTGGCGGCGATCATCGGTCGTGGCGGATCGGATCTCACGCCCCAGGAGGCGGAGGCGCACATCGCCGGCTTCTGTGTCATGAACGACTGGAGCGCGCGTGACATCCAGCGCCGCGAGATGAAATTGAGCATGGGACCGGTGAAGGGCAAGGACTTCGCCACCACGCTTGGGCCCGTGCTGGTCACGCCCGACGAGATCGCCGACACGCGGAGCGGACGCGCGTACGATCTGGCCATGACCGCGAGCGTCAACGGACGCGAGTATTCACGCGCCTCGCTGGCGGATGTCTTCTGGAGCTTCGGCGAGATGATCAGCTACGCATCGCGCGGCACGCGTGTCGAGGCGGGTGATGTCATCGGCTCGGGGACGTGCGGGACCGGCTGCATCCTCGAGCTCGCGCTGGTCCACGGAGCCGACGCGTACCCCTGGTTGGAGCCGGGCGACGAGGTGGTGCTCAGCGTCGACCGGCTCGGCAGCCTGAGCAATCGCATCGTCCCCGGCCGGCCACTTCGACCACTGCGATGAACGAGGTGTCCGCCGGTTTCGTGGAGCGCCTCGACGCCGTCGCAGCCCGCTTGCACGATCTGGCTCCGCGGGAGGTGCCGGAGGGCGCTCTCACGGCAGCCGACCCGCCGACCGGCGAGCGGTGGGAGGCGGGACAGGTGTGGGCCCACCTCGCCGAGTTCATCCCCTACTGGGTCGGGGAGATGGCCCTCGTGCTCGAGCGCGGCGGGTCGGAGCCGGCCGTCTTCGGGCGGACCAAGAGCGATCCCGGGCGCCTCAGCGCCATTGAACGCGACCGCGGCAAGGACCGCGCCGCCCTCTGGGATCGCGTCGCCGGCGACATCGACAGCCTGCGCGCGCGTCTGCTCGGGCTCGACGCCGAGGCCTGGCAGGCGCAGGGGCGGCACCCCACTCTGGGCGCCATGAGCATGGCGAGGATCGTCGACGAATTCCTCGTGGGCCACCTCGAACAGCACGCCGTCCAGCTCGACGAACTGCTGACCGAGGCTCCCCGGACAGGGCGCTGATCGAGCCGCCCTGACCCGCCCTGGTCCCGGTCCGACGGACGACCGTGCAACCTGCTACAAAGGTGCCAGACGGACGGGGTGGACGGGCGCTCGGGAGCCGCTGAGGCAAACGCGCGCCCCGTCCTGGAGATCGTGAAAAGGGACAGGGCAATCGCCAGGGTGCTCTTCGCCGACGACGATCCGGATATCCGTGAGCTCGCGCGCCTGCTCCTGGGCAAGCATGGGTACGAGGTGGTCACCGCGGAGGACGGTTTGGAAGCGATCTCGCTGCTTCCGCGAGTCCGCCCCGGCCTGGTCATCACCGACGTCAACATGCCGCGCCAGGATGGTCTGGCGGTCTGCGTCGCCGTGCGATCCCATCCGACGCTCCAGGGCATCCCCCTGGTTCTCCTGACGGCGCTACCCCTCGATGACGAGCGGGTGGTGCAGGCCTGCACCAGCGCCAACGCGGAGGTCCTCATCAAGACCGACATCAGCCGGCTCGGTGAAGTCGCCGACAGGCTGGTCACCGGGTCGAACGGCGCCGCCGCATAGGGCGCGTGAGCAGGGCGATATCCTGACCTCACGCGGAGGGATGCCGGAGCGGTTGATCGGAGCGGTCTTGAAAACCGCAGG
>DASZKZ010000061.1:0-16308 GCA_035552595.1 Candidatus Dormiibacterota bacterium
TATGGAGACTGGCTGACCACCGTCGCTCTCCTGGTGGTGCTTTTTGAGGTCACCCACAACCCGGCTGCGCCGGCGGGTTACATGCTCGTCAGAGTGGCTCCGCGCGTGTTGGGGCCCTGGCTCGGCGGTCACCTGAGCGACCGGCTATCGCCGCGGCTGGTCATCGTGGCAACGTCCTTGCTTCAAGCGGTCCTGACCGCCTCCCTCATCCTTTCGCACCAAGCGGGGTTGATTTGGGCGATCTTCCTCGCTGTGGGCCTGGCGCAGTTCACTGGGGCCCTCGGTCGGCCCAGCATGGGAGCCGCGCTTCCCGGGCTGGTTAGTGAAGAGGACCTGCCCCGCGCCAACGCAACCTTCGGCCTCCTCTTCAGCACGAGCATCTTCGTGGCCCCGGCCGTTGGCGCGGTGCTGCTCCTCCATGTTGGGCCAGATCCTCTGTTCGCCATCGATGCGGCAACCTTTGCCATCGCCGCGGTGTTGATCGCGACGCTTCCGAGGGCGGTGCCTCGCGCAGCCAGGGACTCAGCCCAAAGAGAAGCGGACCACGGGGCGATGCGGCTTGCGTTGAAGGAGCCGGGCGTCCGGATGGTTGCCGTGGCGAACTTCGCCAGCGGACTGGTGGTCACGGTCACTCAGGCCCTCCTGGTTGTGGCCGCCCACGAGCGCTTCGGCGGCGACGCTGCCGTGGGCTACCTGTACTCCGCAGTCGGGGCAGGCGGAGCACTCGGCGGCCTGATCGCTCTTCGATGGATCCCTCAACGCTCCTGGACGCGGTTTGGCGTGTTTCTCGCCATCACCATCGAGCTCGTCGCCACCGCGGGCTTCAGTGCGTCGACGGCGGCGCTTGTCGCACTGCTGGTTCTCGCCCTCAGCGCCGTAGCCGGAAGCTCCATGGACACGTGGGGCATAACCGAGATCCAGCGCCAGGCCCCGCCGGGTTTCATAGGACGCTACAACTCGATCATCTTCATCTCGTTGTATGCAGGCATGCTCGTCGGCGCGCTCTGGGCGCTCGGCACCGCGTCCGTGCTGCACTGGGACGTGGCCATCCAGGTCGCGTGCGCCGCCATGCTGGTCCTGGTCGGCACCGTATGGATTGCCCGGGGCACCGGCACGGGTTCAACCACCGCCGGACACGAAGAACGCTGAGATTGCGCTCAGCTGTCCTCTGTCAGCGCGTAGCTGAGGAGGCCACCGATCAGGCCGACATTCTTGTTGAAATGCACCTGGTGATTGCGCCGCATGGCCGGGTCTGACTGCTCCCAGTACCGGTGGGCGACATATGTGGTCGGCACCAGGGCCGCGGCCAGCCCCGCGGCGGCCAGACGTGGCTTGATCCCCAGCGCCAGTGCGGTGCCGCCCACCACCATGGAGGCGCCGTTGAGGCGCACCAGCAGCTCGGGTTCGGGGAACGGCAGGCTCTTGGCCACCAGGTCAACGCGAGCCCCCGGATTGGTCATGACGCCGTAGCCCGCGCTGATGAAGATCCAGGCAAACGCCGCGCGCGCGATCAATCGTAGAAAGCTCATGCAGTAGTCCCTCCTATCCATCTGACGGGCGTCCATCGTAGCCAGACGGGCGCCTCTGCTCCGTATCAGCCGGTACGGCTGCGAGAGAATGCGAGGCCTCGTCAGACGTGTGGAGGAAATCTGATGGCCGATTCCGTCTATCGCGTGACCGAGCTCGTTGGTGTCAGCACCGAGTCCTGGGAGGACGCTGCCCGCAGCGCCGTCGAGACAGCGTCGCAAACGCTGCGCGACCTCCGCGTCGCCGAGGTGGTCAAGCTCGACATGACCGTCGAGGAGGGCAAGATCGCCCGTTTCCGGGCACGCGTCGCGCTCTCCTTCAAGTACGAGCCCGGCACCGTCTAGGCCAGGCACGCGCCGGAGCGCCCCCGGCAAGGCGAGTCCGTCAGGACATGCGCGCAATCGGTACGAGCGACGCAAAATCGCCCAGAGTGGTTTCGGCCCGCATGGGAGACGAGCAGATGACGCACAGCATTCGCCGCGGCAGCTTCCGCAGCCGAGGTCAGCGGCTTGCGTACACCATCCACGGGACCGGAGACCGCCCCTTCGTGCTCCTGCCCGGCCTTCTGCTCCCCGCTCGGATGAACACTCCGCTGGCGGCGCACCTGGCCGAGCGAGGCCACCGGGTGATCCTGCTCGACCCGCTCGGCCAGGGGGAGTCGGCCCGCCCCATGGACATGTGGCGGTACTCGATGACCCAGTTCGCGCGCGACGTGGTCGCGCTTCTCGACCATCTCGGGCTCGACCAGGCGGTGGTGGGGGGCACCTCTCTCGGCGCCAACATCACGCTCGAGGTCGCCTCGCTGGCCCCGGAGCGGCTGCGCGCGATGGTGGTGGAGATGCCTGTCCTGGACAACGGTCTGGTGGCCAGCGCGATCACCTTCGCGCCACTGCTGGTCGCCGTCACCCTGGGAGGGCGGCTGATGCGCGTGGTCTCCAGGCTGGCACGGCTGATCCCCTCATCGCGGACACCCTTCAACCTGGACATCCTGCTCGACGGGGTGCGCCAGGACCCGGGACCGAGCGGGGCGCTCCTCCAGGGGGTGTTCTTCGGCCGCACCGCCCCGCATCGCGAGGAGCGGCGCACCTTCACAGCGCCCGCCCTGGTGATCGGCCACCACCGCGACCCCGTCCATCCCTTCTCCGACGCCGGCATGCTCTCCCGGGAGTTGCCCAACGGCCGCCTCATCGAGGCCAGCTCGATCCTGGAGATGCGGATGCGCCCGGACCGCCTCTATGGCGAGATCGACGCCTTCCTCGACCAGGTGTGGGGACCACGGATGCGCCTTGTCCAGCGCCGCCGGGCGCGCCCCACGGCCCCCTCGACCCGGCGCACCGCTCAGAGGCGGGCCGCCGCGGGGACGGGGAGAGCACGGCGCACGCGCGCCTGACCGGCCGGCGAAGGGCCGCGAACCAGGCCGGTATCCTTCGGCGGTCGTGTCCACCACCCAACCCGCCGACATCCTCCCGCCGCGCGGCGAGCGTCCCCGCGTGCTCAGCGGCATCCAGCCGACCTTTCAACTCCACCTCGGCAACTACCTGGGCGCGCTGCGGCACTGGGTTCGCGAGCAGGACGGCTACGACAGCTTCTTCTGCATCGTCGACCTGCACGCCCTCACGGTGGTTCCCGACCCCGAGCTGGTGCGCAGCAGCGTGCTCGAGCTGGCGGCTCTCTACCTGGCGTGCGGGCTCGACCCGGAGAAGAGCGTCATCTTCGTGCAGTCGCACGTCGCCGCCCACACCCAGCTGGGATGGATCCTGGAGTGCCACACCCCGCTGGGATGGTTGGAGCGCATGACCCAGTTTCGAGTCAAGGCCGGCACCGGCCGGGAGCGCGAGCGCGTCGGCGCCGGGGTGCTCACCTATCCGGACCTGATGGCGGCGGACATCCTGCTCTATGACGCCGACCTCGTTCCCGTCGGCGACGACCAGCGGCAGCACGTGGAGGTCTGCCGCGACATCGCCCAGCGGATCAACAGCCTGCGCGGCGAGGTCTTCCGCCTCCCGCAACCCCTGATCCGCGCCACCGGAGCGCGGGTCATGGGCCTCGACGATCCCACCACCAAGATGAGCAAGAGCACGGCCCTGACCAAGCCGGGCCACGCCATCCTCCTGCTCGACCCCCCGGACACCGTGCGCCGCAAGATCGCCCGGGCCACCACCGACAACAATCCCGCCGTCGTCGAACCGGTCGGCGCCGGGGTGGGCAACCTGCTCGACATCCACGCCGCCATCAGCGGCACCACCCGAGCCGACACCGTCGCGAAGTTCGAAGGCGCCAGCTACGGCGCCCTCAAGGCCGCCGTGACCGACGCCGTCAACGAGGTGCTGGAACCCGTGCAGCGTCGCTACCGCGACGTCCGCTCCGACGAAACCGGCCTGCGCAGCGTCCTGCACCGCGGTGCCGAGCGTGCCGCCGCCGTCGCCGGCCCAACCCTGCTGCGCGTGCAGCGTGCGGTCGGACTCCGCTGAGCTTCACCATCGCGACCCCGATCCCGCACCAGCGCCCGCCGCTGATCGGCGTCTGCGGCACCTCGCGCGACGACCCCACCACCGATGCGCTGGCGGAGCGCGTCGGGCATCTGATCGCGTCGCGGGGCGGCATCGTGGTCTGCGGCGGGCTCGGCGGCGTGATGGCGGCGGCGGCGCGCGGAGCCGCCGGGGCGGGCGGGTTCAGCATCGGCCTGCTCCCCGGCGACCGTGCCGACGACGCCGCGGTCGACGTGTCCCTGGCCATCCCCACCGGGATGGGGGAGATGCGCAACGCTCTGATCGTGCGCGCCTGCCCGGTGATCATCGCCATCGGCGGCGCCTACGGCACCATCAGCGAGATCGGCCTGGCGTTGCGCAACCGGCGCCCGGTCATCGGGCTGGACACGTGGGAGATCCGCTCGCCCCATGGCCGCGGTCCGGACCCCGGGGTCCGGCGGGCCGGCAGCCCCGATGAGGCGGTGGACCTGGCGTTCGCGGCGATCGACAAGGCGGCGGCGAGCTCGCGGCGCTGACGGCGGCGCTCAGCGGCGGGGCGCCAGGGCGGCGTCCACCTCCTCGAGCATGGCGGCCACCTCCGGCCGGGCAAAGTGGGCACGCGCCGGCTCGAGGCGGTCGATGAGCCGCGCCGCCAGCGCGGTCTTGGCGTCCCCCGGATGGAGGTCGCCTCGACCATAGGCGCCGGCGAGCTCCGCATAGGTGTCGAAGGTGATGGGACCGCCGTTGGCCTGGCTGCGCTCGATCCGTACCGGGGCGCCGTCGAGGGCGAAGACGAGCTGCTCGAACCAGTTCAACACGGGGTTGAACCGCGTCTCCTGGGGAGGGCAGAACGCCTTGGCCACCCGGCGCCTGATGGTGTCGGGGTCGTCGTGGACGAACACCGCCGACGAGGGGTCGGACTTGCTCATCTTCAACGTCGACGCGTCGACGTCATCGGGGAGCGGCCACACCGATGGCCGGCGCAGGCCGAGCAGCAGGGGATGGTGGACGGCGGCCGGCTTGATGGTCTGTCCCTCGCTGTCGGTGAGCCGGTTGGTGCGGATCCTGGTGGCCACGTCGCGGGCGATGACGTGCGCCTTGCGCTGCTCGGTGCCGGCGTGGGCGAGGTTGATGCCCTGGGCGAAGATGTCAGCCGCCTGCATGGCCGGATAGATGAGCTTGGCGAAGTCCACGGAGTCGCTCTGATCGCGACCCAGGATGCTGATGCTGCGCAGCATCCGCGCCAGCGTCGTGTTGCGGCTCACCTCGATGACCGTGGTCCAGTAGTCGGGCTGGCTCTCGTACAGGTCGGTGCCGAGCACGAAGTGGACGCGGGCGGGGTCGGCGCCGACCGCGAGCAGCGACGCGCGCATCGCCTCGGTGAAGTAGCCGGTGGCGATGCGCCGGATCACCTCGCGGTCGCCGCCGAGCTTGTCGTTGATCCAGGTGTGCCAGTCGGCGAGGAGGACGTGGCAGTCGATCTCGGCGTCCAGGAAGTCGCGCACCTTGCCCATCGACACCAGGCCGGTGCCGAGGTGGACCTTGCCGGAGATCTCGAAGCCGATGTAATGCCGGATGGGTGTCGGTGTTCCCAGGAGCTCGAGGAGATCGCTGCGCCCCATCACCTCGGCGGTGTTGCGCTCGATGAGCGCCATGCGAGCGGCGGGACTGAGGGGGGGCACGGACGACGCAGTCTAGAGACTGCCCGACTCCGCCGGATCCACCGGCCGCCCGGCGCGGAAGCTCCAGAAGCGGGGCAGGAGCGCGCTGAGCGCGACACACCCCGCCACACAGAGGACACCGCCGCTGACCACCGAGGCGCGCACCCCGGCGAGGGCGCCGACAACCCCCGACTCGAGGTTGCCGAGCGCGGGCCCGGAGGAGTAGCTGATCATCTCGATGCCCGCCAGCCGGCCGCGCATGGCATCGGGGATGGTCTGGTTCCACAGGGTCGTGCGGAAGATGCCGCTGATCATGTCCGCGGCTCCGGCAGCGGCCAGCGCGATCAGCGCCAGCCAGAGCCAGGGAGCCAGGCCGAAACCCGCGATCGCCACACCCCAGGCCGCTGCCGCCAACGCGATGGCCCGGCCGTGACGGCGCACCGACCTGGTCCAGCCGCTGGTGAGGGTGGCCAGCAACGAACCCACGGACGGCGCCGTATAGAGCAACCCGAGCACCGCGGGACCGCCGAAGGCCAGCGCGATCTGCGGGAACAGCGCCATGGGCATGCCGAAGAACATCGCGTTCATGTCGACGAGGTAGGAGCCGAGGAGGTCCTGGCGGCGCGAGGCGTAGCGCAGCCCGCTGAGCATGGCTCGCAGGTTCACCCCCTCGGCGTTCGGCGCCGGAGGAACAGCCCGCATCAGGCTGAGCACGGCCAGCGAGATGACGAACGTGGCCACATCAACGCCGTACGCGGCGGGCAGGCCCGCGGTGGCGATGATGACTCCGGCGAGGGCTGGTCCGGCAACCTGGCCGAGGTTGCCGCGGAGCGACTCGAGGGCCGCCGCCGAGGAGAGCTTGTCGCGGGCCACCAGGCGAGGCACCAGGGCGTCGAGCGACGGTCGCTGCAGCGCGTCGAGCGCGGCCGCCACGCCGACGGCCACGAACAGCACCGCCAGCTGGGGGTGCGGCACCACCGCGTTGACAACCAGTGTGCCGACCACGGCGCAGAGACCGAGCTCGGTCAGCCGGACCATGCGACGGCGGTCGACGGCGTCGGCGAGCGCGCCACCCACGAAGGACATCAGCACGATGGGCGCCAGCTCGGTCAGGCTGACCAGCCCGACGACCAGCGACGAGTTGCTGAGCGTGTAGGCCTGAAAGGGGATGGCCACGTAGGTGATCATGCTGCCGGCGTAGGACACCGCCTGGCCGATGAAGAGGAGGCGGAAGTCGCGCGATTGCCGCAGCGGTGAGGTGTCGACGGCAACGGTGGTGGCCGCCCGTCGCAGCGCGGATCCATGCGCGCGCTCCGCTCCGACACCGGCCGCCGGGTCGCCCAGCGGGTCGGGCGTGGCGCGCGTGCGTGGCGGGATGTCCTCGGACATCGGGCGACTATGCCGCGGGGCGCCCGTCCGGTGCGGGGATCCCGGCAATGGTTTCGCCGGACGCGAAACGGCTGCGCGCATCCCCGACCACCACGGTGACAGCTCCCGGGCCCGCCGCGGACCAGCGGTCGCCGCGCCAGACGGCGGCGCTGCGCTCGTCGACCCCCACCAGGATGGTGCCCGCCCCCAGCGCGCCCTGCGCCGAGGGGATCCAGCGCTCACCGAACGTGTCGAAGTGGGGGAGAACGGCGCAGTCGGGCACCACGGTGAGCGCGTCGACGGCCCTGCGGGTGGTGTGGTCCGGCCAGCGGTCGCGGATCAGCGTCCAGCGGCAGAGAGCCATGGCGCCGGCGGACGAGCCCGCCAGGGCGGCGCCGCCGCGCCAGGCGCTGACGATGGCGTCCCACACCGCGGTGCCGGAGAGGAGCTGGACGGTGCGCCCGGGGTCGCCGCCCGCGAGGTACACCAGGCCGGCAGAGCCCGCCGCCTCGACCGTGGCGGGCACCGCCGCGTCGGACCGGGAGCGCACCCGCAGCTCGATGATCTCGACACCGAGGGTCGCGAACCATCGGCGCGCGGTGGCCACCGCCTGCTCCGGATGGCTGCGCACCGCGGCGCACACCACATACGCCGGCCCGCCGGCGGCGGCCGCGGCGAGCACGCGGTCCTGCTCCTCGTTGCCGGGCCCGAACTCGGCGCCGCCGACGAGGGCGAGGGGACCGGCCATGGCCCGGAGGATACGGCTCAGTCGGTCCGGCGCCTCTGGCTCCCTACACTGACGCGCGCATGATCGACACCGACAAGTACGCCGCGGCCACCATCGTGTCGCGCCGCGACCTCGCTCCCGACCTCTGGGTGGTGCGCATCCGGCCCGACTGTGAGCTGCCGTTTCGCCCCGGCCAGTACGTCACCCTGGGCCTGGAGCTGGACGGGCACATCGTCGAGCGGCCCTATTCGATCGCCTCCGATCCCGCCGAGGCGGAGATCGAGCTGTTCATCGAGCGCGTCCCCGAGGGGGAGCTGTCGGCTCCGCTCCACGACGTTCCCATCGGCGAGACCACGCTGGTACGCAAGCGCTGCAAGGGCCTCTTCCTCAAGGACGCGCCGGTGCTCGACCAGCCCCACCTCTTCGTGGCCACGGTCACCGGCATCGCCCCGTTCGTCAGCATCCTGCGCAGCCTGGTCCGCCGCCAGGCCGCCGGCGAGTGGGTCGCGGACCAGCCGGTGGTGGCCCTGCAGGGCGCCAGCCGCGCCGATGAGCTCGGTTACGAGGAGGAGTTGCGCGGGCTCGACGCCGCCCACGACTGGTTCACGTATGTGCCCACCATCAGCCGCCCGTGGGAGGACGGCGAGTGGACGGGCGAGACAGGCCGCGTCGAGGACGTGATCCGCAAGTACGCCGACCCGGCGGGGCTGAGGCCCGGTCACGGCGCCATCTACCTGTGCGGCAATCCCGAGATGATCGGCAAGGCGCACGGGATCATGCGCCGCCGTGGATTCGGCGACAAGCAGATCCGCGAAGAGCAGTACTGGCCCGACTGACGAGGCCCTCTCCGCCGTCTACTTGAAGCCGTAGCGGCCCTCGTGGAAGTCGCCGGTCTCCACCCAGTGCTCGATGACCAGGTCGACGACAGCGTCGTTGACCTCGGAGAGACCGAGGGTGCGAGCGTTGCCCTCGACAGCCTCGAGCACCTGCCCGCGCACGAACTCCGGGATGCGCTCGAAGCGACTCCGCGCCGAGTCCGTCCAGGGCAGCGCGTCGCGGTCACGCTCTTCGATGGCGTGCGAGACCCGGCCCCAGAGCTCGTACTTGACGTCCATCTCGGCTGGGGTGATGGTGGTGCCCAGGTCGAGCTTGCGAGCCGTCCATTCGACCCGCCAGCGGGTCAGGTCGCGGCAGAACTCGGGCACCTCGGCCAGCCTCGCCTCGGCCTCGGCCGTCCAGCTGAACACCACCTCGGTGCCGGTGCGCTCACTGAGGGGGTGGCCGTAGCCGAGCTTCTTGCCGAGCGTCCGCACGAAGAGGTCGGTGATCTCCTCGACGCGGTCACGCTGTGCCCGCGCCTCCACCACCCGCTCGGCCATGGCGGCGGCGCGGTCGGGGTCGATCCGGCTCACCGCCGCGCGATCACGTCCGGTCCCGGCCTCGCGGTGGGCATCCGCCGTCCAGGCGAGGGGCGGGTGGGCGGCACCGGCGGGCACCGGGCAGGCACCCTGGCCGGCGTCGTGCGGCACCGGGCAACGAGGCTGGTCTCGCGTCTCGGACATCGGTCAACCCTCCCGCGTGTGGCCGCGCTCGAGGTGATCTTACGCCGAGGTCCGGGACGTCCCGACGCCGGCCCCGGGCAGAGGACCCCGCTCGCTATCATCGGATGACGCGGTTGCGAGTGGCGCCCCGGATGTCGCCGGACCGGTCGCGCGCGGCGGTCGATGTTGCATCTGCCTGGCAGGGGAGCGGATGTACTCCACCCTCTACGTCGCCCTCGACAACTCCGAGCATTCGGACGCCGCCAGCACGGTCGCCCTGGAGGTCGCCACCGCCTTCGATGCCCGGGTCATCGGCATGCACGTCTACGCCGCGCGGATGCACGACTACCGGTTCAAGCAGATGGAGTACACGCTCCCCGAGGAGTACCAGGACGAGGCCGAGCTGCTCCGCCAGCGGCGCATCCACGACAGCCTGATCAGCACCGGCCTGGAGCTGATCAGCGACAGCTACACGGACGTGCTCCGCTACCGCTGCCTGGAGCGCGACGTGCGCTTCGAGGCGCGCATGCGCGACGGACGCAACTGGGAGGAGCTGGTCGCCGACGTCGACGAGAGCGAGGATGTCGGCCTGGTGCTGATGGGCGCGCTGGGCACCGGGGCGGTCAAGGAGTCACAGCTGGGCAGCGTGACCGACAGGGTGGCCCGCCGCATCCGGCGCGACCTGCTCATCATCCGCAGCACCGGCGACGCCGCCATGGAGGGGGGCATCCTGGTGGCCATCGACGGCTCGCCGCAGTCGTTCGCCGGCCTGCGCACCGCCCTCGCCCTGGGCAAGGCGCTCGGCAAGAGTGTCGAGGCGGTGGCCGTGTACGACCCCTACCTGCACTACGCCGTCTTCAACGGCATCGTCGACGTGCTCTCCGAGAAGGCCTCGAAGATCTTCCGGTTCAAGGAGCAGGAGGCTCTCCACGAGGAGATCATCGACACCGGGCTGGCCAAGATCTACGAATCCCACCTCCGGGTGGCGCGCGCCACCGCCGCCGAGGACGGGGTGGACCTGCCCATCACCCTGCTCGACGGCAAGGCATTCGAGCGCATCCTGCGCCACGCCCGCGAGACCCGCCCCTGGCTGCTCGTGCTCGGCCGCATCGGCGTCCACTCCGACGCCGCCATGGACATGGGCAGCAACACCGAGCAGCTGCTCCGGCTCGCGCCCTGCAACGTTCTGGTCAGCAGCGGCACGTTCACCCCACCCATCGACGTCCGCGCCGACGCCTCGGTGGTGTGGACTCCGGAGGCTGAGGAGCGGATGGCGGCGGTGCCGGGCGGAGCGCGGGGCCTGGCCCGCACCGCCGTGCTGCGCTGGGCGATGGAGCGGGGCCACAGCGTGGTCTCGTCCGGCGACGTGGCCACCGCGCTCGACGAGCTGATGCCCTTCGCACGCACCATGCGCCGCATCGCCGAGACCGCTGCCACCGTCGACTCTGCGGAGCGGGCCATGCTCGACGAGCCCGAGATCCAGGACGCGCGCGCGGTCTGTCGCACCTGCGGCTACGCGGCGAGGAGCGACACCCCGCAGCGCTGCCCTGTGTGCGACAGCGACGCCGGGTCCTTCGAGCGGCTCGACAGCGACGCGATCCGCGCCGCGGCGGCCGGAGAGGGCGACGCCGCCCAGGTGGCCTTCGACGGCGCCAAGCTGGGCTGGACGGTGGAGGCGCGCCGCCTCCTGCAGCAGCTCCCAGCCGGCTATCTGCGCCGCCGCGTCAAGGCGATCGTCGAGAAGCATGCCCGGACGCGACGGCTGCCGGCGATCACCGCCGAGGTGGCCGAGCCCTTCGTGGCGCCCGAGCTCGACGCCCTCGACGTCGACGCCGGCCCCCACCGCGCTCCCCTCGGCGTCGAGAGGCACACCGGGCCGCAGGTCGACCAGCGCCGCCGCCTCGCCTGGACCGACGAGGCGGACGACCGCATCGAGCGCATCCCCGCCGGTTTCCTGCGCAATCTCGCCACCGAGCAGATCGAACGGCTGGCCGTCGCCCTGGGCGCTCCCGAGGTGGGCGTGCTCCACGTCGAGGCCGGCATCGCCGAGGCGCGCGCGCGGATGCAGCGCGACGGAGCCACGACGGACTCGGCGGCCACCTGTCCCGTGGGAGCGCAACCCGACCAGGCCGCGCCGGGATGTCCGGTCCATCACCACAACGGCCTCAACGAGATCACCGCCCCGGTCATCGACGACCTGGGCCGACGCATGACCGCGGCGCTGCCAGACGCCTGAGATGCTCGGCCTCCAGGTCACCACGCCCGATTTCCCCGGCATCGGCAACAACGTGTCGGTGGGGATCGTGTTCCTGGTCCACATCCTCATCGCCGAGTTCAGCCTCGGCGCCATCACCCTGGCGGTGGCGGCGGAGTGGCACCACGTGCGCACCGGTGACGAACGCACCGCCAGGTATGCGCGCAGCCTGGCCAACACCTACTACCTGGTCTTCAGCCTGGGCGCCACCTTCGCCGTGTTCGCGGTGGTGCTGCTCACCGGGCTCTGGGCCAACGAGTTCGGACAGCTGATCAACAAGTTCCTGTGGCTGGTGGCGTTCGCCTTCACCCTCTTCTTCGTGCTGGTGCCGCTCCTGGTCTGGTATCGCAACACCTTCTCCTCCATGGCTCCGCGCCGCCATGTCCTCCTCGGAACCGCGGTGGGCGTTCTCCAGACCCTGTTCATGGTGCTCATCGTCGGCATCGACGCGTACCTCATCAACCCCGTCAACGCCGGGCTGACCGAGCCGGCGTTCAACCCGGTGTACTGGCCGCTGCTCATCCACCGCGTCATCGGCAATGTCAGCTGGACCGCGCTGTTCTGCGCGGCATACGCGGCCCTGCGGCTGCGCGGGGGTCGCGGTGACGCTCCCGAGCGCGCCTTCCAGTCCTGGGCGGCGCGGGTCAACCTGCGCATCGGCCTGCTCACCGGTCTGCTCATGCCCATCGTGGGCTTCGCCCTCATCGAGGTGATTCGCCAGAGCGAGCCCGGCTACTTCGACAACCTTCTCAGCGGCGGAACCGCCGCGTTCATGGTGGCCCAGGAATGCCTGGTGGGGGTGATGTTCATCGGCGGCAACATCGCCCTGGCCAGCGAGGACGGCGGGCCCCGCGAGTGGCCGGCGACCAGCCGGGCGGCGATCATCGTGTCCGTGGCCGGCATGACGCTGGCGGCGCTGCCCAGCGCGGTCCTCGGCGGCGACCTCAACGTGGTGCGCTACTACGGGCTGGGCGCGGCCACGGTGGTGACCGCCGTGCACACCTTCTCCCGGCTGGGCGGCCGCCGCCGGCGCCAGGACGATTCGCTGCGCGTCACCGGCTCGGTGTCGTCGATCGGGCGCAACGCCGTCCTCGCCGTCGGCACCGTCGCCGTGGTCACCTCTCTGCTGATGGGCTACATCAAGGAGCACGCCCGCGGCGACTATGCCGTGTACGGCGAGCTGCGCCAGGTCGACGCCCATCAGCCCTATCAACCCCCTCAGAGCCTGTACCCGTGAGCAGCGTGCTCGTCGTCCGAGCCGCTGAGTTCCAGGCCGCCTGGTACTACTCGCTGCTGCTCTTCGTCATCCTCTTTCTGACCCTGCTTGGCATCGGCTATGCGCTGGTGGGGGTGCGTCGCCTCTGGCGCAGCGGGGAGCGCGGTCCCGCCGCCGTTCTCGGCGGGGCCCTGACCTTCGCGCTGGTCGCCCTGGTCGGCATGTACGTGGTCGCCGTGGGCGGGCTCTTCGCGGTGCACGGGCTCGGGACATGAAGCAGCTCACCCGGCGCGAGATGCTGATCCGCGGCACCGGCCTGGGCATGGGGCTCGTCGGGGTGATGCTCAGCGTGCCCGCGGTGGGCTTCCTGCTCAGCCCCCTGTTTCTCAAGCAGAAGCTGTCCTGGGTGACGGTGGGACCGATCGACCACGTGCCCGTCAACCAGCCCACCCCGATGATCGTGCAGGTGCCCGTGGGAACGGGGTACTCGACGCCGCCCGTGCAGCGGGTCGTCTACGTGGTCAAGACCCCGGATGGGCAGACCCGGGCGCTCAGCAACATCTGCACGCACATGCAGTGCGACGTGCACTGGGACCCGGCGCTGGGCAACTTCCTCTGTCCCTGCCATGGAGGCCTGTACGACATCGAGGGCAGGAACGTGGGTGGGCCACCGCCCCAGCCATTGCCCCAGTGGATGCACCGCTTCCGCACCGACGACCAGGGCCGCACCATCCTCGAGATCGAGAACAAGCTCGACGAGTCGATCTAGATGGACCGCACATGATCGTCAGCCGCTGGCTCACCCGACCGCTCAAGACGCGCCTCCGCTCTGGGATGGAGTGGTTCGATGACCGCACCGGGGCCACCGAGCTTCTCCACAAGGGGCTCTACGAGGCGGTCCCCAGGAAGGGTGGCTGGGCCTACGCGCTGGGCAGTGCCACCCTGGCGCTGATCCTGCTCCAGCTGTTCAGCGGGATCTTCCTGCTGCTCGACTACGTGCCCTCGGTCAACGACGCGTTCAACAGCCTGGACTACCTGCGCAGCAGCGACGCCTTCGGCGCCTGGGTGCGTGGGTTGCACCTCTGGGGCTCGTACACGCTGATCTTCGTGATCGGCCTGCACATGGTGCGCACCTTCCTCTCGGCCAGCTACAAGCGACCGCGCGAGCTCAACTGGATGACCGGGGCCCTGCTCTTCTTCCTGGTGCTCGGGCTGGCCATCACCGGGGCGATGCTGCCCTGGGACGAGGCGGCGTACTGGACCACCACGGTGGTGACCAACATCCCCCACTACATCCCCGTCATCGGTGACGGCATCCGCACGCTCTGGCGCGGGGGGGACTTCGTCGGCCCCATCACCCTGACGCGCACCTTCGCCATCCATGTCTGGGTGCTGCCGTTCCTGATGTTCAGCTTGATCGGCGCCCACCTCTACCTGCTCCGCCGCCACGGCGAGTTCGGCGCCTGGGTCAACTACGACACCGCACCGGGAGAGGAGGGGGAGAGGCAGATCGCAGAGCGGATCCGCCATGCCGAGCCGCCCTACCCGACCAAGCGGATCTCACGCCGCTATGCGGCGCCGAGCGAGACGGTTCCGTTCTTTCCCGACCAGATCTTCAAGGACATGGCGCTGAGCACCGTCCTGATCGCGGTCATCTTCGTCATGGGACTGATCTCCGGAGCACCGCTCGATGAGGCCGCCAACCCGGCGACGCTCAGCTACGTGCCCACCCCGGAGTGGTTCTTCCTCCCCCTCGACCAGTTCCTGGTGGTGGCGCCGACCAATCCGCTCATCGCCATCGGAGTCTTCGGCGTTCTCGGCTTCGGAGCCGCCCTGATGGTGCTCCTGCCCTTCATCGATCGCTCCCCGGAGCGCCGTCCGCTGCGCCGCCCTGAGGTGATCGTGCCCGCCCTCTTCATGGCCTTCACGGTGATCTTCTTCGCCGTCCTCGGCATCAACCGGCTGTACAACCTGTGAGCCCGCGCCTCCTTCTCGCCTCGCCTCTGTCGCCGGTGAGCGGCAACATCGTCACCAACGGCGTCCTCGTCGCCGTGGTGGCGCTGGTGCACATCCAGATCGCCGCGTTTCTGACAGGGTCGTCGACGCTGGCGCTGGTCTCCGAGGCGGTCTCGATGGCGCGCGGCGACGAGCGCCACGGCCGCGTCGCCCACATGCTGGTGAAGGGGCAGGTGTACATCTTCGGCTTCGGCTCGGCAGTCGCCATCTTCTTTCTCACCTTCGTGCTGGTCGGCCTGTGGGGGGTCTTCTGGACAGCCCTGCAGCAGATCGCCTTCTGGGTGCTGGTGTTCGAGGCGGTCATGTTCGTCACCGAGATCGTGCTCCTGTACAGCCTCTACGCCAACTGGGAGCGGCTCCAGGGCCATCGCCGGGCGCGGCTGGGCATGATGCTGCTGCTCAACGTCTCGCTGTGGTGGCAGATGTTCCTCATCGACGTGGTGGCGTCGTTCATGCTCACGCCCAACGGCGGCGACGTCAGCATCCTCAACCAGATCCTCAACCCCACCAACCTGCCGCTGACCATCCACCGCACCATCGGCAACGTCGCCTGGGCCGGTGCGGTGGTCGCCTTCGTCGGTGGCTTCAACTACCTGCGTCTCACCCGGCGTCAGCGTGAGCCGTCGCCCGACGCTCCCCAGTCCATGCAGCCGCTGCGCTCCATCGGGGCGATGGCGGCCGGCCACCTCGAGTGGGAGGCACGCCGCACCGAGATCCTCCACTGGGAATGGGTTGCGCACTGGGGAGTGATCTGGGCGGTGGCGATGACCCTGCTCCAGCCCTGGGTCGGCTACTCCTACGCCAAGGAGATCCAGCTGCACGCGTATGGAGCCTGGTACACGATGATGTTCGGCGATCTCTCCAACGTGTTCCTGGTGCAGATCTTCCTGCTGGGCTCGATCTTCACTCTCGGATCGCTGTACTTCTGGCGGCGCATGGTGCGCTCCGGCGCCGCCCATGCGCGCCGGCAGCTGCTGCTGGCGGTGGGCCTGATCCTCATGACCCTGCTGGCGGTTCAGCCGGCCTGGTTCGCTCCGACCTACGCGGCTGCCATCGCCTCCGCGGGCAACCGGGCGTGGTGGGACGGAGGCCTGCTCAACCCCGTCGGCGACTTCATCCCCTTCAAGGCGGCTGCGCTGATCGGCATGGTGCTGCTCGGTCTGTGGTCGGTGACCAGCTATCTGGCAGCGGTGTCCCGCGGCCACGTCAAGCCGGGCGGCAGCGGCCGAGGAGCTCAGCGCGCTGCGCTGGTCATCGGGGTGGCGGTGAGCATGATGATGCTGGTGATGGGGGTGATCCGCGAGCACTCTCGCCAGCCCTATCTTGTCAACGGCGAGATCACGCTGCATCAGCAGATCACCAACCACGCGCCCTCGCCGACCTCTCTGCAGCAGAGCCAGCCGTGAGGGTCCCGCTGGGCGCCGTGGCGCTGCGCATCCCCATCTTCCTCTCCGCGCACGAGGAGCTGCGCAGTGCCATCGAGCCGCCCTGGCCGCGATGGATGCGCGACCTCTATGAGCTCGAGGAGGC
>DASZKZ010000062.1:0-3511 GCA_035552595.1 Candidatus Dormiibacterota bacterium
ATCTTGTTGAGGCTCTGGAAGCCAAAGGACGCCTGGACCTGGACCGGCCCGCTGCGCAGGGCCAGCGACCCCGCGGCAAGCGCAGCGACGACAAACACGATGACAGCGATCCGTCGCTTCATGGAGTCTCCCCTCCCGGACACATGAACGTGGGCGTGGGGACGGTATCACCCCAGTTACGGGAGATACAACTGCAGTCCGGGTTCGACACCGCGGCGCTGCGTCATACCGGCGGCACCCCATGCTTGCGCCAGGCGCGCTCTCGATGTTTGGTCTGCGCGGCATCGAGCGCATCGCAGATGACCAGGCGCGTCTCGGCCGGGTCGATGACGTCGTCGATCATCGCCCAGCCGGCGGCCACGTAGGGATCGATGGTCGCTCGCACCGTCTCCACCAGCTTGGCGCGCTCCGCCTGGGGATCCTCGGCGGCGGCGATCTGCTTGGTGAAGATGATGTCGACAGCTCCCTCGGGACCCATCACCGAGATCTCCGCTCCGGGCCAGGCGACCAGCGTGTCCGGCTCGTAGCCGCGGCCACACATCACGTAGTAGCCGGCGCCGTACGCCTTGCGCAGCACCACGGTCACCTTGGGGACGGTGGCCTCGCTGACCGCATAGAGCATCTTGGCGCCATGACGGATGATGCCCTGCTTCTCCACCTCGGTACCGACGATGAAGCCGGGCACGTCCTGGAGGAAGAGCAGCGGGACGTTGAACGCGTCGCAGAGCGTGATGAAGCGCGCCGCCTTGTCGGCGGCGTCGATGTCGAGCGCTCCGCCCTTGTGCAGGGGCTGGCTGGCCACGATTCCGCAGCTGCGCCCGTCGAAACGGGCCAGCGCCGTGACGATGTTCCTGGCCCAGGTCGGTTTGATCTCGAAGACGTGGCCGTCGTCGACCAGGCGCTTGATCACCTTGCGAACGTCGTACGCGGCGCGTGGAGAGACCGGAACCAGCCTGGCGAAATCCTCGATGCGGCGGTCGCGCGGATCAGCGGTGATGGTGCGCGGCGGCGCGTCGCGATTGTGGGACGGCAGGAATGAGAGAAACTCGCGGACCGCGGCGACGCACGCGGCGTCGTCCTCCACCTCGAGATCGCCGACGCCGCTGACGTAGCAGTGCACCTGGCTGCCGCCCATGTCGTGGTCGGTGGTCTCCTCCCCGGTTGCGGCACGCACCAGGCGGGCGCCCCCCAGCGACATGCTGCTCGTCTCCTTGACCATGGGCACGAAGTCGGCGAGGCCGGGGATGTACGCGGTGCCGGCGGCGCAGGGCCCGAGCATGGCCGCGACCTGGGGCACCACCCCGCTCATCTGGACCTGCTCATAGAAGAGCGCGCCGCTGCCCGCGAAGGTGCTGCCGGCCGCCTCCTGGATGCGCGCACCGGCCGAGTCGAGCAGCCAGATCATGGGGAGGCGGTTGAGCAGGGCCTTGGCACGGAGTCGGGCCACCTTGTGCTCGCCGATCATTCCCATCGAGCCGGCCATGACCGTGAAGTCGTACGCCGCGCAGCAGACACGCCGGCCGTCGACCAGGCCCTCGCCGGTGACCACCCCGTCGGCGGGGGTGCGCTCGGGGTCTGTCTCTGCGACGTGCAGCGAGTGCTGGTGAGCGAGCATGCCCAGCTCGACGAAGCTGCCGGCGTCGACGAGGAGCTCGATGCGCTCGCGAGCGGTGAGCTTGTGGCGCCCGTGCTGCTTGGCGATCGCCTCGGCGCCGCCCATGCCTCGAGCACGGTCACGCCGTGCCGCCAGGGAGGCGGCGAGGTCGTCGAGGCTGCCGTCGTCCGCCATCAGCGGCCGCGGAAGTGGGGAGCTCGCTTCTCCAGGAAAGCCGTCACCCCTTCGCGGAAGTCCTCGGTCATCGACACCACCGTGAGCTGGGCCTGCAGATAGCGCAGCGCCGATTCCTGGTCGAGCGACTCGGTGGCGTAGAACGCGTCGCGGCCCAGGTGCATGATCAGCGGGCTCCAGGCGGCGATCTCGGCCGCCCACGCGTGGGTGCGCTCGCGCACCGCAGCGGCGGGCACCACCCGATTGACGAACCCCCACTGCAGCGCGGTCGCGGCGTCGATGCGTGCCCCGGTCATGAAGAGCTCGAGCGCGCGTTTGCGTCCCAGGTTGCGGGTGACGATCGACATGATCATCATCGGCCACACGCCGACGCGGATCTCCGGTGTGCCGAAGGTGGCGGTGTCGGCGCACACCAGCAGGTCGCAGCTCAGCGCCAGGCCGAATCCGCCCGCCAGGGCGTGACCGTTGATGCAGCCGAGCAGTGGTTTGCCGAGACGCCGGCAGGCCAGGAAGAGCTCGACGAACGCGCCCCGCTCGAGGTGGCGCTCCACCTCGGTGGCGTCGGCCGCGAAGCTGGAGAGGTCGGCGCCGGCGCAGAAGGCCCTGTCGCCGGCCCCGGTCAGCACCACCGCGCGCACCGCGGAGTCGTCCCTGGCGCTCTGCAGCGCCGAGCCGAGGTCGCGGAGCATCTGAGGCCCGAGCGGGTTGCGCTGCTCCGGACGGTTGAGGGTGATCGTCGCCACCCCGTCGTCCCCTCTCTCGTAGAGGACCTCGGTCAGCTCCATGGGGGCGGTGGGGGTGACGCGCCGGTCAGCGGGCGACGCCGATGATGCGGCCGTCCACCCAGCCGGTCCAGCCGTTGGAGCAGAGCACGTGCGCCCAGGCGCCGCGCACCTCGGTGATCTGGATGGGCAGGCCGCCGCCCAAGGTGGCCACCACCGCGCCGTTGGGATCCGGAGCCGCCCAGGCCTGCATGCCCTGCGGGGGCACCGTGTGGGTGGGCGCGAACGCCGTCGCCGCCGGATGGGGCTGCTGGGCCGGCTGCCCGCTGAGCGGTGAATAGCCGCCGGCCGACGGGCTCGGGGTCCCGAAGCTGGGAGCGGGGAGCGTCGACACCGGGGTCCCGAAGGAGCTGGCCGGCTCGGGGCGGCTCGACGGCTCCTCCCGGGCCGGCTGGGCGGCGGCCGCGTCGGCTCCGGTCACGCCGGTGCTGGTGCCGGCGGTTGCCAGCGAGTCGAGCAGGCCGCGTGTCTTGGCCACCTCGGCGATGGTGTGCACCAGGGCCTGCTTGCTGAACCCGTCCGTGTAGACGTGGCCGGTGACCACGACGCCGTCCGCGGAGGTGTCTCCGTGGACCGCGGCGGGGCGGCTGTCGAGCAGGGAGCGCACCTCCTCCGCGGAGCCGGTCGCCGTGGAGGTCGAGGTCACGGTGAGACGGTCCGCGCCCTGGTCGAGGCGGACGTCGACGGGGACGGTCCCGGCTGCGCCGTGGCCGCCGGAGCGCAGGCCGAGCACGAAGTCCGCACCCGGCTCCGAGCGATCCTCGACGAGCTGCAGCGAGGTCCCCTCGCTGCACCAGCCGGTGATTGCGGACTTGATCTCTTCGGGTGTCATCGGCGGCCTCTCCAATCGGTTTTTTTCACATGCACCGGCCCGCCGGACTATACGGCGCACGCCCGAACCACGGACGTATTGGAAACCCGCTCCGCTGCCTGGCTCGCA
>DASZKZ010000063.1:0-10450 GCA_035552595.1 Candidatus Dormiibacterota bacterium
GAGCACGCTCGTCCGGGTCGGCAACGAGGAGTACGCGCGGGACAACCGCCACTATGGACTCACCACCCTGCGCACCCGCCACGTCCGCGCCCGCGGGGCGGAGATGCGCTTCGTCTTCCGGGGCAAGGGCGGGATCGATCACACCGTGGGGATCACCGACCGCCGGTTGGCGAGCGTGGTGCGCCGGTGCCAGGAGCTCCCCGGGCAGCGCCTGCTCCAGTACCTCGACGGCGACGGCGCGGTGCACGCGCTCGGCTCCGGCGATGTCAACGACTACCTCCGGGAGACCTGCGGCGCCGACGTCACCGCCAAGGACTTCCGCACCTGGGCGGGCACGGTCCTGGCCGCATGGGCCCTGCAGGAGCTCGGCGAGTACGCCTCTCACACCCAGGCCAAACGCCAGGTCGTCGCCGCCGTCGAGTCGGTGGCGCGCGACCTCGGCAACACCCCGGCGGTGTGCCGCCGCTGCTACGTGCATCCCCAGGTGATCAGCGGCCACCTCGACGGCGCGCTCCTCGCCAACCTGGGGCAGCGGGCCGAGGAGACCCTGGCGGAGTCGCTCGACGAGCTGTCCGGGCGAGAGGCGGCGGTCCTCGCCTTCCTGCGGCGGCGCCTCGCCGAGGCGGCGTGACGCCCGGCGCGCTCCACTACAGTGGGACGCCGTGACTGCGCTGACCGACTATGCGACCTATCTGCGCATCGATGAGCTCCTCGACCTCCAGCAGCCGCTCAGCGACGGCGCCCATGACGAGATGCTCTTCATCGTCGTCCACCAGGTCTACGAGCTGTGGTTCAAGCTGATCCTCCACGAGCTCGACGCCGCGGCGCTGGCCCTCGACCGCGGCACCCCCCACCTGGCGCTGGCGCCCCTGCGCCGCGCGGTGGCGGTCGAGCAGCTGCTCATCGAACAGCTGCGCGTGCTCGAGAGCATGAGCCCCGACGGCTTCATGCGCTTCCGCGACCCGCTGGCACCCGCGTCGGGATTCCAGTCCACCCAGTTCCGGGAGATCGAGGCGCTCTCCGGCGGCGCCGATCCCCGCCATCTCGATGACGCCGGGCGCACCGACGCCCAGCGCGCCCAGCTGGGCGCGCGGCTCCGTGAGCGCTCCCTGTCCCAAGCCCTGGCGGCTGCGATGCGCAGCGGCGGGCTCGACTTCCCCGACGGCCACGATGACGGCGCAGGCGAGCGCCGGCTGGCCACCCTGGCGGCGCTGTACCGCGAGCACGACGAGCCCGGGCGGGCCGTGCTCCACCAGGTCTGTGAGGCATTGCTCGATCACGACGAGACGATCGCGCGCTGGCGCCATCATCACGCCCTCATGGCGGCGCGTGAGATCGGCAGCCGGACCGGCACGGGCGGGAGCCTCGGGGTCGCCTACCTGAAGACCACGCTGGATCGGAGATTCTTCGCGGAGCTGTGGGAGGTGCGCAACCGCCTGTGACCGCCGTCAGCGACCGCGCCACCTGCGCCGCGCGAGACGCGGACGACCCCCTCGCCAGAGTCCGCGACCGCTTCACCCTCCCGGAGGGGCTGGTGTATCTCGACGGCAACTCGCTGGGGGCGCTGCCCGCGCAGACGCCGGGGCGCGTGGCCGCCGCCGTGGAAGAGGAGTGGGGCCAGGGGCTGATACGCAGCTGGACGGACGCGCGCTGGATCGAGATGCCCGGCCGCGTCGGGGCCAAGCTGGCTCGGCTGATCGGCGCCGGTGCCGGTGAGGTGGTGGTGGCGGAGAGCACGACGGTGTGCCTCTTCAAGCTGGTCGGCGCGGCGCTGGCCATGGTCCCCGATCGGTTGGTGGTGCTCACCGAGGAGGAGAACTTTCACACCGACCTCTACGTCGCCGCGGGGGCTGCGCGGCTGGCCGGCGCCAGCGTGCGGGTGGTGCCCCGGGAGCGGCTCCTCGAGGAGCTCGACGAGGAGGTGGCGGTGCTGCTCCTGACCCATGTCGACTACCGCACCGGGTTCATGCACGACATGCGCGCGCTCAGCGCGGCGGCCCATCAGGCGGGCGCGCTGGTGATCTGGGACCTCTGCCACAGCGTCGGGGCCGTGCCGCTGCGGGTCAACGCCGACGGGGCGGACATGGCCGTGGGGTGTGGCTACAAGTACCTCAATGGCGGTCCCGGGGCGCCCGCGCTCCTCCACGTGAACGAGCGCCTCCACCCCCGGCTCCGCAACCCCATCCCCGGCTGGCTCGGCCACGCCGAGCCATTCGCCTTCGAGCCGGCGTTCCGCCCCGCGCCGGGGCTGGGTTCCATGATCACAGGGTCGCCCCACATCCTCCAGCTGGTGGCCCTCGAGTCCGGTGTGGATCTGTGGCTCGAGGTGGACATGGCCATGGCCCGCGCCAAGTCCATCGCGCTGACCGATCTGTTCATCTCGCTCGTCGAGGATCGCTGCGCGGCCATGGGCTTCAGCCTCGCCTCCCCGCGCTCGGCCGCCCAGCGGGGATCGCAGGTCTCGTTCCACCATCCCCATGGCTACGGGGTGGTGCGCGGGCTGATCGAGCGCGGGGTGATCGGCGACTTCCGAGCCCCCGACATCTGCCGCTTCGGATTCGCGCCGCTCTACCTCAGGTACGTCGACGTGTGGGACGCCGTCGACCGGCTGGTCGGCCTCCTCGCCGCGGGCGACCATCTCGACTCGCGGTTCGCGGAGCGCGCCGCGATCACCTGAGCGGGACCGTCAGCCCGACTCGCGGTGCCGCGCGCCGCGCCACGCGGAGAAGGTGCTGAAGGCGACGATGAGCACCACCAGGGCGATGGTGATGCGGCCGCTGTACTGTCCGACCGCGTCGGCGACCCGCTCCGCGGGCTTGCCGATGATGAATCCCAGCGATACCCACAGCCCCACGAAGAGCAGCGTGCCCGCGAAGTCGACGCTGAGGAACCGCCAGAGGCCGATGCGCGCGTCGCCGGCGCCGAAGTAGAGAAGGTCGTTGGGGACGGGCAGGAAGTACGCGAACAGGATCGTCCACAGCCCCCAGCGGGCGAAGAACGACTCGGCCCGTCGAGCCCGCCGGTGCCAGCGGCGATCGTGGGTCTCCAGGTAGGCGACCAGGGGGCGCCCGTAGCGGCGGCCAGCCCAGTAGTAGAACGGGTCGGTCAGCATGGTGTAGGGGATCGGCGCCAGAAGCACCGCCCACAGTGGCAGCCGCCCGCCGGCGGCGAAGGCTCCGGCGATGATCAGCGAGATGGTGCTGCCCCGGAGCAGCTCCGCATAGAGCGGCCGGGTGAACTGCAGCGCCGTCCCCAGCGGGATGCCAGCGTAGTAATAGACCGACTTGGCGAGAATCGGCCCCAGGCACAGGAAATCGCGGGGTCCGAGGTTCTGGAGGAGCTGCTGGCGCGCGTCCTCGTCGACGTCGCCGGTCGCCGGCGTGTCCACCGTGTCGCCCTCGGGACGGGCGTCGGTCACACCAGGCCCGCTCCGGCAGCGAGGATCCGGTCCGCCGCACGCCGCAGGGCGGGAGACCGCGCCCAGATGGTCATCGTCGGCACCCTACGGCATCGGCTCGCGCCCACGCCGCTGGGAGCCTGCTCCGTACCATGGCCGCAGGAGGAACACACATGGCCGTCGAGCTCCAGATGATGCGCTCCGTCAACCCCGCCACCGAGGAGGCGATCGCGTCCTACCCGGTGCACTCCGAGCGCGAGGTCGGTGCCGTCCTCGACGCCGCCGTCGCGCGCTGGCCGGAGTGGAGGGCCACCCCCATCGAGGAGCGCTGCGCGCTCATGGCCAGGCTCGGTGAGCTGCTCCGCGAGCGCCGCGACGCCCTCGCCGCGCTGATCACCGCGGAGATGGGCAAGACCATCGCGGAGGCGCGTGCCGAGGTCGAGAAGTGCGCCTTCACCTGCCAGTGGTTTGCCGACCATGCTCCCGGCTTTCTCGCCGACGAACCGTTTCCGAGCGACAGCCCGCGGAGCTTCGTGGCCTTCGAGGCGTTGGGCACGGTTCTCGCGGGGATGCCGTGGAACTTTCCGTTCTGGCAGGTGGTCCGCTTCGCCGCGCCGGGGCTCTGCGCCGGCAACTGCGCCGTCCTCAAGCACGCCAGCAACGTGAGCGGATGCGCCCTTGCCCTGGGCGAGCTGTTCATGGATGCCGGGTTTCCCTCCGGCGTCTTCGCCGTGCTGCTCATCCCCAACGACCGCGTCGCCGCGATCATCGAGGACCGCAGGATTGCTGCGGTCACGCTCACCGGGAGCACCGCCGCCGGCCGGAGCGTCGCCGCCGCGGCGGGCCGCAGCCTCAAGCCGTCCGTCCTCGAGCTCGGAGGGTCGGACGCCTTCGTGGTCCTCGCCGACGCCGACCTCGAGGCGGCCGCGGCGACGGCCGCCAAGGCGCGCTTCCAGAACGCAGGGCAGAGCTGCATCGCCGCCAAGCGGTTCATCGTGGCCGACGAGGTGGCCGATCAGTTCGAGGAGCTGCTGGTCAGGGAGGCGGAGAAGATCGTCGTCGGCGATCCGCTCGCCGACTCCGTGACCATGGGGCCGCTGGCACGAGACGATCTGCGCGAGACCCTCGAGCGCCAGGTGCGCGAGTCGCTGGCCGCGGGCGCGACGCTGCGCTCCGGGGGACGGCCCCAGCGCCGCGGCTACTTCGTCAATCCCACGGTGCTGACCGGCTGCACCCCGTCGATGGCGGCGTTTCGCGAGGAGACGTTCGGTCCGTTGGCTGCGGTGATGCGCGTCCATTCCGAGGCGGAGGCGATCTCGGTGGCCAACGACTCCGACTTCGGTCTGGGGGGCAACATCTGGACGCGCGACGAGGAGCGTGGAGTCGCCCTGGCCCGGCAGATGCAGAGTGGCGGCGTCTTCGTCAACGGCATGACCCACTCCGATCCGCGCATACCGTTCGGAGGCGTCAAGGAGAGTGGATACGGTCGCGAGCTCTCCAGCTTCGGCATCCGCGAGTTCGTCAACATCAAGACGATCTGGCGGCCTGCCGATCAGCCATCCGGCGCGGCGGGGACGCCTGCCGAGTGACCGTCACGGATGTGCCGCGATGTGTCGGCGCAATGCGGTGGAGCACGTATCCTGGGTGGTGGTGTCATGGCGCCGCCAGGTGCGCCGGTTTCAGACTGGATACGCATGACCAGCAACGCCTCCGGTTCTCGCCACGGTGAGACACGGGGCCGCCTCGCGATCGCGGCCTGCGTGCTCCTGCTCGCCGTGCTGGCGGCGACCGCAACCACGCTGCTCCCCACCGCCAAGGGGGTTGCCGTCGGCGGCCAGCTGGCCATGCACCCGGGAAGCTCCCAGCCCTCACCCGGCAACGAGCTTCCAGACGGACCGCTGCCGCCCGCCGTGGCACAGTCCATCACCATCTCGGTGCCGTCCGGTCCTCACCTCACCGTGCCCATCCTCTACTACCACTACATCCGGGTCATCGTTCCCTCTCCACAGAACCTGCTGAGCTTCCACCTCTCGATCTCGCCGGCGGTGTTTGCCAGGCAGATGGCGCTTCTCCACGTGGAGGGCGCCCATCCCATCACCCTGGCCACGCTCATGTCCGCGCTGGCCGGCCGGCGCTCGCTGCCCGCCCACCCCGTGGTCCTCACCTTCGACGACGGCTACGCGGACTTCGCCACTGCGGTGCAACCGGTCATGGCGCGCTACGGGTTCGTGGCCACGGACTACGTGGTCAGCGGGTTCGTCAACCGGCCCCGCTACATGACGGCTGCGCAGGTGCGGCAGATGGATGCCGAGGGCATGGTCATCGGGTCACACACGGTGCACCACGTCAACTTGGCGGCGCTGCCGGTGGCGGCCGAGAAAGCTGAGATCGACGGCGGCAAGGCCGCGCTGGAGAAGCTGCTCGGCCATCCCGTGCTCGACTTCGCCTACCCGTACGGTGGCTTCAACGCCGCCGTGGTGCAGCTGGTGCAGGCCGCCGGCTTCCGCGACGCGGTCACCACCATGCCCGGGAGGATGCAGACCCTGAGCCAGCCGTTCGTGTTCCGGCGCATCGAGATGGGCGGTGCCCCCAGCCTGGCGACGTTCGCCGCCGACGCCGGTCTGCTCCCCCCCACGGCGACGCAGCTGAATCTGATCACCCTCGCGTCGCAGGCCCCGTCCCGTCTCGCCTGACATCCAGCGACCGACTCACGCCGGGCGCGGGCGCTCGGGTGTGCCGCGCCGGTAGCCGCTGCAGGTGATCACAGGGAGCGCCGGATAGCGCCGAAAGCGGGAATCCGACTCGGCCAGGCGGCACATCCAGAACTGTGAGCGGGCCCCGCGAATGACGCGGGCGTGCTCACAGCTCGCGCAGAGCCCGGGCTGTTCTGCGGACATGTCCGCGGGCGCGCTGCACGGCAGGGCTGGAGCCGGTGACCACGCGGCGTGGCAGGCGGCGGAAGGAGGCGGCGCCGGGCCGCATCGAGAGTCGCTGGAACCGCTCCACCGGCCAGCCCAGCACGGCCGCGTGCGCGGTGAGGAGCCGATCCGCGTTGACGCACACGGGATGTCCCACCGCCTCCAGCATGGCCAGGTCGCTGGCGAAGCTGTCACCGTACGCGAAGGAGATGTCGAGCCCGACGTGGTGGGTGGCGGCCAGCTCGCGGACGGCGTCCGCCTTCCCCTCTCCGTGGCAGAGACGAAGGATGCGGCCTGTGTAGCGACCCTGACGCAGCTCGGCATCGGTGGCGGCGATGCCGTCGACTCCGAGAACCGAGCCCAGCACGGTGATGAACTCGCGTGGCGACGAGGAGACCAGGAAGACAAGGTCGCCACGTCGCTGATGCCAGTCGATGCGTGCCCGAGCTTCGGCGTACACGCGGCGAACGACATGAGTCGGGACCACCCGCTCAGCGAAGCTCAGCAAGCGCTCGGATTCGATCCCCGCCACCATCGCACCGGCGCCACGCACAGCGTCGCGGATCTGCACCTCGTCGAAACCGAAGAGGCTGAAACGCGCCTGCACGAGCAGCGAGTGGAACATGGCCCGTGTGGGCAGAAGACCCTCGCGGCGCATGGGCCGAGCAACATGGAGCAGCGAGGAGCCGCGCAGCAGGGTGCGGTCGACGTCGAAGAACGCGGCGGCGTGAGGGGCGGGTCGGTGCTGCTCGGCTACCATTCGCGGCATGTCCAGGGTGGCGAGCCGCGGCGCGGCATCTGCGCGGTCCAGTGTACGAGTGACCGGCGAAGATCTGCTCTCCGGTGCCGCGAGTCGGATCTCCGGATCGCGCAACATCGAGCACTGGCAGCCCGGTCTGGCGCGCTGGGATGCCGAGGTTCTGCTGGCGCACGTCCTCGATGTCGACATCGACAGCGATGGCGACCTGGCGCTCAATGTCGTCAGCGCAGCGCAGCGGCTCCGCTTCGAATCGCTGGTGGAGCGGCGTCTCACCGGCGAGCCCGTCAACTACATCACGCGGCGTTTCCGGTTCTGCGCTCTCGACCTGATGGTCCGGCCGGGCGTGTTCTCGCCGCGCTCGTCGAGCGAGCTCATGGTCGAGCTGGCGGTGTCGCGACTGCGCCGCCGCCGCGGCCGCCGGGTTGCCGTCGACCTCGCCACCGGGACGGGAGCGGTGGCCCTGGCGATCGCGGCCCAGACCCGCGGCAGCGAGGTGTGGGGCGCCGACATCTCGGCCGACGCGGCGCGGCTGGGGCGGGCCAACGGGCGACGGCTGCAGCTCGACAACGTGCGCTTCGTCACCGGCGACCTGCTCGCGGCGCTGCCGCGCGCCCTGCGCGGCACCGTGGACGTGGTCACCATCCATCCCCCCTACGTTGCCCGCGACGAGGTGCGGACCCTGCCCGTCGAGATCCGTCGCTTCGAGCCGCGGCACACGCTCAGCGACGGATCCGAGGACGGCCTCGGGCTGGTGCGCCGCCTCGGCGAGGATGCGGCAGGGTGGCTCCGCCCGGGCGGCTTCGTGCTCGTCGAGATCGCTCCCTACCTCGCCCGCAGCGCCGCCACCGTGCTCCGCCGCGGCGGGCTGCGCGAGGTGCGGTCGCATCGCGACACCCTGGGCGTGACCCGCGTGGTGGTGGGCCGGTTGTGAGCGAGGCCGCGGCGCTCCACCCCGGTCGTCCCTGGCGGCATCCGCTGCGCGGCCGGCTCGATGAGCTGGTGGTGGACAGCGCGGTCCTGCGCGGCAACCCGCTCGGCGATCCCAGCAGGCGTCCGCTGCTCGTCTACACACCGCCCGAGCTGGACGACGACGGCCCCCCGCTGCCGGTCGTCTACCTTCTCCAGGGCTACACCGGGCAGGTCGACATGTGGCACAACCGCACCGCGTTCCGGCCCAACGTCATCGAGCTCATCGACGAATTGTTCAGCGACCCCACCGTGCCGCCCTGCCGCATCGCCATGGTCGACTGCTGGACGTCGCTGGGGGGCAGCCAGTTCCTCGACTCACCGGCCACAGGGCGCTACCACACCTACCTGTGCGACGAGGTGGTGCCCTTCGTCGACGCGCGCTACGCGGGTCTCAGCGGGCCCCGCCACCGGGCCGTCAGCGGCAAGTCGAGCGGCGGCTACGGCGCCATGATCACGCCGATGCTGCGCCCCGACCTGTTCGGGGCCCTGGCAACCCATGCCGGCGACGCGCTCTTCGAGCTGTGCTACTGGAGGGATGTGCCCGACGTGGTCCGTGCTCTGCGCGACCACCACGGCGGCTCCTACGAGCGCTTCTTCACCGACGTGCGCAGCCGGCCGGTGATGAGCCGGCCGAGCGACGCCGTGCTGCTCAACATGTGGGCCATGGCGGCCGCCTACTCGGCCGGCGCCGACGGCCGGGTGGACCTCCCCTTCGAGGTGTCCACCGGGCGGATGATCCCGGAGGTGTGGGAGCGCTGGCTGGCCTGGGACCCGGTGCGGATGGTGGCGGCGCACGCTGACGCGCTGCGCTCGCTGGGGACGATCTACATTGACGCGGGCAGCCGCGACGAGTACTTCCTCGACCTCGGCGCCACCGCGTTCCGCGCTGCCCTCGCAGAGATCGGCGTCACCGATGTTCGCTTCGAGATCTTCGACGCCGGTCACGGCGGGATCGAATACCGCTATCCGATCGCCATCCGCCATCTCGCCGAGCGCATCGCCGCGCCCACCTGAACCCGAGGCGCGTCAGTGGCGCGAGGGTGACCCCGAGCCCACCGGTGTCGGCTGCTCGGCGGGGCGCGGCGGCCGGACGGGCAGGCGGACGACGGTGGGGGCGATCGCGCCGTCGGGTGGCGGCCGCTCCGGTGGAACGCCGGGGCCGTGGCGATCGTCGGGCGGCTCGTCCTGGT
This sequence comes from Candidatus Dormiibacterota bacterium, assembly GCA_035552595.1. Lineage (GTDB taxonomy): Bacteria > Chloroflexota > Dormibacteria > Aeolococcales > Aeolococcaceae > Aeolococcus. Next base: position 9,235 of record DASZKZ010000063.1, read on the forward strand.
CGCGCTCGTCGGAGGCGGGGGCGGTGAGGTAGATCGCCGACAGCACACCGAGGAAGACCGACAGGACCAGCGCCATGGGCAGCGTCAGGCTGAGGTCGACCTGGCCCTGCACGCCGATGAAGGCGAGCACCGCGAAGGTGATGACCACCGTCGCGGCCGGCACCGCCCAGACCCAGAGGGTCCGCCCCTCCCGGTCCGCCCCCAGCTTGCGCTCGAGGCCCCGCAGCATCCGGGGGAGGCGGCCGGTCTCGCCATGCCGTGGTTCCACCATCTGATCGTACGCGCGTGGACCCGGACGCCTACTCGGGTTGAATGTGGATCGCCGCCTCCTCGGCGCCCAGCTCGTCGGGGTCCTCGTCGTCGTCCGCCTCCTCCTCCCCGGCGATGACGTCGTCGCCGCCCTGTTCCGGCGCCTGAAGCTGATCCGCCTCCGCAGCGGGCTGGCCGCGCAGGGGCGCCTCGGGCTCTTCCTCGGCGAGCCGCTCGTCGAGCGTGTCGCGCTGGTAGATGTCGGTTGGTTCGTCGAGCCGGTGCGACACCGGGTCGCGCTCGTCCCCCTCCGCGCCGACCACCTCGGCGGGGTCGGGCTCCTCCGTCCCGGGGACCACGTCGCTGTCCGCGGGCACATCCCGCCAAGGAGCATCTGGTGCCTTTCGGTCCTGCTCGTCGTCACTCACTCGCCGTCCCTCCATGTGCGTGGCCACCAGCGTCGTCAGGGCGCGCCCCGATTGTCAACCGGCGCGACGGAGCCGACGGTCCTCGCCTGTCGCACCACGAGTCGTGGCAGGACAGATTACGACCGCTTGGCGAGGACGGTCACCGAAACGGGCTGGGCCACCGGCAGTGGCGGCGCCAAGGTATTCCATACAACCACGGCTCTGTACGGTCCCGGCGGGAGCGGTGGAGGCCCAGCGCCCGAGCAGGGTGGGAGCCCGGCCCCGGAGCCGCCTGGTTGGAGGCAGGCCGGATAGGTGGTCGCCACGGAGACCGCCAACCGGGTCGCCCCGTGCGGGATGAGAAAGGGACCGGCGGCGCAGATCGCCGGCCATGCGACAGCTGGAGGTGATGTGCCGGTGGTGAGGACAATGGTGAACTCGGGCCTGCAACCGTGGGGGTTGAGGTCGATTGCGCCGCCCGGGTTCGAGACGGCGAGCGCGCCCTGGATCGGCTGGCCGCCCACGACCTGCGTGGTGGTGAGCTGAATCACATCGGACAG
>DASZKZ010000064.1:0-2906 GCA_035552595.1 Candidatus Dormiibacterota bacterium
GAGTTCGCGACGCTGTTTCGCGGGCGCAAGCTGGCCATCAAGGCTGCGCTGCTGAATCAATCGATCCTGCACGGCGTGGGGAATATCTACGCGGACGAGAGCCTCTTCCGCGCGGGGATTCGGCCGCGGCGGCACGCTGGCGGGCTGAATCGCGCAGAGCTGACTCGGCTGCACAGCGCGGTGCAGCAGGTGCTGGCAGAGGCGATCGAGCTGGGCGGCTCCTCTGTCTCTGACTATGTGGATGCGGACGGCGTGCGCGGCTTCTTTCAGTTGCAGCACAAGGTCTACGGGCGCGCGGGCGAGCCCTGTGTGGTCTGCGGCACACCGTTGAAGAAGATCGTTGTGGGCGGGCGCACGACAGTGTTCTGTCCCAAGTGCCAGGGCTGAGTTCTGAAGCTCAGCGGGCGCTGCGCTGCTCCGCAGCCACGGCAGCGCCCAGAACGCGCGTGGTCGGCTCGTCGTCCACCACTTCGACCGAGTAGCTCTGCAGCGGGCTCATCTTCACCATCTGGTGGAGGTAGTCCTTGAGCAGGTTCAGGTCGAGGAAGCGCACGTTATATCCGGTGATGTAAAACTTGCGCGCGCCGGCCTGATGGATCACGCTGGCCGTCGCCGCCGCGAGTGCCTTGTGCCACAGCAGCTTGAACTCCACGCAGCGGGGATCGGAGCGCCGGTTGGCGTTTTCGAAGACCTCCTCCGGCTCCATGTCGAGGAAGCGCAGCCGCATCGCGCGGTGACCCATGATGCCTTCGAGGTGGCCGCGGCCGCCGCAACCGCAGTAGTTCTCCTTGTCGTCCAGGGTGACGACGGTGTGGCCGCCCTCCCATACGCCCTCGGCGAAGGGATAGCAGCCATAGCCGATGCCGGTGCCGATGGTCCACACGCGCACCATGTGATCGAGTTTGCCGCGGCGCACCGCGATGCCAGCGGCCATGGCGTCCGCATCGTTGAGGATGGTGACTGGGGCGGTGATGCCGCGCGACGGGAGGCGGCTGGAGACGAGCTCTTCAATGCGCGCGCCTTTGAGCTGGGGCAGGTTGGGCGCCTCTTCGACGACGCCGTTGCGAATCAGTCCGGGGATGGCGATACCGACGCCGCGTATTGTGCTCTCGTGCCCCTGCGCGGTCTGGGCTACCAGGTCGGCAATCGCGTCTGCCAGCGATTCCGTCGGCAACTCGACGAGCGAGCTGTCCTCGTCGGCATCTTCTGGCGCCGGGCCGGCAGGATAGGAGATCAGCTCGCGGTTGAGCTTGTGATCGACGACCAGGCTGGCGTAGATCCGCTCGGCCACGTTGACGCCGATGGCTTCGACCGTCTCACCCGCTGGCGGCGCGGGCGTTGTACTGCGTGCTGTCATCGTCCGGCTCCTCGGTGCTGGGGACTGGGCTACGCTCGAATCCCCTCGCGGCTAAGGTCTGAGACAGTAGCGTGGAGCGGGGCTTACCGTCAATGTCCGCGCCCGTGGCGGAGGCTGCCCGCAGCGCGCTAATCGAGCTTCGCGACGCGGTTGAGGCCATTGAACGCGGCCACTTTGTAGCACTCCGCCAGCGTTGGATAGTTGAAGACCGTGTCCACGAAGTAGTCGAGCTTGCCGCCGAGCGCCATCACCGCCTGGCCGATGTGCAGCAGCTCGCTGGCCCCTTCGCCGATGATGTGCACGCCGAGGATCGCGTGGCTCTCGCGATGGAAGATCAGCTTCAGGCGGCCAGTGGTGTCGCCACGAATCTGGCCGCGCGCGATCTCGCGGTAGTAGGCCAGGCCGACCTCGTAGGGCACGTCCTCTTCGGTGAGCTGCTCTTCGGTCTTGCCGATGAAGCTGATCTCGGGAATGGTGTAGATGCCGTAGGGATAGAAGCTGGGGTTGGAGACGACGCCATCGTCGCCAAACGCGCGCGCCGCGGCAATGCGCCCCTGCTCCATCGAGACGGAAGCCAGCGACGGGAAGCCGATCACGTCGCCTACGGCGAACACCGCCGGGCTCTTGGTGCGGAAGTCCTTATCGACCGGGATGCGCCCGCGGGAGTCAGCCTCAATGCCGGCAGCGGCCAGGTTCAGCTCGTCGACGTTGCCCTGGCGGCCGACTGCGTACAGCAGCGCATCGCCCTGCAGCTTCTTCTTGGACTCGAGGTTTGCCACGACCGAGCCTTCGCTCTCTTCGACCGACTCCACCTCTTCATTCAGGCGCATGGTGACGCGCGCATCGCGCAGGTGATAGCTGAGGGCCTCGACGATCTCCTGGTCGGCGAACTCCAGCAGCCGCGGCCGCCGCTCGATCAGGGTCACGCGAACGCCCAGCGCAGCGAACATGCAACAGTACTCGACGCCGATGACGCCGCCGCCCACGATGATCATCGTCTTCGGCAGGTTCGGCAGGTTCAGCACCAGATCCGAGTTGACGATCGTCGTCCCGTTGATGGCCACCTTGGGCGAGGTTGCCGGCTTGGTTCCGGTGGCGATGAGGACGTTCTTGCCCTCGTAGACGGTGGCGCCCCGCGAGTTGGTCACCTTGACGTGCGTGGGGTCTTCAAAGCTGGCGACGCCGGTCAGCATCTCCACGTTGTTGCGCGAGAGCTGTGCTTCGGTGACATCAATCTCTGTCTTGATGACATGCTGCACGCGGAAGGCGAGATCGGCCATGGTGATCCGTTCCTTCACGCGATTGTTCATGCCGTAGATGGATTTGTAGTTGTAGCCGGAGAGGTGCAGCACGGCCTCGCGCATGGTCTTGGAGGGGATAGTGCCGGTGTTGATGCAGGCGCCGCCCACCACCTCGCGCATCTCCACCAGCGCGACCTTCTTGTTCAGCTTTGCGCCGTAGATGGCGGCGCGCTGGCCCGCCGGCCCGGAGCCAATGACGATGAGGTCGTACGGATTGGCCATAGCGTCGCTGCGGTCTCCTGAAAAAA
>DASZKZ010000065.1:0-29769 GCA_035552595.1 Candidatus Dormiibacterota bacterium
CGCCATGGCTGCCACCAGGTAGCGCTCGAGCGCGTCGCGGCTGTGGACCACCTCCATGGCACGGCCCCCGAGCACGTATGAGGGACGCACCAGGACCGGGTAGCCGATGCGGTCGGCGACCTCGATGGCCTCGGCGATGTCGGTGATGGCGGCGCCGGGAGGCTGATCGATGTGGAGTGAGCGCATCAGCGCCTCGAAGGTGCGCCGGTCCTCGGCGGCGTCGATGGTGTCGACGTCGCTGCCCAGGATGATGACTCCCGCGGCGTGCAGGGGGCGGGCGAGATTGACAGCCGTCTGGCCGCCGAACTGCGCCACCACCCCGCGCGGACGCTCGGCGGCGATCACCGCCAGTGCGGATTCCGCGTCGAGCGGCTCGAAATAGAGCCTGTCGCTGCAGTCGAAGTCGGTGCTCACGGTCTCCGGGTTGCTGTTGATCATCACCGCCTCGACGCCGGCGTCGCGCAGCGCCTGGGCGGCCTGCACGCTGCAGTAGTCGAACTCGATGCCCTGACCGATGCGAATCGGGCCGCTGCCGAGCACCACCACGGCGCGCCCGTTGCTCCCCGCGCCGCGGGGCCCCTCGTTCTCGCTCTCATAGGTCGAGTAGTAGTACGGGGTCTGCGCCTCGAACTCGGCGGCGCAGGTGTCGACGCACTTGTAGACGGGTCGCAGTCCCAGCACGTCACGGCGCGCGCGAATCTCGGCAGGTTCCTCGCCGCGCAGCTCCGCGATGCGCGAATCGCCGACCCCGAGGTGCTTGGCCTCGGCGAGAAGCGCGGCGCTGAGCTCGCCCCAGCGCAGCCGCTCCTCGCACTCGACGATGGAGTGCAGGCGGCGCACGAACCAGGGCGCGATGGTGGAACGGCGCGACACGTCGGCGACCGCCGCCCCGCCGCGCAGCGCCTCCATGACAGCGAACGCGCGGCGGTCGTTGGGACTCTCCACGAGCACGGGGTCGCGCAGCGTGGCCGCCTCCGGACGGCGCTGCTCCAGGGAACGGATCGCCTTGTTGAAGGCGGCCTCGAAGCTGCGCTCGATGGCCATCACCTCGCCGGTGGACTTCATCTGCGTGCCCAGGCGGCGGTCGGCGTCGGGGAACTTGTCGAACGGCCAGCGGGGGATCTTGACCACGCAGTAGTCGAGCGCCGGCTCGAAGGCCGCGCAGGTCTTGCCCGTGACCGCATTGGGGATCTCGTCGAGGCGCCGGCCGGCGGCGATCTTGGCGGCGAGCCGCGCGATCGGGTAGCCGGTGGCCTTGGAGGCCAGCGCGGAGCTTCGCGAGACGCGCGGGTTGACCTCGATGACGAAGTACTCGTGACTGTCCGGATGGAGGGCGAACTGCACGTTGCAGCCGCCCTCGATGTCCAGCGCGGAGATGATCCGCAGCGCCGCGCTGCGCAGCTGCTGATGCTCGCGATCGGTGAGGGTCTGCGCCGGCGCCACCACGATGGAGTCGCCGGTGTGCACCCCCATCGGATCGATGTTCTCCATGTTGCACACGGTGATGCAGGTGCCCGACGCATCGCGCATCACCTCGTACTCGAGCTCGCGCCAGCCCGCCAGGGAGCGCTCCACGAGCACCTGGCTGATCGGCGACGCGGCCAGGCCGGTGCCGACACGCTCGGTGAGCGTCTCGTCGGTCTCACAGAATCCTCCGCCGGTTCCACCCAGCGTGTAGGCGGGACGGACCACCAGGGGAAGGCCGACGGTGGCGGCGAAGGCGCGCGCCTCGGCGAGCGAGGAGACGGTGCGTGACTCCGGGACCGGCTCACCGATGCGGGTGAGCAGCTCCTTGAAGAGACCGCGATCCTCAGCGGTGCGGATCGACTGCAGCGAGGTGCCCAGCACCCTGACCGCGTACCTCTCGATGACCCCGGCATCAGCGAGCTCCACCGCCAGGTTGAGCCCGGTCTGCCCGCCGAGAGTGGCCAGCAACCCATCCGGCCGCTCCGCCGCGATGATGCGCTCGAGCACGTCGACGGTGAGCGGTTCGACGTACACCACGTCGGCGACGTCGTCGTCGGTCATGATCGTCGCCGGGTTGCTGTTGACCAGCACAACCCGAATCCCCTCCTCGCGCAAGGCCCGGCAAGCCTGCGTCCCCGCGTAGTCGAACTCAGCCGCCTGCCCAATGACAACAGGCCCAGAGCCAATGACCAGCACACAGCGAGGCGGAGGAGACGCCGGTGGCGTCTTCGCAGCCGACGCCACTGGCGCCGAAGCCTGTTCGAGCAAGGCGCGATGCCCGTCCTCGCCCTCGCCGGTACGCTCTTGCGAGACGCGCCGGCACATACGCAGGAACTCGTCGAACACCTCGGCGCGGTCCTGGGGGCCGGGCGCCCCTTCGGGGTGGTACTGCACGCTGAACGCGGGAAGCTCGGTGTGGCGCAGCCCCTCGACACTGTCGTCGTTGAGGTTGCGCTCGCTGACGTACCAGCCGCTGTCACCCGGGATGCTCTCCGCGTCGACCTGGAACTCGTGGTTGTGCGAGGTGACGCGGACGGTGCCGCGCTCGGCGTCGCGCACGGGGTGGTTGCCGCCGTGGTGGCCGAATGGCAGCCGTGAGGTGGTGGCTCCGATGGCCCGGCCGAGCACCTGATGGCCGAGGCAGATTCCCAGCAGGGGGATGCGACGCTCCAGGAGCGCGCGGGTGAGAGCCACCGCATGGTCGAGCCGGACGGGGTCGCCGGGACCGTTGGACACGAGCACGCCATCCGGTCGCTGCGCCACCACCTCGTCGAGCCCGGCGTCGTGGCGCAGGACCACCACGTCGGCACCACGGCTGCGCAGGGCGCGCAGCTGGTTGTACTTCACGCCGAGGTCGATGACCACCACCCGCACGTCCCTGAAGGCGCCGGCTGTCCCGGCCAGCTCGACGACGCGGGCCAGGGTGGCGTCGAGTGGCTCTGTCCAGTCGAAGACCGCCTCCCGGTGGGCGACCTCGGCCACCAGGTCCTGGTCGGTCACGGTGGGGGCACGCCGCGCCGCCTCGACCTGCTCGGCGGCGCTCATCGACCCGGCGGCGGCGATCACTCCGCGGAGGGTCCCGTGGTCGCGCAGATGGCGGGTCAGTGCTCGGGTGTCGACACCCGCGAGCCCGGGAACGCCCCAGCGGCGCAGCTCCTCGTCGAGGGTTCGCTCGGCGCGGGCATGACCGGCGTCGCGGGAGAGCTCGCGGACCACCAGCGCGCGGCAGTGCACCCGGTAGGACTCCGCGGCGTCGTCGCGACAGCCGTAGTTGCCGATCAGGGGGTGGGTCATGACCACCACCTGTCCCGCATAGGACGGGTCGCTGATCACCTCCTGGTATCCCGACATGCAGGTGTTGAAGACCACCTCGCCGTTGCCGGCCCCGACATCGGCGCCGAACAGCCATCCGTCGAACACCGCCCCGGACTCCAGGGCCAGCCGCCCCGCGGCGGGCTCAGCCACCGGCGATCTCGAGCAGCTGAGCGGCCCAGGCCAGGCGGCTCTCGTCCTGATGGGCGATGACGCCGTCGATGATGGTGAGGAGCACGCGGCCACGGAGGCGGACGCCGAGGAGCGGTGTGTTGAGCGATCGCGAGTGCGGGGCGGGCTCGCCGACCGTCCACTCGGCGGCGGGATCGAAGAGCACGCAGGTGGCGGTCTCGCCGACCCGCAGGCGGGGCTCCCGGGGAGGCGCGGCGCCGCCCAGCACCCGGTGGGGGCCGGCGGTGAGCCTCTCGACGAGCACCGGGATCCAGTCGCCGCCCATCCCACCCAGCGTGATGCACGTCGCCAGGGCGGTCTCCAGGCCGGTCATCCCCGGAGCCGCGGCGGCCATCGGGCCCGTCTTCTGATCCATGCGATGCGGCGCGTGGTCGGTGGCCACGGCGTCGATGACCCCGTCGCGGAGGCCTTCGATGAGCGCGCGCCGGTCGTGCTCGCCTCGCAGCGGGGGGTTGACCTTGACGAGAGCCGCGGGCTCGGGCGGCTGCGCGAGGGGCAGCCACATGCCCAGATGGTGGGGAGTGACCTCCGCGGTGACAGCCATCCCGTCCTCGCGGGCGCGCCGGACCAGCTCCACCGATGCCGCCGTGGAGAGATGCTGGAGATGGAGGCGTCCGCGCCCCGCCCGCGCCAGGGCGTCGAGCGCCGCTCGCACCGCCGACGTCTCGGCCAGCTCGGGGCGCTCGCCGGCCCGCGTCAGCACGCTACCGGCCGGAGCACGCGCAGCGATGATGGCCTCGTCCTCGGGATGCACAAGCACCGTGCGAGACACGTCCGCGGCCCGGCCAAGCACCTCGGCGAGCACCTCGACCGTGGCACCGTTGCGCCCGTCATCGCTGAACGCCACCGCGCCCGCCGCCGCGCAGCCCTCGATGTCGACCACCTCGGCGCCGGCCAGCCCGCGCGTCGCCGCCGCGGCCACCATCACCGCCACCGGCGCTGCTCCTGCCCGCCGGCGCGCCTGCTCGACTCGCTCCGGCGTGTCCACGGGCGGGTCGGTGTTGGCCATGGCCACGACGTGTGTGTAACCGCCCGCCGCCGCCGCCGCGGCGCCGCTGGCGATGGTCTCGGCAGCCTCGTCTCCGGGCTCACGGAGGTGGGCATGGAGGTCGATGAAGCCGGGGGCGAGGATGCACGGCGACTGCCCCGGAGCCGGGGTCAGGTCGATGACCGGGACCGTGCCCTCGTCGATCTGCCGGTAGATGGCGATGATCCGGCCCTCGCTGAGCCAGACGTCCTGGCCGGCGAGATCGAGGCCGGCAGCGGGATCGATGACGCGCACGCCGCGGAGGATGCAGTTCATGCCTCAACCCCCTCGATCACCCATGCGCCGTCGACGCCGTCGATCTCACGGAGTCGCACCGCCACCCGCTCGCTGGGGGCGGTGGGCACGTTCTTGCCCACATAGGTGGCGCGCATGGGCAGCTCGCGATGCCCTCGATCGATGAGAACCAGCACCTCGACGGTGGCGGGACGGCCCTGCTCGATGAGCGCGTCCAGAGCTGCCCGCAGCGTGCGCCCGGTGAAGAGGACGTCGTCGACCAGCACCACGACACGGCCGTCGATGCGCGGAGCGGTCGAGCCCTCTGTCGCTCCGAGGGCTCCGGGGCGTGGTCGCATCGGCCGGGGACGATCGTCACGGTAGTCGCGCAGGTCCAGGGACACCACGGTCGGGTGCGGCTGGCCGAGGGCCGCCAGCGCCCGCGCCACCCGCCGGGCCAGAGGAACACCGCGAGTGCGGATGCCGGCGAGGACGATCTGCTCGCCCTCATGCCGCTCGGCGATCTCGTGAGCGAGCCGGAGCACCGCCCGGGCGACGGCCATCTCGTCGAGCAGGCGGGGCCTGCCCTCCAGCGACTGCGGGGCGCCGCTCATCCCAGCACCAGCTCGAGGAGCGCCATGCGCAGGGCTACGCCGTTGGCCGCCTGCCGGAAGTACGCGGCCCGCGGATCGGAGTCCACCTCCCTGTCGATCTCATCGACCCGCGGCAGAGGGTGCATGACCACCGAGCCGGCGGGAAGCAGCTCCATCGCCGCCCTGTCGATGCGGATGGCGCCGCGCGCTCTCTCGAACTCGCCGTGGTCGGTGAAGCGCTCCTTCTGGACGCGCGTCTGGTAGACGACGTCAGCGCTGGTGATCACCTCGTCGAGACGGTCGTGGAGCCAGTAGGGCACGTGGCGCTCGTCGAGGAGCGCCCGGATGTCGGGACCCACCTGGACGACATCGGGAGCGACGAAGCTCAGCCGGATCCCGTCGTAGAGAGCCAGCAGACGGGCCAGCGAGCGCGCCGTCCGCCCGAAGCGGAGGTCGCCGCAGATGGCGACGTGGAGGCCCTCGATGTGACCCAGCTCGCGCTCGATGGTGAAAAGGTCGAGCAGCGACTGGGTGGGGTGCTCGCCGGGCCCGTCACCGGCGTTGATGACCGGCACGCTGGCCACCCCAGCAGCCTGTGCAGCAGCTCCCTCGCGGTCATGGCGGAGCACGATCACGTCGGCATAGGCACACACCATCCGGATGGTGTCCTCGAGGGTCTCCCCCTTCATGGCGCTGGAGAACACGTGCGCCGCCTCGGTGCCGAGCACCGAGCCGCCCAGTCGCAGCATCGCCGACTCGAAGCTCAGCCGCGTCCGGGTGCTCGGCTCATAGAAGAGGGTGGCCATGATCCGTCCGGAGAGGCTGTGCCCCCGGGTTCCCTCGAGCTCCGTGGCCCGGGCGAAGAGGGCGTCGAGGAGGGGACGATCAAACTGGCCGGCGCTGACCACGTGGTCCAGCGCTCCTGTTCGCACCGCCATGGCCAACCCTCCGGGACCGCAGCCCGCGCGGAAGGCGCGCCGTCAGGTGACGGCGATGCGCATCCCTTGCCGGCCTCGCGGGACCTGCTTGAAGTGGATCCGTTGCCGCCACTGTAGCGCAGCGGCGACGACGACGTTGCAGCCGCCAGGCCGCGCTACGCTCCCCGCATGGACCTCACCACGGTGGGACGCCTGTTGCTGGCGGTCGGGATCGTCGTTGCCGCGGTGGGTGGATTTCTCGCGCTCGGCGGCCGTTTGCCATTCGGGCGGCTGCCCGGGGACATCTCCATCCAGGGTCAGAACAGCGGCTTCTTCTTCCCCATCGTCAGCTGCATCGTCATCAGCGTCGTGCTCACGGTGGTGCTGAACATCGTGATCCGCCGCTGAGCCGGCCCAGACGGCATGTGCAGCACTCAGAACACCGGGGTCTCGTGGTACACGCCGAACACCTCGCGGAGGGCGGCCACGATCTCGCCCTCGGTGGCGCGAGCGCGGACCGCATCGATGAGCGCCGGCATGGTGTTGTCGCTGCCCGCGGCCACCTCCTTGAGCGCGTCGAGACGGGTGGCGACGCTGCTGTTGTCGCGGTTCTCGCGAAGGTGACGCAGACGGTCCGCCTGCTCGCGCTCCACGTCGATGTCGATGACCAGCACCTCGGGGGACTGACCGTCGGCGAACTCGGTGAACGCATTGACGCCGACGATGACGCGCTCCCCGGAGTCGAGCTGCGACTGGTAGTGGAAGGCCGCCTCGGCGATCTCCCGCTGCGGGTAGCCATCGGCGATGGCGCTGACGATGCCGCCCCGCTCATCGATGGCGCGGAAGTAGTCCTCGGCGGCCTCCTCCATGCGGTTGGTGAGGTCCTCGATGAACCAGCTCCCCGCCAGCGGATCGGCCACCGAGGGCACGCCCGTCTCGAAGGCGAGGATCTGCTGGGTGCGCAGAGCGATCTGCGCGGCCTTCTCGGTGGGCAGGGCGAGGACCTCGTCCATGGAGTTGGTGTGCAGCGACTGGGTGCCGCCGAGGACCGCGGCCATGGCCTCGAACGCGGTCCGGGCGATGTTGTTCTCGATCTGCTGGGCGGTGAGCGAGCAGCCCGCCGTCTGGGTGTGGAACTTCAGCTGCCAGCTCTTGGGGTTCCTGGCGCCGTACTTCTCGCGGAGGCGGCGAGCCCAGATCCGTCGGGCGGCGCGGTACTTGGCGATCTCCTCGAAGAAGTCGATGTGGCTGTTGAAGAAGAAGCTGAGCCGGGGCGCGAAGTCATCGACGTCGAGGCCCGCGTCGAGGGCGGATTCGACGTAGGCGAAGCCGTCTGCGAGGGTGAAGGCGAGCTCCTGGGCGGCGGTGCTGCCCGCCTCGCGGATGTGGTACCCGCTCACCGAGATGGGGTGCCAGCGGGGCACGTGCTGCGCGCAGAAGGTGACCACGTCGGTGACCAGCCGCATCGACGGCTGCACCGGGAAGATGAACTCCTTCTGGGCGATGTACTCCTTGAGGATGTCGTTCTGCAGCGTGCCGCCCAGCCGGTCGATGGCGACCCCCTGCTCCTCGGCCACCACCAGGTACTGGGCGAACACGATCGACGCCGGTGAGTTGATGGTCATGGAGGTGGTCACCCGCGCCAGGTCGATGCCCTCGAAGAGCGTGCGCATGTCCTCGACCGAGTCGACCGCGACCCCGCACCGTCCCACCTCGCCGAGCGACTGCGGGGCGTCACTGTCGTGGCCCATCAGGGTGGGCATGTCGAAGGCCACGGACAGCCCGGTCTGGCCGTGGTCGAGGAGGAAGCGGTAGCGCTCGTTGGTGTCGTGTGCGCTCCCGAACCCGGCGAACTGCCGCATGGTCCACAGCTTGCCGCGGTACATGGAGTCGTGGACGCCGCGCGTGTACGGGTACTCGCCGGGGGCGCCCAGGTCGCGAGCGACGTCGAGCGTGGCGGCGCTCTCCGGTCCATAGGCCGGCGCCAGGGGCAGCCCGCCGAGGGTGTCCTCGGGCACCCCCGGAGCAAGGCGCCGGTGCTGGGTCGTCTGGGCCATCAGTGGGGTTCACTCGTGTGCGCGTTGAGGATGCGGTCGGCGATGGCGTAGGGGTCGACACCACGGAGATCGCCGCTCAGCTCCGAACCCATTGTGCCCTCTTCGAGCTCACGCCGGGCTCGTTCGGCGGCCCGTTCGACCACGATCGACTCGACCTCGGCAGCGAGCCGGTCGCGCCGCCGCCGCTCCAGCTCCCCGCTGGCGGCGATCACCTCGTGGTGCCGCTCCACCGCATCGAGCAGCTCGTCCACGCCCTCGCCGGTGGTCCCGGTGGTCTGGATCACCGGGGGCCTCCAGTCGGTCATCGCCCTGGACTGGCGGACCAGATCGCGGAGGTCGCGGGAGACCTTGGCGGCGCCGGGGAGGTCGGCCTTGTTGACCACGAACACGTCGGCGATCTCCAGGATCCCCGCCTTGAGGATCTGCACGCTGTCACCCGACACCGGGGTGGTCACCACCACGGTGGTGTCGACCGTCTGCATCACCTCCAGCTCGCTCTGGCCCACCCCCACCGTCTCGATGAGGCACCGATCCCGCCCGCTGGCGTCGATGAGACGGATCGCCTCACGGGCGGCGCTGGCCAGGCCGCCGAGGTGTCCCCGCGCGGCCATGCTGCGGATGTACACGCCGTCGTCCCCGGTGTGGCGCTGCATGCGCACCCGGTCACCGAGGATGGCGCCCCCGCTGAACGGGCTGGAGGGGTCGACCGCTATGACCCCGACGCGATGACCGGCGCTGCGCCAGCGCTCGATGAGCTGGTCGCAGACGGTGCTCTTGCCACTCCCCGGGGCGCCGGTGACGCCGACCACGTGCGCCGACCCGGCACGGCCGCGGACCTGACGAAGAACATCCTCCGCCGCCGGGTCGCGGTCCTCGACGAGCCGGATGGCGCGGGCCAGGGCGCGCACGTCGCCCTCGAGCAGCCGCTTGACGATGTCCATCGGCCGCCGAGTGTAGCCGCGGGGTCCGCCGCCGCCGATCGGGGAACCGTCCACCCTCGACATTTCCGTACCATCGCCGCGTGAGCAGTCCCGAGGCGCCGTCGCGCCCCCGGCGAAAGCGCAGCTCACGACTGCCGCGCGGCGTTCTGCCCGTCATCGCGACCGTGGTGGGGTTCGCGGTCAGCGGTGGCGCCGGCGCCGCGCTGTATTTCTCACCCGCGATCGCGGCCGCCTTCCAGGACTTCGGTCACAGCATTCACCACGCCACCGCCGCCGGCGCCAGCCCGTCCGCCGCCGCCACCGCCGCCGCGTCCCCGGCGCCGGTCGCCGGCGCGGCGGGTGCCTTCACCGTCCTCCTCCTCGGCTCGGACAACGACGCCAAGTTTCAGAGCAATCAGGTGCTCACCCAGTCGATGATCCTGGCCAGGGTGGATCCCGTGACCAAGCACGTGACCATGATGTCCATCCCTCGCGATCTCTACGTCCCGCTGTCGACGGGTGGGACCGACAAGGTCGACAAGGCGTACCTGAACGGTGGCGTCGACGGCGCCATCGCCACCGTGGAGCAGGACTTCAACGTTCACGTCGACCACTACGCCTGGATCGGGCTTCTCGGCCTCGTGCATCTCATCGACCAGGTGGGCGGAGTGGATGTGGTCGCCGGCAACCCGGTGCTCGATGACTTCTATCCCAAGGACCTCGGCGGCAGCAGTCCCTACGACATCGAGCGGGTCGCGGTGCTCCCCGGGCCGCAGCACATGACCGGGTCGGAGGCTCTCCAGTACGTGCGCTCACGGCACGACGACCTGCGCAGCGACTTCGGGCGCTCGGTGCGCCAGCAGCAGGTCCTGCTCGCCCTGCGCGCCAAGGCGAAGCTGCTCGGACTGGCCGACATCCCCGACATCGCCAGCGCCATGAGCAACCAGTTCAGCACCGACATGTCGGTGACCCAGGTGGGCCAGCTCCTGCCCATCGCCGGCAACGTCTCGCTCAGCAACGTGCAGCAGGTGGTGCTGCTTCCGCCATATACGCAGACCCAGACGATCGGCTCCCAGGACGTGCTGCGCCCCAATTGGGACCTGATCCGCCCGCTCGTGCACAAGTACTTCCCGAGCGCGTGAGACGTCTCAGCTTCATCGCCGTGCTGCTGGTGCTGTGGGTCGGCTTCGGTTTCGGGGTCAACCGCTTCCTGGCCAGCCGCAAGTCGACGCTGGTCACCAATCCCACGGCCGTGGCCCCCACCGAGGAGACCCCCGCGTTCAGCCTTCCCGGCACCATCTACGTGAGCCAGGCTGGACATCTCTACCGGTTCCACGGCGGGCAGTTCAAGGACATGGGCCTGCCCGCGGCCAACGGGGCATGGGTGCAGCCCTCGATGGCCACCCCGGGGAGGCTCCTGGTGGTGGCTCGCGCCGCCGAGTTCAGCGACGTCTACCTGGTGGACGCAGCCACCGGCGCGATCGTCGAGAAGCTGACCTCCAATGCCACTCCCAAACCCGCGCACGTGGAGCTCAACGCCTGGTCCTTCTGGCCCCATCTCGCCGCCGATGGCAAGACCGTCATCCTCAACTACGACGGGCCCAAGACCGGGCAGAGCTTCGAGGTCCACCTCGCGGTCTGGTCCGGTCCGCTGTCGGGCAGGCTCGAGTCCCGGCAGTGGACCACCCCCACCAGCTACACCGGCGGGGACGTCAACCCCGTCCCGCTCGCCGGTGGAGGGGTGCTGTACGCCCAGTACGCGCTCAATGCCGCCTCTCAGATCGTCGCGCGGATCGCCACCGTGGCCAGACCGGGGGCCGACCCCACCTATCTCACCGCGGCGACCGACGACTGCGGAGAGCCGGCGGTGAGTCCCGACGGCAGCCAGCTGGCGGTGATCTGCACGTCCGACACCCAGACCGCCCGGCTGGAGGTGATCCCCCTGCTCAACGGCGCCGCCGGCGCCCCGCGGGTGGTGGTCGACGCCTGCCTCTGCGCCTCGCCGGCGTGGGCTCCCGACGGCACCAGCCTGCTCTATCTGGCCCCCGCCGACGCCACGGGACACTTCCAGATGTGGTGGCTCAACCACGCCGGCTCCCCCACCCCGGCCGCACCCAAGCAGGTCACCACCCACCTCGATTTCGATGCCACGTCAGCACCCGCCTGGGCCGCGTAAGGAGGGGTTCCGGCCCGCTGGCGGCAGCTGCGAGGCGAATGCCCAGCCGGCGCGCGAGGCGCGGCGAAGGGACGGGGGCGGGGATCTGCCCCCGCTCCCCCTAGAAAAAAACCCGGGCGAGCTCGTAGAGCTCGGCCGGCACCCGCCGCTGCTCGGCGACGACATCGCTGATGGAGGCGATCTCGACCGCACCTCCGCGCACCACGGGGATGGCGCCCCAGCGCGCCGCGGCGGCCAGGGTGTAGGCGGCGGCGCCCACTCGCGTCGCCCAGATCCGGTCGTAGGCGGTGGGGCTCCCGCCGCGCTGTGTGTAGCCGAGCACGGTGGTGCGGGTCTCGTGCCCGGTGCGCTGCTCGATCATGGAGGCGAGCCGCTCACCGACCCCGCGCTTGCTCAGCAGCGCATGGCCGAAGGCGTCGGTGGGCGAGGGCTCCTCGCCGGCCAGGGCCATCTCCTCCATCCGCACCCCCTCGGCGACCACGATGATGGAGAAGTCGCTGCCCTGGGTGCGGCGGCGATCGAGGTGCTCCACCACCTCGTCGATGCCCAGCTGGAACTCCGGGATGATGATCAGGTCGGCGCCACCCGCCAGCCCTCCCATCACCGCCACCCAGCCGGTGTCCCGGCCCATCACCTCGACAACCATGACGCGGTGGTGGGACGCCGCGGTGGTGTGAAGGCGATCGAGCGCTTCGGTGACGATGCTCACCGCGCTGTCGAAGCCGATGCAGTAGTCGGTCACGCTGAGATCGTTGTCCATGGTCTTGGGCACGCCCACCACGGGAGCCCCCCGCTGCGCCAGCCATGAGGCCACGCTCAGGGTGTCGTCGCCGCCGATGGCCGCAAGCGCGTCGAGGCCGGCGGCGCGAATGTTGCCCAGACACTCCTCGAGGCCGCCCTCGCGCGTCATCGGATTGACCCGGGAGCTCCCCAGGATGGTGCCCCCCAGCTGGAGGATGCCCGACACGTCGGAGCGGTTGATCTCCATGAGGTCGCCGTCCCCGGTCAGACCGGCCCAGCCGTTGCGGACGCCCACCACCGTGTCGCCCATGCCGAGGGCTGATCGAGCCACGGCGCGAATCGCGGCGTTCAGGCCGGGGGCGTCACCACCCCCGGTGAGGATGCCCACCCTCACCGCGCCGCTCCGCTAGCTGCCCACGCCGGGGTGGTTGAGAAAGGCGCTCTCCTCGTCCTGGCCGAGGATCACCACGACACCGCCGGAGGCGGGGGCGGGGGCGGTGGTGGCGCCCGGGGCGTTCGCGCTCGTCCCCGGCGTTGGGGTGGGCGGCGTGGTCACGGTCACCCCGAAGTATCTGGCCAGCCAGGCGGCGGTCGCCGAGTCCTTGCCGCCGCTCTGATCGATGACCTGGGTGGTGGCCCGGCGGGAGACGGTGCCGCCGTCGGTGGCGTTGATCGACAGGTACTTGAAGAGCTGGGTCCAGCGCCCCGAGGCGTTGAGCCCGCGGCCGCTGGCATCCTGGATGGTCACCGCGGCGTGCTGGCCGAGCGCGGCGGGGTCGACGAACACGTTCTGCACGTAGTGGGCGATCTCGGCGTACGACCGGTCGTGGGCGAAGATGTACGAGGCCCCGCAGTTGGCCGGATAGCCGCATTCATAGAGGAAGTTGGTGTCGTCGAAGCTGACGTGGAGGATCGACTTGGTGTCGACGTTCTTGAGCAGCGAGTAGGTGGCCTCGAGGTCGTTGACGTGGAGGTCGGTGACCACGTTGTCGCCGAGGCTGTTGAGCAGGTCGGGGAGGTTGCCCAGGCCGCCCAGGCTGACCACCTTCTGCTTCAGTGCCGCCACCACCAGCTGCTGGCGCCGGCTGCGCGCGAAGTCCGTGCCCTCGCCGTTGTCGTTGGAATGGCGCGAGCGCGAGAACTCGAGGGCGCGCGTTCCGTTCATGTGCTGCAGGCCCGCGTTGAAGTGGACTGTCATGAACTGGCAGTTCTCGTTGGGTCCGTTGCTGCACTCGCCCGCCGGGTACTGAGTGTCGGTGAACGTGTTGGGCACAACCACATCAACGCCCCCGACCGCGTCGACAGCCGCCTTGAACGCCTGGAAGTCGAGGCCGATCCAGTGGTCGATGTGGATGCCGAGCAGGTGCTCGAGCGTGGCGTTGGCCACGGAGGAGCCGGCCGTGGGATCGTTGGCGGCGACCGTCCCCTGGCCGCTGACGCCGTCGGAGTACGCGGCGTTGATGCGGTTGGCGGTGGTCTTGCCGTTGCCCAGCTGGATGGGCACGTACCAGTCGCGCGGGACGCTGATCTCGGCGACGGCGGGAGGGCCGCTGGCCCGGGGCTGGACCGAGACCACCATGATCGAGTCGGTCAGGTAGGCGCCGTCGTGTCCCGGGCCGCCATAGCCGTAGAAAGCGTAGTTGATGCGGCGCATGTCGGTGTTGGCCTTGGTGACGGTGGAGCTGTTCGTGCCGTTGATCAGGTCACCGATCACGGCCAGCGGGTTCTGGCGGGTGATGTGGGAGAGGCCGAGCACGGTGCGGGCCGCAAAGACTCCCACCACCAGGACGCCGGCGCCCGCCACCAGCGCGATCACCCGCTTGGTGCTGAGCCAGCGGGGCATCACGTTGTAGCTGGAGCGACGGCGTCGTGTGGAGGTGGCCATATGGTGTCCAGGGATGGGAGCGGCGCGGCCGCCGATGCATCTCCGCGCTCGTGCGAGAGCGCGACCGGTGTCCCGAGTGCAGAGTGGGCTGGGATGTGGGATGAGGCCGGGTGTCCGACTAGGGTAGCGCACCGCGGCGCGCCTGGGACCCGCCTGAACGTGACCGGGTCAGTCTCCGAGCAGCGAGCGCGCCACCACCAGCCGCTGGATCTGGTTGGTCCCCTCGTAGATCTGTGTGATCTTGGCGTCACGCATCATTCGCTCCACCGGGTACTCATTGACGTAGCCGTAGCCCCCCAGGACCTGGACCGCATCGGTGGTCACCTTCATGGCGGCGTCGCTGGCCACCAGCTTGGCCAGCGACGCGAAATGGGTGACCCCGGGCGCGTGATCGTCGATCAGGCGCGAGGCGTGATACACCAGCGCACGTGCCGCCGCCGTCTGGGTCTCCATGTCGGCGATCATGAACTGGATCGCCTGGAATTCCGCGATGGCCTTGCCGAACTGCCGGCGCTCCTTGGCGTACCCGACGGCGTAGTCGAGCGCTCCCTGCGCGATCCCCAGCGCCTGGGCGGCGACCCCGGGCCGAGAACGGTCGAGCACCTGCATGGCCAGGGCGAAGCCGCCGCCCTCGGGGCCGAGGAGGTTGGATGCCGGCACCAGCACCTCGTTGAGGTGGAGCTCAGCGGTGTTGCTGCCGCGGATGCCGAGCTTGCCGTGGATGGGAGTGGCGGTGAACCCCTCGAGCTCGCGCGCGTTGTCGAGCACGAACGCGCTCACCCCCCGGCCTCCAGCCGCGGGATCGGTCTTGGCGAACACCACGATGATGTCGGCGACCCCGCCGTCGGTGATCCAGATCTTGCTGCCGCTGAGGACGTAGTCGTCACCCTGCCGCGTGGCTCGCGTCTCCATGCCCGCCGGATCGCTTCCCGCACCCGGCTCGGTGAGCGCGTACGCGGCGAGCTTCGTGCCGCTCGCCAGATCGGGCAGGAAGCGCTGCTTCTGCTCGGCGCTGCCGCCCAGCATGATCGGGTAGCCGCCGAGCGCCTGCACCGCGAGGATGAGCGCGCTGCTGGCGCACGCCTTGGCGATCTCCTCGATGGCCACGTTGAGGGTCAGCGCGCTGCCGGACAGGCCACCGTACTCGGGCGGGAACGGCAGCGCGAAGAGATCGTGGCTGCGAAACAACTCGACCACATCCCAGGGAAACTCACCGGTGGCATCGATCTCGCGCGCGCGCGGCGCGATCCGGTCCCGGGCGAGATCGCGCACGCTCTGGCGGATGAGCTCCTGTTCCTCGTTGAGACGGACGTCCACGTGCTGTGCTCCCGATGGCGGCGGGCCGGATCCGCGATCGACCGACGATTATGCGCGGGGCGACGACGACGCCGGACTGGCGGCGGCGGGGCGCGCCTGCTCGAACAGCAGCGCTCGCGCGATGACCATGCGCTGCACCTGGTTGGTTCCCTCGTAGATCTGGCTGGCCTTGGCATCGCGCATCCTGATCGCCGCGGGATGGTCGTTGAAGGCGGAATCGGGAGCGCACAGCTCCACCGCGGCGATGGCTGCCGCCACGCACGTGTCGCTGGAGTAGAGCTTGGCGATGGAGGCGTCGCGGGTGATCGGCTCGCCCGCGTCGGCGAGACGGGCGGCGTGGAGGGTGAGCAGGCGTGCCGCCACGGTGCGTGCGTGGATGTCGGCGAGCAACGTCTCATCGGTGGCGGCCACCATGCGCGCGGCGGCGGTGATGTCGTCGAGGCATCCTTGGGCCACGCCCACTGCCTGGGCGCTGATGCCGACGCGGCCGCTGTCCAGGGCTGCCATGGCGACGCCGAAGCCGTCGCCCTCGGCGCCGAGGCGGTTGTCCGCGCTCACCGGGACCCCGTCGAGGACGAGCTCGCCGGTCCACGATCCGGCCAGCCCCATCTTGCGCAGGGGAGCACCGAAGCTCAGGCCTCTGCTGCCGGCGTCGACGATGAACGCGCTGATCCCGTGAGCGCCGGGCGCGGTGCGCGCCAGCACCGTGTACACGCCGGCGGCGCCGCTGTTGGTGATGAATGCCTTGGTGCCGGTGAGGCGGTAGCCGGTGCCATCGCGTTCGGCGCGCGTGGTCAGCGCGGCCGCGTCGCTGCCGCTCGCCGGCTCGGTGAGCGCGAACGCGGCGGTGCAGGTGCCGGCGGCGATGGCGGGGAGATGGCGGCGCAGCTGCGCCGCGCTGCCGAAACGGCGGAGCGGTTCGCTGCCCACGCTGAGATGGACGTCGAGGATCACCGCGCTGCTGGCACACACTCGCGCCACCGCCTCGACGAAGCCGACGAAGTCGACGTGATCGCCGCCCGCGCCTCCGTATTCCACAGGCAGGAGCAGACCGGCGAGCCCGCGCCGTCCGGCGGCGCACACCAGCGCGTCGGGGCGCATCCCCTGGCCGTGCGCCATGGCCGGAGCCATGGGCCGGATCACGTCCTCGACGAAGGCGGCGGTGCGATCGGCGATCGAGAAGGCGGCCGGCGCCTCAATCGACACGGACCAGCGTCGCCTCCCCCTGGGCCATGCCGCTGCAGATCGCGGCGGCGCCGTAGCCGCCGCCACGCCTGCGCAGCTCGTAGAGGAGCGTCATGAGGATGCGCGCCCCGCTGGCGCCGATGGGATGTCCCACCGCGATGGCACCACCGTTGACGTTGACCCGCTCCGGGTCGATCTCGAGCATGCGGGTGCTGGTGATCGCCACCGCGGCGAAGGCCTCGTTGATCTCGACGAGCTCCAGACGTCCCGCGTCGATCTCACCGCCGCTGCGCGACATCGCCTTCTCGACAGCCATGGCAGGAACAGTGGCGAGGTAGGGATGCTCCGCGGCCGACTCGGCCGAGGTGACCCAGTGGCCCAGGATGGTGTGACCGGCGGCGCGAGCTCGATCGGCGCTCATCAGCAGGATCGCGGTGGCGCCGTCGTTGATGCCCGGCGCGTTGCCTGCGGTGACCGTGCTGCCCGGGCCGAACGCGCCCGGCAGAGACGCCAGCTTCTCGAGTGATGTGTCGGGCCGGGGCTGCTCGTCCCTGTCGACGGAGCGCTCCGCGACGGTCACGGAGACGACCTCCTCGGTGAACCGGCCCGCGGCCAGGGCGGCCGCGTAGCGCTGCTGGGAGCGCAGCGCCCACTCGTCCTGCTCCATCCGGCTGACGCCCAGCTCGGCGGCGACGTCACTTCCGTGCACGCCCATGAGCACGCCATCGGCGGGACAGCACAGCCCATCGCGAAAGATGCTGTCCACCGCGGCGCGATCCCCGAGGCGTGCGCCGAAGCGCTCGTCCTCGAGCAGGTAGGGCGCGCGCGACATGGACTCCATGCCCCCGGCCACCACCACGTCGGCCTCGCCGGCGTTGATGAGCAGCGCGCCCAGGTTGACGGCCTTGAGCGCGCTGGCGCACACCTTGTTGACCGTGAACGAGGAGACGGTGGCGGGCAGCCCTGCCTTGAGGCCGGCCTGGCGGGACGGCACCTGTCCCTGGCCGGCACCCAGCACGGTCCCCATGATGAGCTGGTCGACCTCATCGCCGGCGGTCCCGGTGCGCTCGAGAACCTCAGCGATGACCCGAGCGCCGAGGTCGGTGGCCGTCAGGCCGGAGAGTCCCCCGCCGAGCCTGCCGAACGGGGTGCGTGCGGCGGCGACGATGACGACGCCGTTCATGGCTCCGATGCTACGCCCGGCGGCTGATCGGCCGGCGCCATCAATCGACGAGCAGGTCGGCGAGGATGTGGCGGGCGATGAGGATGCGCTGCACCTCGCTGGTTCCTTCGCCGATCTCGCTGGCCTTGACGTCGCGGTAGTAGCGCGCCACCGGTGACTCCTCCATGAACCCGTAGCCACCGTGGATCTGCACGGCCTGGCCGGCGCACGCGGTGGCCACCTCCGAGGCGTGCAGCTTGGCCATGGAGGCGAACGGTGCCGGGCTGGCGCCGGCGTCGATGGCCGACGCGGCGCGCCAGGTCATCAGCCGGGACAGCTCGATCTGCGTGGCCATGTCGGCGAGCTTGAACTGCGTGGCCTGGAAGCGGGCGATCGGCTCGCCGAACTGACGGCGCTCGGTGGCATGGGACACGGAGGCGTCCAGGCAGGCCTGGGCCAGCCCCACGGACAGTGCGGCGATGGCCACCCTGCCGCCCTCGAGTATCTGCAGGAACTGGCGGTAGCCGCCGCCCTCGGCGCCGATCACGTTGGCGCGGGGCACGTGGCAGTCGGCGAAGCTCAGCTCGCGCGTGTCGCTGGCGTGCCAGCCGAGCTTCCGGTACTTGGGGGCCTGGCTGTAGCCGGGCGTGCCACGTTCCACCGCGATGGCGCTGATCTGCCGTTCGCCGGCGGCGCTGCCGGTGACGGCGGTGATGGTCACCCCGGCGCTGATGTCCGTCCCCGCGTTGGTGATGAACGACTTGCCGCCATTGATGATCCACTCGCCATCCCGGGGTTCGGCGCGGGTCTGGGTGCCGCCGGCGTCCGATCCCGCCCCGGGCTCGGTGAGGCCGAAGGCCCACAGCTTCTCGCCGGAGAGCAGCTGGGGCAGCCAGCGCTGCTGCTGGTCCTCCGTGCCGAAGCTGACGATCGGGCTGATGCCCAGCGACACCGCCGCCTCCAGGGTGATGGCCACGGCGGCGTCGGCGCGAGCGATCTCCTCCAGCGCCAGGCAGTAGGAGAGGAAGTCGCCGCCCGCCCCGCCCACGCGCTCCTCGAAGGGCAGCGCGAAGAGGCCGAGCCGGGCCATGCCGGCGACCAGGTCGTAGGGGAACTCCCCCGACTCGTCGTAGGCGGCGGCCCGGGGAGCGATCTCATCGCGGGCGAACTCGCGAACGGTGTGGCGGATCTGGCGCTGCTCATCGGAGAGATCGAAGTTCACGCGGCAACGCGCTCCGCGACGAGCCGGACCACGTCCTCGATGGTGTCGGCGACCACCGCTCCCGCCGCGGTGAGAGCGTCGATCTTGCTCTGCGCCGTGCCCGTGTTCCCGCTGATGATCGCGCCGGCGTGTCCCATGCGCTTTCCGGGCGGAGCCGTCCGGCCGCTGATGAAGGCCACCACCGGCTTGTCGAACCCGGAGCTGCGGATGAACGCGGCGGCGTTCTCCTCGTCGCTGCCTCCGATCTCCCCGATGACCACCACCGCGCGCGTGTCCGCATCGCCGGCGAAGAGCTCGAGGACATCGCTGAAGCCGAGGCCGAGAACGGGATCGCCGCCGATGCCCACCGATGTGGTCTGGCCCATGCCCGCCTGGCCCAGCCCCTGGATGACCTCGTAC
Organism: Candidatus Dormiibacterota bacterium; assembly: GCA_035552595.1. Classification (GTDB taxonomy): domain Bacteria; phylum Chloroflexota; class Dormibacteria; order Aeolococcales; family Aeolococcaceae; genus Aeolococcus. Next base: position 19,307 of record DASZKZ010000065.1, read on the forward strand.
GTCAGCGTCCCGCTGCGGGCCACGATGCCCACCGGACCCGGGGTGTTGATGTGGTTGGGGATGATCCCCACCTTGCACTGTCCGGGCGTGACCAACCCCGGGCAGTTGGGCCCGAGCAGCCGCGTACCGGCGCGTTCCACGAAGGCACGCGCCCGGATCATGTCGTGGATGGGGATGCCCTCGGTGATGCACACCGTCAGCGCGATGCCCGCGGCGGCGGACTCCATGATGGCGTCGGCGGCGAACGGCGGCGGGACGAAGATGGCGCTGACTCCGGCGCCGGTGGCGGCGACGGCGTCGGCGACGGTGTCGAAGACGGGAACTCCGCCGGCCTCCTGGCCGCCCTTGCCCGGGGACACCCCGGCCACGACGTTGGTCCCGAACGCGCGCATCTGCTCGGTGTGGAAGCCGCCCTCCCTGCCCGTGATCCCCTGGATGAGCACCCGGCTGGAGCTGTCGACGAGGACGCTCATGCTCGCTCCCTGGTGAGGGCGACGATCTTCTCCGCGGCCTCGGTGGCGCTGATCGCGGGGGTGATGCCGGCCTCGGCGAGCAGCCGGCGTCCCTCCTCCTCGCGAGTTCCGGTCATGCGCACCACCAGGGGCTTGGTGATGTGCAGCTCGTCGCGGGCCGCGATGATCCCCTTGGCCACCTCGTCACCGCGGGTGATGCCGCCGAAGATGTTGATGAAGACGCCCCGGACCTTGGGGTCGAGCAGCACCATCTCGAGCGCGCTGCGCACCTTCTCCGCGCTGGCGCCGCCGCCGACGTCGAGGAAGTCGGCGGGCTCGCCGCCGTGCTGCTTGACCAGGTCGAGAGTGTTCATGACCAGCCCGGCACCGTTGCCGATGCACCCGATGTCGCCGTCGAGGTGCACGTAGGTGAGCCCGCGCCGCTGCGCCTCGACCTCGTAGGGATCGTCGCCGGTGCGGCCGTCGTCGCCGGTGGCGTCCCTGGCGAGCTCCTCAGCGAGCGCGGCATGGCGATAGGCGGCGTTCTCGTCGATCTCGAGCTTGCCGTCGGCGGCGACGAAGCGCCCGTCGGCGGTCAGCGCCAGCGGGTTGATCTCGCAGGTCACGGCGTCCAGCCCGACCGCCAGCGTGTACAGCTTCTCGGCCAGCCCGACCAGCTGCGCCACCAGGGGCGCCGCCCGGCCGCGCAGCTCGGGCGCATGTCGCAGCGCCTCGAAGGCGAGCGCGCGGATCTCGAAGGCATGCGGTCCGGCGAAGGGGTCGGGCCAGAGCGTGGCGATCTTCTCCGGAGCCTGCTCCGCCACCTGCTCGATCTCCATGCCGCCCGCGGCCGAGAAGATGACCGCCAGGCGGCGGCGATCGCGGTCCAGCGTCAGGCCCAGGTACAACTCGCTGCTGATCTCCAGCCCGGTCTCGCACCAGAGGCTGCGCACCGGGTAGCCCCTGATGTCCATGGCCAGGATGCGCGCCGCCTCGGTCTCTGCCTCCTCGGGGGTGTCGACCACCGCGATGCCACCCGCCTTGCCACGCCCGCCGATGGGAACCTGGGCCTTGACCGCGACGCGGCCCAGGTCACGCGCGGCTGCGGCGGCCTCCGCCGGGGTCCGCGCCAGCCGGCCCTGGGGGATGGGGATCCCGGCGGCGGCGAATTGCTGCTTGGCCTGGTACTCGAGGAGCTTCATGCCAGCGCCCGCCCGCTGCTGATCCGGTCGATCTCCGCGAGGTCGGAGTCGCTCGGCTCCCAGGCTCCGGCGCGCGCGTTGCGGGCGATCTGCTCGGGGCTGGTGGCGCCGGCGATCACCGACACCACCTGGGGCTGGGCGGCGAGCGCTCCGATGGCGACGTCGATGAGCTCGACACCGCGCCCGCGGGCGAAGCTCGCGAGGGCTTCGACGAGGTCGAAGTTGGCGTCGGTCATGAGGTCGCCGGCGCGGTGGGGATCGCGCCCCAGACGTGACCCCTGGGGCGGCGGTTCGCCGCGATGGTATTTTCCCGAGAGCAGGCCGCTGACCAGCGGGAAGAACGGCAGGATGCCCATGCCGAGGCGGCGGCAGGTGGGCGTGACCGACTCCTCCACCTCACGCCGTTTGAGCAGGCTGTACTCGTTCTGGGCGGTGACGAACCGGGCCCATCCGTGGGCGGTGGCGATGGTGTGGGCCTCCTCGATCTGCGCTCCGTCGTAGTTGGAGCAACCGATGGCGCGCACCTTGCCGGACCTGACGAGCTCGTCGAGCGCCCCCAGGGTCTCCTCGAGCGGCGTGCCGGGGTCGAAGAAGTGGTGCTGGTAGAGGTCGATGTGATCTGTTGCCAGGCGTCGCAGGCTGTCCTCCACCGCCAGTGTGATCCATCGGCGCGACCCACCACCGCGCTCGGTGGAGCCCATGGAGCCGCCGAACTTGGTGGCGATGACGGCCTGGTCACGACGGTCGCCCAGGGTGCGGCCGAGGATCTCCTCGCTGCGTCCCCGGCTGTAGATGTCGGCCGTGTCGAAGAACCCCACCCCCAGATCCAGCGCGGTCAGGATGACGCGGCGGCTCGTCTCCTCGTCGGTGCGGCCACCGAAGTTGTTGCACCCCACGCCGACGATGGGCACCTCGATGCCCGACTCTCCCAGGGTGCGGCGCGGCAGCTCGCTCATCGACATCTCCTCGCCGTGATCTTTGACTGAGGCCGCAATCGAACCATGCCCGGCCGCCGCGGTGATCTGCGGCATGGTGATCGACCCGCTGCTACCCTCGCTCCATGCCCGACACCGCGGCCCCGGAGGAGCCCGCCGTTGCGCTGAAGCCGGTGGTCGTCGAGCGTCCTGTGCTCACCGTTCGCACCCTGGTGGTCGCGGCATTGATCGTCATCGCCACCCTCGGGCTGGCGGTGCTGCTCAGCCACATCTTCGACCTCCTGCTCATCCTCCTGGTGGCCATCGTGTTCGCCGAGGGCATGCGACCGCTGGTCAACCGCCTCGCCGAGGCCCGGCTGCCGCGCCCGCTGGCGATCGCCGCCATCTACATCGGCTTCATCGCCGTGCTCGCCCTGCTCGTCACCCTCCTGGTCCAGCCCATCATCGATGAGGCCTCCTCCCTGGCCCACAACTTCCCCAGCTACCAGGCGAGCATCCAATCCACGGTGACCTCATGGCAGCACGCGCTCAACCTGGGAGGCAGCGGCAGCCCCAACATCGGCGGCACCCTGGCCGGCAGCCTCGACACCGCCAAGAACGTGCTGCTGACCATCGGCGGCTACATCGTGGGTGTGCTCGTCAACCTGATCCTGGTGCTGGTCATCGGCTTTCTCTGGCTGGTCACCTCCGACCGGCTCAAGCACTTCGTCGTCGACCTGCTCCCGGTACGCCACCAGGGCCTGGCCGCCGACGTCTTCCGCGAGATGGGACAGCGCATGGGCGGCTTCCTTCGCGCCACCGCCATCAACATGGTGGTGGTGGGTGTGCTCACCGGCCTGGCGTGCACCGCTCTGGGATTGCCCAGCTCGGTTCTGCTCGGCATCTTTGCGGGGTTGACCGCGGCGATCCCGCTGGTGGGCCCGTTCCTGGGCATCGTTCCGCCGCTGCTGCTCGGTCTCACCCTGGGCCCGGGCCACGCCCTGCTCGTGCTGGTGGTGCTCCTCATCGTGCAGCTCGTCGACGCCAACCTGGTGGTGCCCCAGGTGATGAACCGGGTGGTGGCGCTGCCGGCGCTGGCGGTGGTGGTGGCGCTGCTCATCGGCGGGGCGCTCGAGGGGCTGATCGGCGCCCTCCTGGCAGTCCCAGTCGCCTCCGCGCTGCAGGTGGTGATCCTGCGCGTCCTGGTGCCGTACATCCACACCACCCAGGGGCGCCACGACCAGGCCTACGCCCGCGCCTACACACCGCTGTCGACGCCGCAGGGACCCGGACCCACCGACGGCGGGCGACGTCGCACGCCGCGCTGACGGGATGAGCGAGGGGGCACGAGCACGTCCGGCGCGGCTGGAATCGGCGGTCGCGCTGCGGGCGCTGGCCACCGTGCTCGTGGTGGTGATCCACACCACGCACTGGCCCACCGGGTCGGTGCTCTACGACGATCTCGACCTGCTCAGCCGGCTGGCGGTACCGGCGTTCATGGTGTTGACCGGCGTGCTGCTCAGCTACCAGTACGGCGCGGCACCTCTGCGGACCAGAGAGTTCCTGGGCCGCCGTTTCTCCAGGACCCTGGTTCCGTGGCTCGCGTGGGCGCCGGTGTACACGCTGACGGGCTGGTTTCTCACCGGAGACCCGGTACACAGCGTCATCGGCGTCGTCAACTTCATCATCTACGGCGCCGGCCATCTGTGGTTCCTGCTGCTCATCCCCCAGATGTACCTCGTGTACCTGGTGTGGCCGCGTCGCAACCTCTGGTGGTGGGCGGCGGCGGCGATGGTGACCCAGACGCTGCTCTGTATCTACCGGCTGTACGGCCCGATGCCCATCGGGGTGCTCGAGCAGTTCTTTCTGTGGCACGGATTCCAGCTGCTCCCCTTCTGGATCGGCTACTTCGCAGTGGGGGTGGCGGCGGGACGAACGCTGGCCTCGCGCGGCGAACCCGCGCGGATCCGGTGGGGTCCGGTTCTGGCGGTCGCGGCTGTGGCGGCACTGTCGGGCTGGTTGCTCGTCGCTGTCACCTACGGCTCGGCGCCCCACGCTGGCTTCTCTCAGGGGACGGGGGGCTTTCTGCTGCCGCAGGAGCCGCTCTTCGTGATCAGCATCGCCGTCCTTGTCTGGTTGACGGGGCGATCGGTGGTCGCTCGAGGAGGCCGGCTGGCCACCGTCATCCGCGTGCTGAGCGAGAACTCATTGGGGGTCTACATCCTCCACCCCATCATCATCTTCCTGATCGCGCGGCACATGGAGGGCCTGCTCTTCACCGGATTGCCCGTGTCCTTTCTCGGCTTTCTGATCCTGACGGTGTCCGGCCTGGTGGCGGCAAGCGCTGTGGCCCTGCTGCTCAGCGCCACGCCGCTCGCCCCCACCCTGGGCGCGCGCCGACGCGCCGTCTCGCCCCCCAAACCGCGCACCGCCTCGTCGCGCTCCTCGGCGGGTTGAGCGGGCGAGATCTACAGCGGGATGTTGCCGTGCTTGCGCGGGGGCAGGCTGACCTGCTTGTTCATGGCCATGTGCAGCGCCTTGATGAGCGCGCCGCGGGTCTGCTTGGGCTCGATGACGTCATCGATGTAGCCGCGCTCGGCCGCGTAGTAGGGATTGGCGAACTGCTCGCGGTACTCGCCGATCAGCTCGGCGGTACGGGTGGCCGGATCGTCTGAGGCGGCGATCTCGCGCTTGAAGATGACGCTGACCGCCCCCTGGGGTCCCATGACGGCGATCTCGGCGGTGGGCCAGGCGACGTTGTAGTCGGCGCGGATGTGCTTGCTGCACATCACGTCGTAGGCGCCGCCGTACGCCTTGCGGGTGATCACGGTGAGCTTGGGAACGGTCGCTTCACAGTAGGCGTAGAGGAGCTTGGCGCCGTGCCGGATGATGCCGCCGTATTCCTGGGCCGTCCCGGGAAGGAACCCGGGCACATCGACGAAGGTCACCAGGGGCACGTTGAAGGCATCGCAGAAGCGCACGAAGCGGGCGGCCTTGATGGAGGCCTCGATGTCGAGAGCACCCGCCAGCACGCGGGGCTGGTTGCCGACCACGCCGACGGTGTGGCCGTCGAGCCGGGCGAGGCCGCAGATGATGTTCTCGGCGTGGTACGGCATCACCTCGAGGAACTCGCCGTCGTCGACCACGCGCGACACCACCGCGCGCATGTCGTAGGGCTGGTTGGGATTGTCGGGGATGATCGTCTGCAGCTCGGGATCGGCTCGCAGGGGGTCGTCGAGGGTGGGCCGGTAGGGCGGCGGCTCGTGGTTGTTGGCGGGCAGGTAGCCGAGCAGGGCGCGCATCTGAGAGAACGCCTCGTCCTCGGTGTCCGCGTTGAAATGGGCGACGCCGCTGCGCTGGTTGTGCACGTCCGAACCACCCAGGTCCTCGAAGGTGACGCGCTCGCCGGTGGTCACCTTGATGACGTCGGGCCCGGTGATGAACATGTAGCCGACCTTGCGCACCATGAAGATGAAGTCGGTCATCGCCGGCGAGTACACGGCGCCACCGGTGCAGGGGCCTACGATCAGCGACAGCTGCGGGATCACCCCGCTGGCCTCCACGTTGCGGTAGAAGATCTCCGCGTAGCCGGCCAGCGACACCACCCCCTCCTGGATGCGCGCTCCTCCGGAGTCGTTGATGCCGACACAGGGGCAGCCGGTGCGCACGGCGAGGTCCATGACCTTGGTGACCTTCTCGGCGAACACCTCGCCGAGAGAGCCGCCGAAGACGGATGCGTCGTGGCTGAAGACGAAGACCTGGCGGCCCTCGACAGTGCCCCAGCCGGTGACCACGCCGTCACCCCGAACCCGTCGCTCCTCCATGCCGAAGTTGCTGTTGCGGTGCACCGCGAAGACGTCCATCTCCGTGAAGGAGCCGGGATCGAGGAATCGCTCGACGCGCTCGCGGGCGGTCAGCTTGCCCTTGGGGTGCTGGGTGCGCTCGGCCGCCCCGCCGCGGTGGACGGCGTCGTAGTGTCGCTTGCGGAGCAGGTTGATGGCCCGCTCGGTCGCCGACCCCGGCGCTCCCGGGTTTCCGTTCGACGGCGTTGCCGACGGTCCGGGCACGATCTCGGCGCCACCCGCCCCCTCCGGCGGAACTCCCTGTCGGGTTGTCCTGGGCATGCGCGCAGGATAATCGCGGCGGAGATACCCGGGCGTACGATGGCCCGCATGGACGTGCTCCTGAACGCACGCCGTGAGATGCGCTGCATCTTCAGCCGTTCCGATCCGGAGATGCAGCGGGCACGGTGGATCACCGCATTCACCCTCTGTCTCGCCAACATCAGCGGCGCCGCGATCACCTTCGCCATCGGGGTCCTCGCCTTCCCCAGCGGGGTGGTCACCAACCGTGGCCTGGCCATCCTGGGCGGTGCCGGCAGCGGATACCTGGTCCTCACCCTCCTGCTGGGGAGCGTCACCGCCCTGCGGATCGCCGCCGCCGCGGAGGCGGTGCTCACCTCCCAGGAGGAGGTGCCCCCTGCGCAGCTGCAGCAGGTGCTGCGCAACCAATGGCGCCAGACGCAGTACACCGCGCTGTACTGGCTGGGAGCGGCGGTGCTGGTCGGTGTGCTTCTTGCCGCGGTGGTCCAGGTCGAGCCCCTGCTCGTGTTCCGCGGCGTGCTCACCGTTCTGCTCGGCGGCCTGACCACCTGCGCCATCGCGTTTCTGCTGCTGGAGCGGGGCATGCGCCCGGTGGTCACCCGGCTGCGCGAGGTCCTCCCCGAGGTGACGGGGATCGCTCCCAGCGTGCGCAGCCGCCTGCTGCTGGCGTGGCTGCTGGGGTCGGGCATCCCGCTGGCCGGCATCGCGCTGACGCTGGTCGAGCAGCAGAACACCGACCACACCCGGCTGTTCATCCTGCTCGGCCTGCTCACCGGGGCGGGCATCGTGGTGGGGGCGTACACCAGCATCCTGGCGGCCGGTTCGGTGGCCGATCCGCTCCGCGCCCTGCACCGCACCATGGAGCGCGTCGCCGCCGGTGACCTCAGCGCCACCGTGCCCATCGCCGACAGCGGCGAGATCGGCGACCTCCAGCTCCGCTTCAACCGGATGACCGCCGGGCTGCGGGAGCGAGAGCAGCTGCGCGACCTCTTCGGACGGCACGTGGGCGCCGACGTGGCCAGGTACGCGATGGAGCACAGCGACCTCGGCGGCGAGAGCCGCGAGGTGTCGGTGCTGTTCGTCGACCTGCGTGGTTCGACGGCGCTCGCCGAGCAGCTCGCGCCGGATCGCGTCGTGGCCATGCTCAACGATCTCTTCAGCGCCGTGGTCGCCGCCATCGAGGCCGAGGGCGGCTGGGCCAACAAGTTCGAGGGCGACGGCGCTCTCTGCATCTTCGGCGCTCCCATGCCTCAGCCCGATCACGCCCGTCGCGCGCTCCGCGCCGCGCGGCGGTTGAGCGCCGAGCTCGACCAGCTGCGGCGCCGCCATCGCGACCTCGACGCCGGCATCGGTGTCGCCAGCGGCACCGTGGTGGCGGGGAACATCGGCAGTCCCCAGCGCTACGAGTACACCGTGATCGGCGATCCCGTCAACGTCGCCGCGCGGCTGTGCGAGCTGGCCAAGACAGCGCCGGGACGAGTGCTTGTCGACGCCGCCAGCGTGGAGGCGGCCGGGCCCGAGGAGAGGGCGCAGTGGGAGTCGCGCGGCGAGGTCGAGCTGCGCGGCCGCACGCGCACCGCCACCGTCTACGCGCCGGTGCAGACGTCGAGGGCGCCCGCCACAGTGTGAGCCGAGCCGCCTCGTTGGCGAGGCGGGTCAGATGTCCCCTCCCGGGCGATGGACTCCGAAGACGTCGCGCAGGGCGTTGCAGATCTCGCCGACGGTGGCCAGGGCGGCGAGACTTTCGCGCATCACCGGGAGCAGGTTGTCCCGGCCCTCGGCGGTGCGCCGCACCACGTCGAGGCTGCGCTGCACCGCGGCGGAGTCGCGACGGGCGCGGAGCTGTTCGAGCCGCTCCACCTGCGCCGCCTCGAGCTCGGCGCCGATGCGCAGGATCTCGACCTCGCTCTGCGAGGACTCGGTGAACCGGTTGACACCGATGATGACCCGCTCCCCGCTCTCCACCAGCTGCTGGTGGCGGTACGCGGAGTCCTGGATCTCGCGCTGGTAGAAGCCCTCCTCGATGGCGGCGACCGCGCCACCGCGCTCCTCGACGCGCGACATCAGCGCCCGCGATGCCTCGACGAGGTCGGTGGTCAGCCGCTCGACCAGGTAGGAGCCGCCGAGCGGGTCGGCGACCGAGGCAGCGCCGGACTCGAAACCGATCACCTGCTGGGTGCGCAGGGCGATCTCCGCCGCCTGCTGCGAGGGCAGCGCCAGGGCCTCGTCGTAGCTGTTGGTGTGCAGCGACTGGGTGCCGCCACATACCGCCGCCAGCGCCTGGATGGCGACGCGCACAACGTTGTTGAGCGGCTGCTGGGCGGTGAGCGTGGCCCCGCTCGTCTGCGCGTGAAAGCGCAGCGTCTGGCTGCGCGGATCGCGCGCCCCGAACTGGTCGCGCATCACCTCCGCCCAGATCCGGCGGGAGGCGCGGAACTTGGCGACCTCCTCGAAGAAGTCGTTGCTGACGTTGAAGAAGAAGCTCAGCCGCGGGGCGAAGTCGTCCACCGCCAGGCCTGCGTCGACGGCGGCCTGCACGTAGGCGATGCCGTTGCTGAGCGTGAAGGCGATCTCCTGCGGAGCCGTCGCCCCCGCCTCGCGAATGTGGTAGCCGCTGATGCTGATGGTGTTCCAGCGCGGCAGCCGCTGCGCGCAGTACGCGAAGGTGTCGGTGACCAGGCGCATCGAGGGGCGCGGCGGGAAGATGAACGTGCCCCGGGCGGCGTACTCCTTGAGGATGTCGTTCTGGATGGTTCCGCCGAGGCGCGCGGCGTCGATGCCCTTGGCCTCGGCCGCCAGCTCGTAAAGGAGCAGGAGCAGGGCGGCGGGGGCGTTGATGGTCATCGAGGTGGTGACCTCGTCCTGGGGGATGCCGGCCATCAGGGTGGTCATGTCGTCGAGGGAGTCGATGGCCACGCCCACCTTGCCCACCTCGCCGCGGGCCATGGGGTCGTCGCTGTCGTAGCCCATCTGGGTGGGCAGGTCGAAGGCGCAGCTCAGGCCGGTCTGCCCGGCGCCGAGCAGGTACCGGAAGCGCTCGTTGGTCTCCGCCGCGCTGCCGAAGCCGGCGTACTGGCGCATGGTCCAGAGCCGCCCCCGGTAGCCCTCGGCGCGGACCCCTCGAACGAACGGGAAATCGCCCGGCGGCGGCCATTCGGCGCTCTCTGCGGGCGTGTAGAAGGGCTCCAGCGGGAGCCCGCTCTCGGTCTGCCCGGGGATCTCGCCGGCGCCGCTCACCCGCTGTGCCCGGAGGCGTCGGGATCGGGCTGGCAGAGCTCGGTGAGCACCCCCATCGCCGCCGAGGGGTGGAGGAACGCGACCAGCCGGCCGCCGGCGCCGCGTCGCGGGCACGCATCGAGGGTCTGGAGGCCAAGACTGGTGTACTCGTCGAGCGCCGCCTGGACGTCGTCGACCCCGTAGGCGACGTGGTGCAGGCCACCCCCGCGGCGCTCCAGGAAGCCCGCGATCTTGGAGCCGGGACCGGTCGACCCGAGCAGCTCCACGCGGGACTCGCCGACCTCGAACATGACCGCCTCGATGCCGTCCGACTCGACCAGCTCACGGTGGCGCGGCGGCCGACCCAGGAGGCGCTGATAGGCCTCCACGGCGGCGTCGATGTCGGAAACCGCGATGCCCACGTGGTCGATCCTGCTCAGCATCGGGCCGAGTATGGAACGCTCGCGCAGCACGGCGCTCGGCGTCAGTGGATGACGGCGAAGGCGGCGGCCTCGGTGCCCTGCCAGGGGACGGCCGCGATCTGCCGCACGTCGGGAAGGCGGGCGATGCACTGGG
>DASZKZ010000066.1:0-14896 GCA_035552595.1 Candidatus Dormiibacterota bacterium
AGTCGTCCACCGGAGAGGTGCAGATCCACTCCAGCGCCGGCTGGCAGGCGCTCGGCCGGTTCTCGGGCGGCGTGCCCGCGGCCCCGCGAACCGTCGAAGGGGCAGCAGCCTCGTTGGCTCCGGGCACGTACGACTCGATCATGGTGGGGGAGCAGCGCGTGGCGCTGGTTGTCACGGTGACGTCCGGGGTGGTCGAGCCGGTCCTGCTGGGCGTTGCCCAAGGTGGCCCCGATCCGGCCGAGGCGTATGCCGGGCAGCTCAGCGTCAACCTCGGGCTGCGCGAGCTGGCTGGGCGCTACCCCCGGGTCCCCTCGGTTCAACTCGAGGACCAGTCGGGACACAGCGTGCTCACCTCGACATGGACCAGCGGCATCACCGTGCTGGCGGACTTCGAGGATGGTGTGGCCGGTGCTCAGCCCGCGATGGTGAGGCTCTTCGCGCAGCTGCGCCAGAAGCTCCCGTCCGCCCACCTCATCGAGCTCACCACCGATGCGGCCCGGGACACCCCCGCGGTCCTGCAGGACTTCGCCCGGCGTTACCGGGTCGACTGGACGCTGGCCACGGGGCCGGCGGCGGCCGTCCGAGACGTTCTGGCCACCATCGGAGCCGCCCCACAAACGGGCGGCATCCAGGCGTCACCGGTGGTCAACCTCGTCGACTCGCACGGCTTCGTGCTGCGCCACTTTGGCGGCGTGCCCTCGGCGGCTCAGGTGCTGGATGCGGTCGCCACCATGCAGAGCCCCATCCCCCAGTCCCCCCTGAACAGGCCAGAGCCCGCCTTCGACCTGGCCAGCTGGAGCGGCACGACCTTGCGGCCGGGCAACTTCGGCGGCAAGCCACTGGTGGTCAACTTCTGGGCCTCCTGGTGCGACCCATGCCGTATTGAGATGCCCCTTCTCCAGCAGGCAGCGAACCGCAACCCGGGGATCGCTTTCCTCTTCGTCGATGAGCGGGACAATCAGAGCGCGGCCCGCGCCTTCTTCGCAGGCTTGGGACTGCACGGCACTGTCGCATCCGACCCGGACGGCACCATGGCGGCTCTCTTCGACGTGGTGAGCGTGCCCTACACAGTCTTCGTCTCGGCGACGGGCACCATCGCGGGTGTGCAGGTCGGCCAGATCGACCAGGCCGCGGTCGACGCGCATCTGGCCGACCTGAGACCGTGAGGCCAGCCGGCCCCTCAGCGGTGAACCGACTCGTCGGCCAGGTCGACCGCGCTGACCCGCCGGCGACCGCGCAGGCGCCCCGGCTCCTCGCTGCTGGCGACCCACTGATAGATCAGCCAGAACCCGGTGATGGCCATCGGGATGCTACCCACCATCCACATGATGGCACCGCCGACCTGCTGGTCGGTCAACACCCCGATGCCGCTCTGACCGCTCTCGCGCACCACATAGGCCGGGTACAGCGGCGCTCCGCTGAACACCATGATGATGGCCAGCACCCAGCTGGGGAACATGCTGGCGGCCAGGTAGAAGAAGCGGCGCATGTAGTCCAGCCGTGCACGGAAGGGCGGCGAGTCGATGAGCTGCGCCCAGAACACGATCGCGAAGAGAACGAAGGTGAGGTGCTCGACGTCGTGCACCAGCTGGTTCGAGACAGCGGCGTCGTAGAGGGTGGGGACGTGCCAGCCGATGATCACGGCGTTGAACCCAATCCAAGCGGCGGCCGGGCTGCCGACGGCGTGAGCCGTCGCCCGAACAGGTCTCGCCCAGTCACCCTGAACCACTGAACGGGCCACCATCCGGCGAAAGCCGAGCGGAAACCCCGACCACATCCGTATCCACGGTGCAGAGATGACCAGAAGCGGTGCCGACAGCATCATCAGGAGCTGGTGCTGCACCATGTGCGCCCAGAAGAGCGAGTCAGCCCAGCCGTCCATCGGAGGCTGAAGCGCAAAGACCGTCACCACCAGCGAGCTGTAGAAGGCGATCGACCGCCAGGTGCGCCGGCGGGAGCGCGCCGGCCTCACTCCCGCGCTGGAGATCAGCATCAGGCGCTGTCGACCGCCTAACCAGAAGAGCACGCCGGCCAGGACGGCGAGGCAGAACGGGAGGTTGTCGATCAGGACCGGGCTGAAGATCATCGTCTCTCTCCCAGGGATCTGAGGTATGGTGGCGCATCGGAGTCGGTCTGCCAAGGGGGTCGGGTCCAGAACGGCCAGGCGGGCCGCTGGTGACCAGGAGGCACGAGGTGCAGGGGCGGCAGCGTAGGCGTTGGGCCCTCGTCGGCCTGGCTGCGACCCTCACCCTGGCCCTCGAGGCATGCGGAGCCGCCAATTCTGCTTCTCCGAGCCTGCCGGGGACACCGGCAGCCCAGCAGGCCCAGAGCATCCTCCACGGTCCCGCCCCTGGCTTCACGCTGACCGACCAGTTCGGTCGGCAGGTGTCGATCCACGATCTTCGGGGCAAGGTGGTGGTCCTGGCCTTCACCGACGCCCAGTGCACGACCATCTGTCCGCTGACCAGCGAATCGATGGCCGAGGCACTGACGCTTCTCGGCCCGGCCGCGGCGGGGGTGCAGCTGGTCGGGCTGAACTCGAATCCCACCGCCAACAGCGTCACGGATGTGTTGGCCTATTCGACCGCACACGGCCTGCTGCACAGCTGGCTCTTTCTGACCGGGTCGGCGGCACAGCTCCAGCTGGTCTGGAACGAGTACCACATCTTCGCGGCGGTGGAGCAGGGTTCTGTCGTGCACACCGCAGCCGTCTACGTCATCGACGCCGCGGGGAACGAACGCTACCTCTACATCACGCCGATGGAGTACGCGTCGGTGCCCCAGGAGGCGGAGCTGCTCGCGGGCGCGGTCGCCGGTCTCCTTCCCTCACACCCTCACGTGCTGCCGGTGACGGTGCCGGGGCACATCCTCCCCGGCAGCGTCGTCAAGCTGCCGGTGATGGGCGGCGTCTCGTCGACACCGGCGGTGACCTTGGGTGGCGACAAGCGACTGGTGGTCTTCTGGGCGAGCTGGGTTCCCGACGCCGCAGCCAGGCTGGCTGAGCTGAACCAGTACGCCACCGACGCGCAGCAAAAAGGGCTGCCACCTCTGATCGCCGTCGACGAGGCGCCAACCGAGCCGTCCCCAACTGGTGCCGCGAACTTGGTCGACGGGATCGAACCCGTTCTCTACCCCGTTGCGGTCGACCAGACGGGGCGTGTGGCGGACCTGTACGGTGTCGCCGACCTGGCTTGGTATGTGCTCATCGGCGCCCATTCCCGCGTGCAGTGGATCCACGACGGCTGGTTGTCATGGGCAGCGCTGGAGGCGGCGGTGTCGAAGGCGAGTTCCTGACCTCAGTTCCTGATAGCACGCGCGAGACGAGAGAACTCGTCTCACGGTGAGGTCGGTGGTGGCCAGGAGAGCTGTCTTGCCGGCCGCGGCTCTGCGAGTGGCGCTTCTCGATTCCTGACGGGTCTGGTCACCTGTTTGGCCACGCGGGACGGCATCCCAGCCGTGGCGCGCGCTGCCTGGCGCCGGTAGGTGCTCGGCGACATCGCGACCAGCTCGGTGAAGCGAGTGCTGAGGCGGAGGAGCTGTACCAACGCATCCAGCCGCCAGCCTATGTCTGCACCTTGATTGGTCACGCGCAACGAGACGACTGCAGCCACGCGGCTCCGGTCCGTCGCGCAGCCGTGCCGGCGCCTATCGAACTCTGGGTCGCTCTGAGGCGGCACCACGGCTTGTGTCAGCAGCAGTTGGGGAGAGCGCTCACGGCTTCCGCTGGCACGCTCGACAAGCTGGCAGGGAAACATCCAGCGGGTGGTGACGAGCCCGCATCACTCAGCACCAGGTCAAGAAGTCCGACCACGTTGCCGACCACGAGGCTGGCTGGCGCCGTCATCCCCGCGTCGCGCGCCGCGTCGGCGATGGCGCGCAGCGGTGCGCAGATCACCTTCTGATCGTCCGTGGTGGCGTCGGCGATGAGCGCACACGGCGTGTCCGCGGCGAGCGCCTGCTGCAGATCGCTGGCCACCCGGCCGAGCGTGCCCAGGGGCATCAGCACCACCAGGGTGTCGACGGCGGCCGCGAGGGGGGCGAGGTTGCGCGGAACGTTGCCCTCAGCATCCTGCCCGCTGACGATCGCCACCGAGCCGGAGACGCCCCGGAAGGTCACCGCGATGCCGGCCGCCGCCGGCGCCGCCAGCGCCGCCGACACGCCGGGGACCACCTGCACATCGACGCCCGCGGCCTGCAGCGCCGCCAGCTCCTCGCCGCCCCGACCGAAGACGAACGGATCGCCGCCCTTGAGCCGGACCACCGCCTGCCCGGAGCGGGCCGCGTCGATGAGCATGGCGATGATCGAATCCTGGTCGGTGCGGGCGCCTCCGCCGCGCTTGCCGACGTCGACGATCCTGGTGCGGGCGCCGCACAGCGCCAGGATCGCCGCTGGCACGAGGGCGTCGTGGAAGACCACGTCGGCCTCCAACAGCAGGTCCCGGGCGGTCACGGTCAGCAGCCCCGGGTCTCCCGGGCCCGCCCCCACCAGGTGGACGGCGCCGCGCTGCGCCTTCGACCGGCCCGGATCGACGGCTGCCGCCTCGATCATCTCCGCCGCCGCGGGGTGGCGCCGCAAGGCCTCGCGGACGCGGCGGCGCATCAGCTCGCGGTAGGTGCGCAGCGCCACGTCGGCGGGGACGCCGTCGCGGCGCAGGCGGCGGCGCAGGCTGGCGATGAGCGAGAGCTGCAGCCCCCATTCAGGGCCGATCAGCGACTCGAGGCGCTCCCGCACCGCGGCGGCGACGTGCGGACTGTCGCCCGACGTGGACACCGCGATCTGCAACCGGCCCCTGCGCACCAGGGCCGGGCTGGCGAAGTCGCAGGCGGCGGGGCGGTCGTGGGTGTTGAGCAGCACCCCGGCGCGCTGCGCGTCGGTGCGCACGCGCTCCTCGAGGTCGCGATCAGCGCTCACGTTGAACGCGATGGCGGCGCCGTCGAGATCACCGCGACGGTAGTCGCGCTCCACCCAGACGATGTCGCCGCGCTCCGCCAGGGCGTGCGATTCCGTGTCCAGGCTTGCCGCCACGACGGTCACCTGCGCTCCGGCGTCGAGCAGCCCGCGCACCCGCCGCGGGGCGATCTCGCCGGCGCCGATGACGACGGCGCGGCGGCCCGCCAGGTCCAGCGCCACCAGGTAGGCGAGCGGTCGCTGCGCCGCGATCACGACGCCACCTCCGCCAGGACGGCGTCGTCGGCCGCCGCGGCCTGGGGGGCGCCGAACCGCCCGCGCAAGGACTCTGCGCCGAGACGGTCGCACCAGCTCCCGAAGGCCTCGCCGGGGGCACGCTCGGCTGCGAAGGCACCCAGCAGCGGGCGCAGCAGGTCGCAGACCGAGCCCAATGGCAGCGCCGGCGCGTACAGCCAGTTGAGGTGCGTCCCGGCCGGGTCGCCGCCCAGGAACACGTCGTACTTGCCGAGGGTGGTGCCCACCAGCCCGACGTCGCCCAGGTAGGGGCGGGCGCAGCCGTTGGGACATCCGGTCATGCGCACCGAGATGGGCTCGCCGGCGAGGCCCGCCTCCTCGGCGACGCGCTCGATGTCACGGATCAGCTCAGGAAGCACCCGCTCGCTCTCGGCCACGGCCAGGCCGCACGTGGGGATCGCCGGGCAGGCCATGGCCAGGCGGCGCAGCGGCGGGACCGTCGCGGGGAGCTCGACACCGTGCGCGGTGAGGATGCTCTCGACGCGGGCGCGCTGGGCGGGGGAGACGCCGGTGACGATGACGTTCTGCAAAGGAGTGAGGCGGAGCTCGGGGCGGAGTGTCTCGACCAGCTCACGGAGAGCGGCTCGGAGCGCGTGGCCGGGCGTGTCGGCCACCCGGCCGTTCTCGACGTGGAGGCCGAAGAAGAGGTTGCCGTCTCCCTGCTGGTGCCAGCCGAGGTGGTCCTCGACGCGCGGCCAGCTCAGGGTCCGCGGCGGGTCGAGCGCGAAGTCGAGGCGCTCCTGGACCTGCTCGCGGAACCACGGCAGGCCGCGCTCCGCGAGCAGGTACTTGAGCCGGGCGTGGCGGCGGTCGGCGCGGTTGCCATGGTCGCGCTGCACCTCGATGACGGCGCGGCTCAGCGCCACCACCTGCTCCACAGACACGCTGCCCAGCGGCTGGGCCACGGCGGCGAAGGTGTCGGGCTTGTTGCGCGTGCGTCCCAGCCCGCCCCCGACCAGCGCGGTGAAACCGGCCAGCCCGCCCTCGGCGTCGCGGTGGGCGACCAGCCCGAGGTCGTTGGCGTGGACATCGACGCAGTTGTCGCCGTCCAGCGCGATCGCCGTCTTGAACTTGCGCGGCAGGTAGCGATCTCCGTACAGCGGCTCGGCCTCGCCGCCCGCCCGCGAGTCCACGGCCAGCTCGCCGTCGAGCCAGATCTGGTGATACGCACCGGTGTGCGGGGTGAGCTCGGTGACCAGGCCGGCGAGGACCGCGCCGAGCTCGGCGCGGAATCGATCGGCGATGGGCGCCGCGCAGCACATGATGTTGCGCTCCACATCACCGCAGCCGCCCAGCGTGGTGAGCAGGGCATCGTTGATCTCCCGGATGGACGAGCGCAGGTCGCCCTTCAGGATGCCGTGGAGCTGAAAGTCCTGCCGGGTGGTGATGCGCATGGTGCCGTTACCCCAGCGCTCGGCGATGCGGTCGTGGGCCAGGTACGCGTCGGCGCTGACGACTCCTCCGGGGATGCGGGTGCGCACCATCATCTGGTGATGCTTGGCGAGCCCCAGCCGCCGCGCCTCCTTGCGGCGGTCGCGGTCCTCCTGCTGGTAGACGCCGTGGAACTTGAGCAGCTGCATCGACGAGTCGCTGAAGGCCGCCGAGTCGGTTCCCAGCTCCGTCTCGATGTCACCGCGCAGGCGGTTGCTGTCCGCCTTGATGCGCTCGACCTTGGAGAGGCTGTCCGCGGCGGCGGTGCAGCCGCAGGTCTCGCACATTACGTGGCCACCGCCGCCGCCCGCGCCGCGCCGGCGGGCTGACCGTCGAGCGTCCGATTGGCCGACTCGAGAACGCGCGCCACGGCGTCCTCGACGCTCAGCGTGCTGGTGTCGACGAGGACGTCGGGCGTCTCGGGTTCCTCGTAGGGATCGGAGACCCCCGTGAAGTGGTCGATCTCGCCGGCGAGCGCGCGCTGGTAGAGCCCCTTGACGTCGCGGCGCACCAGCTCGTCGAGCGGGCAGCGCACGTACACCTCGAGGAAATCGCCGATGCGCTCGCGCACCTCGTCGCGAACCGCGCGGTACGGCGAGATGGCGGCGACGATCACCACCACGCCGTTGCGGGTGAGCAGCTCGGCGACGAAGGCGACGCGGCGAATGTTGGTGTCGCGGTCCTCCTTGCTGAAGCCGAGCCCGGCACAGAGGCTCTGCCGCACCACGTCGCCATCGAGGATCTCCACACGGCGCCCCTGGGCGCGGATCCGCGCGGCCACCTCCTCGGCGAGGGTCGACTTGCCCGCCCCCGACAGCCCCGTGAACCAGATGGTCAGTCCCTGTTCGCTCATCATCTCCCTCCCACGGCGAGCTGCCGCGGCGTTGCGTGGATGCCGCATTCCTTGTCGACTCCGTCCTCCCACCACCAGCGCCCCGCGCGCACCGGCTCGCCGGCGGCCACCGGCCGTGTGCAGGGGTCACAGCCGATGCTGCGGTAGCCGAGCGCGTACAGCGGGTGCTCGGGGACGTGATGCCCGCGCAGGTAGGCGCTCACCTCGTCGTCGCTCCATGCGGCCAGCGGGTTGAGCTTGACGATGTCGCGATGGCGGGGGTCGCGCTCGATCGAGGCGGTGCCCGCCCTTCCGTCCGACTGCGCCCGGCGCAGCCCGCTCATCCAGCAGTCGACATCGCGCAGCGCGCGTTCCAGCGGAGCCACCTTGCGGATGTGGCAGCACTCCAGGCGGAGCTCGGCCGACTCGCGGAAGGGGTTGGCACCGTGCTCACTGGAGAAGAGGTCCAGCTCCGCGCCGTTGGGATGGATCACCTCCAGGTTGCGCCCCCAGTGCGCGCGCAGCATGTCGAGATAGCGCAGCGTGGCCTCGGGGAGACGGCCGGTGTCGATGGTGAGCACGCGGACTCCGGGGTCGAGCGCGATCGCCATGTCGGCGACGGCCACACCTTCGGCCTGGAGGCCCGTCACCACCACCCGCCGCTCGGGCGCGAAGCGGTCCAGCGCCCAGGCGATCAGCTCGCCGGCGGGTGCGCCCCCGAGGCGAGCGGCGGCGCCGTCGAGCTCGGTGTCGGAGAGGGTTCCCGGCTCGGTCACGGAGCCACCTCGGCGACGCCGCTGTAGGCCTCGCGCAGGATGGCGGCCACCTCCGGGCGGCTGAACTCGGGAGGCACCTCCCCGCCGTCGCGGAGCAGCTGGCGCACCGCCGTACCGCTGAGCACCAGCCGGGCCTCTCGATCGTGCGGACAGGTTCGATCACTGGCCACCGCGGCGCATCTGCGGCAGAAGAACGTGTGCTCGAACTTGAAGGCGATGAAGCCGAGCCGTCCGCCGCCGCCGAGCTCGTCGTAGAGGCTCTGCGCGTCGTAGGTCCCGTAGTAGCTGCCCACCCCCGCGGCGTCGCGGCCGATGATGAAGTGCGAGCACCCGTAGTTGCGCCGCACCAGGCCATGATGGATCGCCTCGCGCGGCCCCGCGTAGCGCATCGCCGAGTCGAAGGTGCCCAGCACGACGCGCTCCGGGGGGTAGTAGCCGTCGAGCAGGGCGCGATAGCAGCGCAGGCGAACGTCGGCGGGCACGTCCTCGTCCTTGGTCACGCCCACCAGCGGGTGGAGGAAGAGGCCGTCCACCTGCTCCAGCGCCACCTTGGTGAGGTACTCGTGGGCGCGGTGTACGGGGTTGCGCGTCTGGAAGGCCACCACCGTCGACCAGTCGCGCGCCAGGAACTCGGAGCGCGCCTGCGCCGGTGTCAGAGCCAGGTCGGGGACGGGTTGCGTGACCACCTCGATGGCTCCCCCGACCAGGGTGTTGCCCTCCTGGAAGAGACGCTGCACGCCGGGGTGGGCGGTGTCGGTGGTGCGGTACACGGCGTCCGCCTCGCGCGCCGCATCCCGCTGGTGGACGTCGGCGACGGTGAGCGCTCCGCGCAGCCGCCCGGTCTCGTCGCGCAGGGCGATCTCGTCGCCGGCGCTCAGCGAGCTCGCCAGCGTGCTCTCGACCGGCAGCGTGATGGGCATGGTCCACGGGGTGCCGTCGGCCAGCTCGGCGCGGTCCACGACGGAGTCGTAGTCGGCCTTGGTGAGGAAGCCGGTCAGAGGCGAGTACGCCCCCGTGCCGAGGAGGTCGAGGTCGGCGACCGCCGCCGCCGGCAGCGTCAGCGAGGGCATGCAGCGCGCACGTTCCACGAGGTCGTCGAGCGCGGCCCCGTCGACGCGACGCTGCACGAGCACGCCACCGAGCGGCTCGATGAGTGTCATCGGGGTGGGCCTGCGGGCTTCCAATCGGCTGCTGGCATCTGTCCCGTCCTCACTGGTGATGGCGTGCGGCGTGCGGCGACGATCTGTCGGTGGGGGCGCAATCCTTCGGCTGAAGGATGAGATCACGCAGCTGTGCGACTGCGTGGGCTGCGCCGACGGCGTGACCGCGGTGTGCGGTCAGCGATCGACTGCGCTGCTAGCGCAGCCGACAGAGCTCGGTGCCACAGCGACCGTGGTCGAGCCACAGCCTGCGTGTGAGCGAGTCACCCTGTACTGGCATGCGCAGATCGTATTCGATACCACGCGCGCCGCGTCGTCTCACCGCAACCTGGCGATCTCAGCGAGCAGCGATGCCGCCATCTCGGGGCGGCAGACGAGGAGGTCCGGCATGCTGACGTCGCGCTGGTTGTAGATCAGCGCACTGCCGTCGAGGCGCGACGCGTGCAGCCCGGCGGCGAGGGCGACGCCGACCGGGGCCGCCGAGTCCCACTGCAGCTGGCCGCCCGCGTGGACGTAGGCGTCCACCGCGCCGAGCACCACCGCCGCCGTCTTGGCGCCGGCTGACCCCATGGCCACCAGGTCGGCGCCGAGTGCCTCCGCCAGAGCTCCCGCCAGCTCAGGGGGCCGGGTGCGGCTGACCGCGATCCGGTGCACCGGGGCGCCCAGCCGCGAGGCCGGCACCGGGCGGCCCGTGGACAGCAGCAGGCGCTGCGCCGGCAGGGCCACCGCCGCCGCGATCACCTGCCCGGCGGCGACGAGCGCCACGTGCACGGCCCAATCGGCGCGGCCGGGCTCGGCGAACTCCCGGGTGCCGTCGAGCGGATCGATGATCCAGGCCCGCCGCGCCCGGAGGCGGCGACCGTCGTCGACCGTCTCCTCGGAGAGCACGGCGTCGTCCGGGAAGCGGTGGGCCAGCTCGGCCATGAGCAGCTGGTTGGCCGCGGCGTCGCCGCTGCGGCCGAGCTCGCGGCCGTCGCCGTCCCAGCTCTCGCGCAAGCGCTGGAGCAGCGCTCCCGCCCCCTCGGCGAGCGCCGCCGCCGCCTCATGGTCGGCGGGGCCGGCGAGCGGCGGCGCGGCGCTCACGGCATGGCCAGGGTGCGCAGATGGTCCCAGAGGGCCTGGGTGGCCGGGGTGCGCAGCCCAGCTCTCGACGCTGCCAGGTAGACCTGCGCGACCCGGCGACCGGACAGGGGCAGCACCACCAGCCGCCCCGCGTCGATGTCGCCCTGCACCACCGACTGGGGCATCACCGCAAAGCCCAGGCCGGCGAACAGCGCCGCCATCAGAGCCCCCTCCTCCAGCTCCAGGGTGCGGGCCCCGTCGGCGCGACCGCGCAGCATGCGATCGGCATGGTCGCGGGTGCCGCTGCCCCGTTCGTGGGCGAGGAGCCGGTGCTTGGCGAGGTTCTCCGCGGACCAGGGAGCGGCGGCCAGGGGATGCTGCGCGGCCGCCACCGCGACCAGCTGGGTCCGCTCCAGCACGATCGTCTCGAGTCCCGGCCCGTGCACCTCCGATCCCAGGAACACGACGTCGGCGTCGCCGCTGTGGAGCATCGAGGTCATGCTCTCCACGGAAGCCAGCCGGATGGCGATGTCGACCATGGGGTGGGCCTGGACGAAGGGGGCCAGCCACCCGGAGAGACGGTGGGCACCGATGACGTGGCCGGCCCCCACCGAGATCTCGCCGGCGTCGAAGGCCAGGTACCCGGCGGTGAGCTGCTCCACCTGGTCGGCCACTTCGAGGACCCGCCTGGCCAGCTGGCGGACGCCGCGGCCCACGTCGGTGAGGCGCACGTTGCGCCCCACCCGGTGCAGGAGGGGAACCCCCAGGGCACGTTCCAGGCGGTGCACCTGGCTGCTCACGGACCCCTGGGAGAGGCCGAGCCGGACCGCCGCCTCGGTGAGGTGCTCCCGCTCGGCGACCGCCAGGAAGGTGTGCAGCTGGTCCAGGGTGAAACGCGGCCGGCGGTGCCCGGGCATGGACCTTCCCCCAACGGACAGTTCGTGTTAAGAGAACGGAATCATACGATTCAGTCCGTAGATACGAGGCTTGCCCATCCCTCAGACTGCCGCCTCGACGGATCCGGTGCCGACCAGAGGGGATTGGCGATGAGCCTCGACGTTGCGGTGGTGTTGGGAGCCTTCATCGTCGGCATTGCCGTCGGGCTCACCGGCATGGGCGGGGGAGCGCTGATGACCCCGGTGCTGGTCATCCTCTTCCGGGTCCAGCCGCTGGCGGCGGTGTCGAGCGACCTGGTCGCCTCCTTCCTGATGAAGCCCTTCGGGGGTGCCATCCATCTTCGCCGGGGCACTGTCCACTGGGACCTGGTCGGCTGGCTCTGCCTGGGGTCGGTTCCCCTGGCGTTCCTCGGCGCTCTGCTGCTCCACGTGCTCGGCACGGGCCGAGGCATCCAGAACCTCATCCAAGTTCTCCTCGGCCTCACCCTGCTGATCGCCGCCGCGGCGCTGGCGATCCGTGAGGTGCTGATCCGCCGGCGGCGCCAGGATGACGAGCTCGGTGACCTGGATCGATCGGCCATCCGCCCCCGGCGCCTGGCCACCGTGGCCGTCGGGGCGCTGGGCGGTCTCATCGTCGGGGTCACCTCGGTCGGGTCGGGGACCCTGATCGTGGTTCTCCTCCTCTGGCTGTACCCGGCGATGAGGACCCGCGACATCGTCGGTACCGACCTGGTTCAGGCGATCCCCCTGGTGGGCTCGGCCGCGCTCGGACACCTGCTCTTCGGCAACGTCCAGCTGGGTCTCACCAGCTCGTTGGTGATCGGCAGCGTTCCGGGTGTGATCCTGGGCGCGCAGATCTCGTCGCGCGCCGGCGGCCGGGTGATCCGCCCGGTGCTGGCGCTGGTGCTGCTGGCATCCGGTCTCAAGCTTCTCGCCGTGGGGACCGCGACGCTGGGGGTCGTCGTCCTGGGCGCCGCCCTGCTGGTGCTCGGCAGCGCCGCGGTGGGAAGGGCGCGGGCGCTCAGCGCCGCGGTGGCCAGCCGGGCGTCGTAGCCCTCAGTCCGCCCTGGCTGCCAGCGTCCTGTCCCGAGGGCGGCGAAGATGCCGGCGCGGCAGGGCGACGATGACGCCCGGCTCAGCGGGCGCCGCCGCCCGGACCACGCGGTCGCGGCCTCCCTGCTTGGCCACGTACATGGCCCGGTCGGCCGCCGCCAGGAGCTGCTCGAGGCCGCCCGCATGCTCCGGATAGGAGGCGATGCCGATCGACGCCGTCAGCCGGTCCAGCCCGCAGCCCTCGGGCAGCACGATGTCCCGGACGGCGACCCGGATGGCCTCGGCGACGACCGCCGCGCCGTCAGCGTCGCAGTCCTGGAGCAGGGCCACGAACTCCTCGCCGCCGAGCCGCACCACCGCGTCAGCGCCGCGCACCGTGGCCCGCAACCGGGCCGCGACG
The DNA here is from genome assembly GCA_035552595.1 of Candidatus Dormiibacterota bacterium. Taxonomy (GTDB): domain Bacteria; phylum Chloroflexota; class Dormibacteria; order Aeolococcales; family Aeolococcaceae; genus Aeolococcus. The sequence goes on from DASZKZ010000066.1 coordinate 12,814, forward strand.
CGCTGCAGCACCAGGTCCCCGGCGGCGTGGCCCGCGCCGTCGTTGATGCGCTTGAAGTGATCCAGGTCGGTCAGGAGCAGGGCCAGAGGCCTGCCCTCGCGCGCGGCGCGAGCCAGGTCCCGCTCGCCGGCGTCGCGCAACCAGCGGCTGTTGTAGAGGCGGGTCAGGGGGTCGGTCATGGCTGCGCTGAGCAGTTCGGCGTAGAGCTGGGCGTTGCGCCAGGCGGCGGCGGCGATGTGGGCGAACAGCGATGCCGCCTCCACCTCGCGATCGGTGAACTGGCCGCTCCCGAGGCGCCAGCAGTTGATGATCCCCAGCTTGTGCTCGCCGGCGACCAGAGGGATGAGCAGCAGCGACTCGTTGACGATCGGGGTCCCCGGAACCTGTCGCGCCATGGGGTGTGAGGAGGTGTCAGGCACGTTCACCGGCCTGCCCCTCGCGAACGCCCATCCGGTCAGGCCGGCGTCGAGCGAGAAGCTGTCGGCGAGGAGCTCGTCACGGTCGGCTCCGGCGGCGAACATGGGGACCATGCGGTGGGTCTCGTAGTCGGCCGCGAAGATGGCCATCTCGCTGACCGGCACCACCCCGCTCATCAGCTCGGCCATGACTCCGACGATGCGCACCGGGTCGTGCTCGTTCTGGAGGGCGAGCGCCGCCGCGCTCAGCGCCCGTGGCAGGCCGCGCCCACGCAGCGAGGGCAGGGTGGCGATCCCGAACGCTGGAGCCTCGACCGCCGCTGGGGTCTCCACCGTCTCCCGCGTCCGCGAGACGTGCTGGCGGCTGAACCACGCCTCGTCGACGACCTCGATCTCGGCGTGACCCTCCAGGGGGGCGGTCAGCACCGGCCGTCCCGGCAGCCATCCCTGACCGAACATCACGCCCAGCGAGACGAGCATGTCCTGCTCCGCGCGGGTCTCGATGCCCTCGGCGATGAGCCGCGCGCCGATGTGGCCACCGAACGAGAGCAGAGCGACCACCAGGGCACGGCGGGCACGGTCGGTGTCGACGGCGTGGATCAACGAACGATCCACCTTGATGAACTCCGGACGCACCTCCGCGATCACACGCATGCTGGCGTGACCGGCCCCGGCGTCGTCGACGGCGATGCGGAAGCCGCGCGCGCGCAGCTCGGCGGCGATGCGCTGCAGGCGCGCCAGATCGGTGACCGGCTCGCGTTCGCTGAACTCGAGCACCACGGAGGTGGGATCGACCCCGGCGTCACGCACCGCGCTGTCGAGCGCGCTCATCCCGCTGCGGTCGAGCAGGGTGCCGATGAGGACGTTGACGAAGAGATCGGCGTCGCCGAGGTTGGGCGCCTCGCGGAGGGCGGCACGCAGACAGGCGAGGTCGACGCGATTCTGCATCCCGAGCGACGACGCCGAGGCGAAGAGCTCGTCGGGGGTGAGCAGGTGGGGGCGCGGCGGGAACCGGGCCAGAGCCTCATAGGCGATGACGCTGCCCTCGTAGAGGCGGATGATCGGCTGCACCGCGGAGGCGATGGCATCGTCGGCGAGCAGGGACTCGAGAACGCGCCGGAGCCGCGCGTTGGGCCGCGCCGCCGTCAGGGTCGGGAAGCGCTCGACCGCCGGCTTGCTCTGCTGTCCCCAGACCGCGGCCAGCATCGCCGCCGCCGCCTCCAGGGTGGGTGCCAGCGTCTTCGAGCAGCCCGGACCCCAGACGCTGAGAACGGCGGCCACCGTGTCGCGGGTCATCACCGGCACCGCCACCACCATCGCTTCCTCGGACGGAGCCGGCAGCGCCCGAGCCAGGTCCGTGTCGCCCGTCAGGCTGCGCAGCGTCCCGGTGGCGCCGGCAACCCCGTGGTAGGGACGCTGCAGCTGAACCGGCTGGCGCAGCGCCTCCACCCCGTCGAGTGGGATCCGCATGCCCACCAGCCGGGCGGCCGCCGCCGGCGAGAGGCGCATCCTCTCCAGCGCGGCGGGGATGTTGACGGCGACGATGACGGCGATGTCGGAGTGGATGGTGGCCACCGACGCGGCGACGCCGAGCGGCGCCAGCGCACGCGCCACCTCGACCGCCGCTTCCTCAGCGTTGCTGATGCCGGGCAGGCGGTGGCCGAGGT
>DASZKZ010000067.1:0-7477 GCA_035552595.1 Candidatus Dormiibacterota bacterium
CCGCCAGACTGCTGGTCCTCTTCACCATGGTCGGCCTGGCCATGGCCGTCGGGCGCCGCCGGCTGCGCCGCGCCGAGAGCCTCCACGCGGCCAGCGTGGCCGAGTTCCGCACCGTCCAGAACGCGCTCAACGAGGCCATCCAGATCTACAGCCCCGAGGGCGTGCTCATCTCCAGCAACCCCGCCGCCGACGCCATCTTCGGCCTGGCCGGCGAGGAGCTGACCCGCGCCGCGCTCAACGCCAAGTGGGAGTTCATCGCCGAGGATCACTCAACGATCGCCCTGGAGGAGGGACCGCTGGCCCAGGCGATGCGCACCGGAGAGGCGGTCGAACGTGCCCTGGTGGGCATGCGCGAGCGCGCCGAGGCCACGGTCGTCTGGCTCTCGATGAGCACGTTCCCGATCCGCGATGCGGCGGGCCGGGTGACCGCCTACGTCTCCTGTGCCTGGGACATCACCGAGCAGGCGCGCACCGACCGCGAGGTGCAGGTGCTCCGCCACGCCTCCGAGCGGCTGAGCTCGTCGCTGGTGCCCGACGAGGTGATCCAGGCGCTGACCGGCGCCGCCGGTGACCTCTGCTCGTCGGCCGGCGAGCAGCGCCGCCGCGCTCAGCTCTTCATGGTGGACGGGCCCATGCTCCGCTTCGCCGGCGAGAACGACCCGGCCAGCCCGGCCGGGCTCGAGGCGGGCGGCGTGCCCATCGCCGAGCACCCCTACATCCAGCGGGTCATCGCCATGCAGCAGGCGGTGGTCGCGGAGTTCGCCCCCGCGGAGTTCGGGCCCACCGTGGCCGAGGCCATCCGGCGGCAGGAGATCAGGAACTGCGCGTGGGTGCCGATGATCAAGAGCGACCACGTCTTCGCCATCCTGGCCGTGGCCGGACGGCAGCGCGACCTGGTCAGCGGCGCCCAGCTGCAGCGCCTCAAGTCTCTCGCGGCCATGGGCGAGCTGGCCCTGCGCAACGCCGAGGCCCATGCCCAGGTCGAGGAGCTGGCCCGCACCGATCCGCTCACCGGCCTGGGCAACCGCCGCGCCCTCGAGGAGCGTCTCCACCATCTCCCCCGCACCCGGTTCGCGCTGCTGGCGCTCGACGTGGACGACCTCAAGAAGGTCAACGACAGCCACGGTCACGATGCCGGCGACCAGCTCCTCGCCAGCCTGGCGGCGGTGCTCGCCGCCGAGCTGCGCGCCGGCGACCTGCTGGCACGGACGGGAGGCGACGAGTTCGTGGCGCTGCTGTCCGACTGCGACGCCCGCGGGGCGGTCGAGCTCAGCCTCCGGCTGCAGCGCGCCGCCTCGCTGATCCTCTTTCCCTGGGGCACGGCCGGCATCAGCGTCGGCTCCGCGGCGGGGGCCTCCGGGGACGCGCCCGAGGAGGTGGCCAAGGCCGCCGATCTGGCGCTGTACGCCGCCAAGCAGGCCAGGGCGGTGGCGCTGGCGGGCGCTCGAGTGGCCCTCGCCGACAGCCGCGGCCGGCTCTGAGTCCGCGTCGAGGCGCTGCGCCCGGAGCTCCAGCTCGCCGCCATCGCGGACGCTCAGGGCATCGATCGGGCCATCTTCACCGGCCCACCCCACCGTGGGCCAAGCTGGAACGCCATCGCCCTCTAGAATCGGTGACATGACAGATCCCCCCGCAGCCCGGGAGCCGGCCATCTCCTGGATGGCCACGCCCGCCCACGCCCCCGTCTTCGCCAGCGACGGCGCCGAGGTGGGCCGCGTCCTCGAGGTGGCGGCGCTGCCTGAGGAGGACATCTTCCACGGCATCGTCTTCCAGCACCACGGCCGGGGCACGGCGTTCCTCGCCCCCGCCGCCGACGTCGCCCGGATCACCGAGAGCGGCGTCCACCTCAGCCTGGACAGCGCTGCCGCGGACCAGCTCGAGGAGTTCCACGAGCTCCACATCAAGCGGCTGGGGCTGACCGGCATCTTCCGCTGGAAGCACACCGGCTGGAAGGACTCCTCGGAGTAGCCCTCAGTCGTCCTCGGCGGGCGGCTGCCAGCGCAGCAGGGCCACGTCGGACACCTGGCGGAGGTGGGCGCGCATGGCGGTGGCGGCTCCTGCGGCCTGCGCCGCTTCGATGGCCTCGAGGATGCGGCGATGGGCGCGCAGCGACTGCCCGGGCCGGTCCGGCTCGGAGAGCGACTCCAGGCGGGTCTCGAGGATGGCCTCGGCGAGCCCGTCGATGACGTGCTCGAGCACCTTGTTGTTGCCGGCGCGGTGGACGGCGTGGTGGAAGGCGGCGTCGCCGTCCACCCCCAGCCCGCCGCCCGCCACCTCGGCCTCCATCTCGTCGAGCGCGGCCCGCATCGCCGCCAGGTCCTCCTGGCTGCGCCTCGTGGCCGCCAGCTCGGCGAGGCGGACCTCGAGGAGCTCGCGGGCCTCGAGCACCTCGGGGAGGCGGGCGCGCCGCTCCACCAGCTTGTGGAGCATCCCCCCGAAGCCGCGGCTGCGGCGCAGGAACACGCCTCCGCCGTGGCGGATCTCGATCGAGCCCTGGGCCTCCAGGACCGCCAGGGCCTGGCGCAGCGACGCCCGGCTCACCCCCAGCCGGGAGGCCAGCTCCCGCTCCGGGGGGAAGCGCCCGCCCACCGCCAGGTCGGTGCGGATGACGAACTCGCCGAGGCGCTCCACGAGGTCCTCGTAGAGGCGGGTGCGGCCCAGGGGGCGAAGCGGCGAGGTATCGAGAGTCACGCGGCCGAGTATCGCACCACAATTGGTCCGTCCATTGGGCCATTGACACACTAGGCCACGGTGGACCAGACTTCCGCCACGAACTCGGACGACCCGCACAAAGGGCCGCTGATGGAGGTGGGACAGTGTCGCCGACAGCCATGTCTCGTTTTTCCGGCGGGGTCCGGCAGACAGCCTCTCCCAGGCGCGTGCTGGCGGGCACGGCGGCGGCGCTCCTGGTGGCCGCCTGCGGCAGCTCGAGCACGGGCGGCGGGGGCGGCGGCGGCGGCGGGACCATCAAGACCGACAGCGCCGGCCACGTCTCCTACGGCGTGCTCTCCTGCTTCACCGGGACCCTCGCGGTCCTCGGCCAGGCCATGCTGCAGGGCTCGCAGGTGGCCCAGAAGGTGATCAACGACGCCGGCGGGGTGCTGGGCAAGCCGCTCGACCTCAGCCACGCCGACACCCAGTGCGACGAGGCCGACGCGGTGCCCGCGGTGCGCCAGCTGCTCGCCTCCAACAGCGCCAGCGGGATCATCGGCCCGGAGACCCAGGAGATCGCCGCGGTGGCCCCGATCGTCAGCGCCGCCAAGATCCCCACCGAGTTCCAGGGCGGCAGCACCGCGTTCGACAAGAACAGCAACCAGTACCTCTGGCGGGACAGCCCGTCCGACTCCCAGCTGGGTGTGGCCATGGCGCTCTACGCCCACCAGAAGGGCTACACCAAGGCGGCGCTGCTCTTCTCCTCGGACATCGCCCAGCAGACCATCCCCAAGCCGATCACCACCACCTGGCAGAAGTTCGGCAACACCATCGTGTCCAACATCACGGTGGCGCCGGGGCAGACGTCCTACCGCAGCCAGGTGCAGCAGATCATCAGCGCCGCCCCGGACGTGATCTTCACCCAGCTCGACCCCCAGACGGCGGCGGTCATGTTCCAGAACTTCAAGGAGCTCAACAACCTGGCCATCCCCATCGTGGGCACCGACGTCACCAGCGGTGACGACTACCTCAAGGCGATCACCTACCCGATCGCCCACGCCCACCTCGTCTCCGTCTACGGCACCAATGCCACCGGCGCGGCGGCCGACTTCTTCGCCAAGGCGTTCGCGGCGCAGAACGGCAGCACCGCGCAGCCCATCGCCGGCGCCAACTACGCCTACGACGCCGTGGTCAGCCTGGCGCTGGCCATGGACAAGGCGGGCACCACCGACGGCCCCGCGGTGATCGCCGCCATGAAGCAGGTCACCAACCCGCCGGGGACGGCGTGCGACGACTACGCCACCTGCCTCAAGGACATCAAGGCGGGCACCAAGATCAAGCTCGACGGCTCCAGCGGCGACCTCATCTACAACCAGTTCAACAACGTCTTCGGCCCCTACGGCGCATTCGTGGCCGACGCCAGCAGCGGCGCCGAGGGCCAGGTGCAGCTCCTCTCCGCCAAGGACCTCGCCGCCGCCACGCCCTAGTCCAGCCCCGCCCTCGGAGAAAAGAGCTCGGTGCACCAGGCGCTGCTGACCCTCGGATTCGGCCTCGTCGGCGCCGCCATCCTGTCGCTCTCGGCGCTGGCCTTCACCCTCGAGTACTCGGTGACCAACGTCGCCAACCTCTCCCACGGCGAGATCCTCACCGTGGGCGCCTACGCCGCCTACCTGGTGCAGCAGCACGGCGGGGGCGTGCTCGTCTCCGGGCTGGCCGCCGCCGCCGCCGGCGGGGCGCTGGCGCTGGCGGTGCACAACGGCGTCGTCGACAGGTTCGTGCGCCGGGGCATCGGCGGCCTGCCCACCTTCATCGCCACGCTCGGCGTCTCCCTGGTCATCCAGAACATCCTGGTGATCATCTTCGGCGCCTCCAACCTCGGCTACCCGGTGCCCCAGGGAGCGCCGCGCACCGTCGGTCCCTTCCTCTGGACCGACACCGAGATCCAGATCATGGTCTCGGCGGTGGCCATCACCGCGGTGCTCTACGGGATCATCCAGCACACCCGCTTCGGCAAGTCGCTGCGGGCGGTGTCGCAGAACCGCTCGCTGGCGGCGGTGTCGGGGATCAACGCCCACCGCGTGGCGGCGCTCACCTGGCTGCTCGCCGGGCTCATCGCCGGCTACGCCGGGTTCATCCTGGCGGAGAGCGTGGGCACCTTCAGCCCCTACTCCGGGTTCGCGTTCTTCCTGATCACCCTCACCGCGGCCGTGGCCGGTGGCCTGGGCAAGGCGGTGGGAACCCTGGTGGGCGGGATCATCGTGGGCATCTCGCTGGAGTTCTTCGGCGGCTACCTCAGCGCCAGCTACAACCTGGCGTTCGCGTTCGCCATCCTCTCGCTGGTCATCCTGGTGCGCCCGCGGGGGCTCTTCGTGGGCGGCCGGCGGAGCGTCTTCGAGTGATCGACTACATCGTCTCCATCTTCACCGAGGGCGCCATCTTCGCGATCATGGCGCTCGGGCTCAACATCGTCTGGGGCTGGTCGGGCGACTTCGACCTCGCCTTCTACGGCTACGTGGCGCTGGGCGTGTACATGACCCTGGTGCTCACCGTCGGTCCCGCCCAGAGCCCGACGGAGTACATCCTGGGGCTGTCCCTGCCCTTTCCCGTGGCGGTGATCCTGGCCATGGTCAGCTCGATGCTGCTGGCGCTCGTCGTCGGATCGATCGCGCTGCGCCACCTGCGCGGCATCTACTTCTCCATCGTCACCCTCGGCGCCGTCTATGTCCTCTACATCTTCGCGGGGCAGTTCGTGCCGCTCTTCAACGGCTACAACGGCGTCTCCGGGCTGTTCAACCCCATGTCCGACGTGCTCGGCCTCGACTTCACCAGCTACCCGTACTTCTACCTCGGCCTCTGCCTGGTGGTGCTCGCCGTGGTGGTGCTGGTGGTCACCCGGCTCTCCGACAGCCGCTTCGGCCTGGCCCTGCGCAGCCTCCGCGAGGACGAGCGCGCCGCCGCCGCCTTCGGGCGCGACATCTACCGCACCAAGCTCAAGGCGTACGTGCTCGGCGCCGCTCTCGGCGGTCTGGGCGGCGGCCTCTTCGCCGGCTACCTGAGCGCGTTCAACATCTCGGCGTGGTCGCCGACGGAGACGATCACCCTGTACGCGGCCATCCTCATCGGGGGGCGGGGCAGCACCCGCGGCGTCCTGGTCGGCATCCTGGTGATGTACATGGGGCTGCAGGAGGCCACCCGGTACCTCCCCGAGGTGGCCGGCCACGCCAGCTACGCGGCCGCGTTCCGGGTGATCATCACCGGGGTCGCCCTGGTGCTGTTCATCCGCTTCCGCCCCCAGGGCCTCCTCCCGGAGCGGCGCATGCGCGACGGGGAGACGGGCGGCAGGGGCGACGCCACCGTGGCCGCGGAGCCGGCGGTCACCGCCCCCGCCTTCGGGTCGGGGGCGACATGACGGCGCTGCTCGAGGTCAGCGGCCTGAGCAAGCACTTCGGCGGGGTGCAGGCCGTCGACCGGTGCTCCTTCACCGCCGCCGAGGGCCAGGTCACCGGCCTGATCGGCCCCAACGGCGCCGGCAAGAGCACAGCCATCGACCTCATCTCCGGGTTCAGGCCGCCCGACGCGGGCACGGTGGTCTTCGATGGCCTGCAGATCCAGGGCTGGAGCGCGCACCGCGTCGCGGCCACCGGCCTGCTGCGCACCTTCCAGACCGCTCGCGAGTGGAAGAACCTCACCGTGATGGACAACATGCTCGCGGCCGCGCCGATGCGCGGCATGGACACGATGTGGCGCGCGTTCGCGAGCCGTGGCCGGCTGCGCGCGTTCGACCATGCCAACAGAGCGATGGCGCGAGGCCTGCTCGAGCAGTTCGGCCTCGCCAAGCTGACCGACGACTTCGCGGGAACGCTCAGCGGCGGCCAGAAGCGGCTGCTGGAGTTCGCGCGCATCGTCATGTCGGGCGCCCGAATGGTGATCCTCGACGAGCCGCTGGCCGGCGTCAACCCGGTGCTGCACACCGCCATGCTCGACGCGGTGCAGCAGCTGCGCGAGCGCAACATCACCTGCCTCGTCGTCGAGCACAACCTCTCGTGGATCGAGCGCGCCTGCAGCCAGGTCTTCGTGATGGCGCTGGGCAGCACCATCGGCCACGGCTCGATGGCGTCCCTGCGCCGCGATCCGGCGGTCATCGACGCCTACCTCGGCGAGGTGGCGGAGAGTGCCTGAGGTGCTCGCGCCGCCAGGCGCCGCCATCCTCGACGTGCAGGGCGTCACCGCCGGCTACGGCGGCCCGCCGATCATCAGCGACGTCTCGCTGCGCGCCTCGCGCGGCAAGCTCACCGCGCTGGTCGGTCCCAACGGCGCCGGCAAGTCCACGTTCATCAAGGTCATCGCCGGCCTGATCAAGCCGGACAGCGGCAGGGTCATGCTCGAGGAGAAGGATGTCACCGGGGTGCCCGCGCAGCTGCTGGTGCGGCGCGGCATCTCGTACGTCCCGCAGGTGTCCAACGTCTTCCCCACCCTGACGGTGCTCGAGAACCTCGAGATGGGCGCGTACACGCGGCGTCACGGCGTCAGGGAGAAGATCGACGAGCTGTGCGGGATGTTCCCCGACCTGCAGCCCGCGCTGAAGCGCCAGGCGCGAACCCTCAGCGGCGGCCAGCGCACCATGCTGGCGATCGCACGCGGGCTGATGCTCGATCCTCAGGTGCTCCTGCTCGACGAGCCCACCGCGGGGCTGGCCCCGAAGTTCATCGACAAGGTGTGGGAGCAGGTGCTGACGGTGCGCACTCTCAACGTGGCCGTCCTCATCGTCGAGCAGAACACGCGTCGCACCCTCACCCACGCGGACTGGGCGTACGTCATGGTCCTC
>DASZKZ010000068.1:0-15482 GCA_035552595.1 Candidatus Dormiibacterota bacterium
CATCCCGCCCGTCCCCGACCCGATCAGCTCCGACGAGCTGCTCGACCTGCGTGACCTCCTCTCGTCCCACCAAGGCGGGTTCCGCGAGCTCCTCGAGAACCGCTAGCTGACCCGGCGGCCTCGTCGGGCTACGAGCCGCGGGGCAGCGCCGTGGACTGCTCCTCCGTCCGCGCAGCTGTGGGTGCCACGGCCGATGGCGACGCTCCGGCGGGCAGCGGAGCGCTCGGACTCGGCGTCGGAGTCAGTCCAGGCAGGCTGAACGTGGGCGGTGGCGGGGTCGGCGGCAGCGTCGGGAGGGACGTCGGGCTCGGTGTCGCGGTCGGGGTCGGGGTGGGGCTGGGTGTCGGGCTCGGGCACCCGGAGACGTCGTTGAACGCCGAATCACTGTGCGAGCAGTCCGGGAGCGCGCCGGCGACCGGGGTGAAGGCGCTCGGCTTGGGCAGGCTGTTCACGAAGGGCACGGCGATGGCCGCCCCGGTGGCCGTGCCGAAGACCTGGTTCATCCCCTGTTCTGTGCCGGTGGCGTTGGTGCGCCCCGTCCACGTCGCGACCACCCAGTCCGGCGTGTAGGTCATGTACCAGGCGTCGACGAAGTTGTCCGTGGTCCCCGACTTGCCCGCGGTGTCGTACTTGAAGTGGAGGTTCCACTGCTTGGCATAGCCACGCAGGATCGAGGTGATGCTCCATGCCTGCGAGGGCGAGAGCACGTCGCCCTGGCCGGCCGGTTGCGTGAAATCGCGAAGGACCGTGCCGCTCCCATCGGTGACCTTGAGAATGCCGCGCGCCGTCACCTTGTGGCCGCCGTTGGCGAAGGCGCCGTACGCCGAGGTGTGATCGATCATCCGCACCGCCGAGCTGCCGATGGCGGTGCTCAGGTTGGGCGCCAGCGGGGTCAGGCTCTGCGAGATGCCCATGCTGTAGGCGAGGTCGAGCACCGGCTGCACCCCGACCATCTGCATCGCCTGTTCGGTGGCCACGTTGCGCGACAGGACCAGGGCGCGCGCCGCCGTGATCGGACCGAGGAACTTGCGGTCGAAGTCGAACACCCCGCCCAGCTTCTTCGACTCCGCTGCAGTGTCCTGGAGGATGGTGTCCGGCTTGAGGGTGCCGTTCTTGAAGCCGGCCTCGTAGACGTAGGGCTTGAAGGACGATCCCGGCCGCCGTGACCCGGTGACCACGTTGTACTGGCCGGCGATCGAGTTGTCGTTGAAGTTGGCCGAGCCGACCATGGCCTCGATGTTGCCGGTGCGGGCGTCGATCATCAGCAGCGCGCCGTTGTTGGCACCGCTGGAGCTCAGCTTGGCGACGCCGTTGACCACCGCGGTGTTGGCGAGGTTCTGGAGGTTGAGGTCGAGCGTGGTGGTGACCACCAGGTTGCCCTGCAGGAACTCCGGATCGGTCTGGCCGAAGATCTGCTGCAGCTGATCCTCGATGTACTGCACGAAGTGCGGGGCCGGGTTGGTGTTGTTGGACACGCCGTGCTGCAGGTCGGCGTGCAGGGCCTGCTGGTTCTGCAGCTGCTGCGCCTGCTGCGTCGCGTTGGGGTTGCTGCCGCCCACCAGGGGATCCACGGCCTCGGCGGCGGATGGCGTGATGTCGCCCACCGCCACCAGGCTGTCGAGCACGTAGTGCATGCGCGAGTACGCAGCATCGGGGTTGTTGTAGGGGTCGTTGTAGGACGGGGCCTCGGGCAGGCCGGCGAGGAGGGCCGCCTCCGGAAGGGTGAGATCCTTGGCGTGCTTGCCGAAGTAGCGCATCGAGGCGCTCTCGATGCCGTACGCGTTCTCGCCGTAGTAGGTGATGTTGAGGTACTGGTCGAGGATCTGCTGCTTGCTGTACCTACTGTCGAGCTGATTGGCGAGGAGCGCCTCACGCACCTTGCGCAGCGGCGATTTCGACGCGTCGGCGCCGAAGAAGGCCTGCTTGGCGAGCTGCTGGGTGATCGTGCTCGCGCCCTCAGCGGGGCGGCGGAGGATGACATCGTCGACGAGCGCCTTGAGCACGCGCGCCGGGTTGAAGGCTCCTTCGGTGTAGAAGCTGCGGTCCTCGGCGGCGATGGTGGCCTGCTGGAGGATGGGCGCGATCTGATCGATGGTGACGTCGTGGCGGTTCTCGCTGTTGTGGCCGACCTCGGCGATGAGCGTGCCGTGGGCGTCGAGGATCTTGATGGTCCCCGTCCTCTGGCCGATGGTGTTGATGTCGGGCAGCGTCAACGCCGCGTACACCACCAGGCCGGCGCCGAGCGCGATGCAGAGCGCCAGGAACGCGCCGCCGACGGCGATGACGCGCTTCCAGCGCCGGCTCAGATGCCAACGGGAGTTCGAGGCACGCGCCCTGCCCGGCTGCTGCGTGTTGCTTCGCCGCCGGCGAGGTCCCTGCAGGCCCGCCACCCTCCCTCAGCCCGGCCCGGTGGGCGCCGCCGGGTCAGCGCCGCTGCGTGCCATGAACCGCCGTGCCGCGTACGTACCGCCGGCGGCAGCGGCCGCGGACACCGCGCGCAGCGCCAGCTTCTGCCAGGCCGGCCCCGTGTCCGCCTCGAGCTTCGCCCCGTCGAGCCGCTTGCGAATCGCCGCCAGCTCGGCCGCCATCTCCGCCATCGAGGTGGCCGGCCGTGGCTCGGGCTCAGTGCGGTCGCCGCGCACCAGCCGGCGGAGCACGATCGCTCCCACCGCGGCGGCCACCACCACCCCGCCGACCAGGGCGTAGCGCGGACCGTCGCGTCGCAGCCGGGCCTTCCAGTCCAGCTCAGCACGGACGCGCGCCTCGAGACGATCGAGGTTGCCGGCCAGAGACTGCTTGGTCAGCTCCCGCTCGCGTTCCGCTTGGTCAATCGCTTGAACCACGCCACGTCCTCCTTGACCGACCCCACCAGCTGCTTGCCCCTCCCGATGCCGCGGCGCAGGGAGCGCAATCCCATCCACCCGAGAACCGCGGCGAGGATGAGGAAGAGCGCCGCCGTCAGCAGCCACCAGACCCAGCCGGAGAAGGCATGCCCGGCGAGAACAGTAGGCACCGAACCTAACGCAAAGATGACCATGAAGAGCGCCAGCACCGCTGCCCCGGCGAACAGGCCGATGGCCACCGCCAGCTTCTTGACCCCGGCGATGGCCTCCGCCTTGGCCAGCTCGATCTCGGCGCGGGCCAGGCGCACGGCGTCGTCGGCGACCTCGCGGGCGATGGCGGCGATGCTCTCGTCGCGGTCGGCGCGGGCGGCCAAGCTCAGGCCTCGAGCTGCGACACGTCGATGTCACGGAGCCCTTCGGGCGGTTGGACCCCGTGCTCGTGGAGCAGCTTCATGAGGGTGAGCACGTACCGGACTCCAGTGAGGTTGACGCCGTGATTGCGGGTGAGATTCTGAATGGTCTGCAGCTTGTAGACGTCTCGCTGGGAGTAGCGGCGCCGGTTGGTGGCGGTGCGCTGGGGCACGACCAGGCCCATGTTCTCGTACATCATCAGCGTGCGCGGGTGGGTCTCCAGGATCTCGGATGCCACGCTGATCGTGTAGATGGGCTTGTCGAGACCGGGCTGGCCGGCCGGGGCGGCGGCACGCTGCGGCCTGCCGCCTACTCCTTCAGCCACTCGTCGATTCCCTCGGAGATGACGATGGGCGAGGTCTGGGCTTTGACGAGGAACTCCATGGCCCCCAGCTTGAGCCCGCGGTCCACCAGCTCCTTCTCGCCGTAGTTGCTGAGGATGATCACCGGGATGTGCGCCGTCGACTCCTGGCCGCGCAGCTCCTCGAGGACGGTGAATCCGTCCTTCTTGGGCAGCCTGATGTCGAGAAAGATGATGTCGGGGGTGAGCGCGGTGGCACGGTGCACCCCCTCCTCGCCGTCGAGGGCGATGTGGACGCGGTACCCGTCCTTCTCCAGCTTCAGCTTGTACATCTCGAGCGTCTCCTGGTCGTCCTCGATCAGAAGCACGTCGATGACCTGCTCGTCGTCCACGCTCACCTTGTCCTCCACTCCTGGCGAGCCTCTCTCAAGCCGCCAGTATACGGGGTGGTAACACCCCCGAACCGATCCCCCATCTCATGACAGCACCGCTGCCGGGTTAGCTGTCAGAGACGGGTGTGAGTGACGGCCACGTCCTCGAGCTCGGGCGGGCGGGGGATGTCGTGCTCCACGAGGAGCCGGAGGAGCTGGATGACGTAGCGCGCCCCGTTGAGGTTGAGGCCGTGGGTCCTGGTCAGCCGCTGGATCGCCTGGAGGGTGAGGACGTCCCGCTGCGAGTAGCGGCGCCGGTTGGTGGCTGTCCTCTGGGGCACCACCAGCCCGAGGTGCTCGTACATCATCAGGGTGCGCGGGTGGGTGGCGAGGATCTCGGCAGCCACGCTGATGGTGTAGATCGGCTTGTCGAGCGCGACCCGGCTGATCGATGGCGGCGCGGAGGTGGCGCTCACCGGCGGGACCTCGTCGGCACCAGAGGCTGCTTCACGTGGGGACGGCATCGGTGCCGACGATCGTACGCGGCCGGGCGGGGGTCCAGCCGCGGGGCAGCACAGGCCGGGGGCCGTAACCGAATGGGGCGGGGCGACGTACCACGACCCAGACCATGCAGGACACCGGCACGATCCGCAAGCCCCAGAGTCTCGGCGCGCCCAGCGGCCAGGCGTCGCTGCGCGTGCGGGAGCGCTACCTGCGCCGCCGCAGCCAGCGCCGCAGCCTCGGTGAGCGCGGCCTGACCGCCCTCTGGCTGGGGATCGGCGCCCTGGTCAGCTGGCTCTTCGTGGTCGGCTTCGCCGCCCTCGGGCACTGACGAAGCGAAGCGAGCGGCGCGGAGTCGCGCCGAGTGGGGAGTGAGCAGGGCTGGCTCCGCCAGTGCTGCGAGAGGGGCGCATCGCCCCTCTATGAGAGATCGGCTGGTGGTCCCGCGCGGCCTTGCCGCGTGGGGGCACTAGCCGATCAGCTCGCGCAGGTCCTGGAGCTGGAGCGCGATCCAGCGGTTGATGTCGGCGGTGCCGACGGTCTCGCGGATCCTCTCGGCGCGCGCCACCTTCTGGGGGGTGTCCATCATCAGGCCGAGATAGAGCGCCTCCGCCGTCTCGTCGATGTCGAAGGGATTGACGCTGAGAGCGAAGTCGCCGAGCTCCTCGTGCGACCCGGCGTTCTCGCTGAGCACCAGCACGCCGTTGCGGCGATTGCAGAGCACCCCCTCCTTGGCGACCAGGTTCATGCCGTCGTAGATCGGGTTGACGAGGAGAACGTCGAACTGCCGGTACCCGGCCAGGGCTCTGGCCATGACGTCGTCGACCTCGACCCGGATCGGTGTCCAGCCGCCCCGGCTGAACTTGCGGTTGACCCGGGCGGCCACGCTGAGCACGTTGCCGAGGTAGGCGCGGTAGTCGTCGATGTCCTGGCGGCTGGGCTGCAGATACGCCCAGAACTGGACGTCGCCGTGGAGCTCGTGGTGATCCTCGAGCATGCGTTCGTAGGCGAGGAATCCGCGCACGATGTTCTTGCTGAGGTCGGTGCGGTCGACCCGCAGGATCAGCTTCTCGGGACGCCAGGAGAGCAGACGGGCCTCCTCGGCACGCACCTCCTCGCTCTCCGCCTGGGCCAGCAGAGAGGTGACATCGACGCTGATCGGGTAGTTGCGCACCCACACGGTGCGGCCCTCGAAGAACACGGTGCGCTCGCGGAAGTCGACGGTGAGGCCGAGGTTCTCCTCGCAGGTGAGCAGGAAGTTGCGCACGTCTCTGCGCGTCTGGAAGCCCACCAGGTCACAGCCGAGCAGGCCGCGGAGGAGACCGTCGCGGATCTGTTTGGGGAGGATCGTCCAGTACTGTGGGGTCGGCCAGGGGATGTGCACGAAGTGCTGGATGCGCACCTCACCGAGCGCGTCGCGGACCATCCCCGGCACGCAGTAGAGCTGGTAGTCCTGGACGAAGACCAGGGGCGGCTTGCTGGCGGCCCGGGCCTCCGCCACGACACGGTCGGCGACCATCTGGTTGATCCGGACGTACCCCTCACGCCAGGCGTAGATGGTGGCGGTGTCGACGATCGGCTCCCGGGCGAGGTCCCAGAGGTAGTGCTGGATGAACCAGAGCAGCGGGTTGCTGATGGTGTTGTAGTAGAGGTCGTACGCGTCGGGATGAGGCTGCACGAACGAGACCCGATAGCTGGTGCCGTCCTCGGTCTCCAGCTCGGCCGGGTCGCCGCGTGCCGCGAGGGCGCGGTCGGAGTCGTCGCGGGCCACCGCCACCCAGAGCGCGTTCGTCGACGACGCCAGCGAGCTGAGCGCCGTGACCAGGCCACCCGCCCCCTTGACGAGACGCTCGGGCGTGTTCCGGTAGACGTCGGCGGGCTCGAAGACCAGCGGGGCGCGGTTGGCAACCACGATGGGATGGAGGTTGCCGAGCATGTGCTGCAGGTACGGCCGGATGGCGGACAGAGGTCGTCCTCCTGTGCGGGCTCGGGCGGCCGGCGGGCCGGTCAGCCGAGCAGGACGTCGTAGAAGTAGCGCTCCCGGCGAGGCACGTTCTGGTCGACGTGGATGTGTTTGGTCTCGGTGTACTCGCGCAGGCCGTACGCGCCCAGCTCGCGGCCTGTCCCGCTCTGCTTGTACCCCCCGAACGGAGCCAGCGGGTTGAGCAGATGCCAGTCGTTGATCCAGACGGTCCCGGTGCGCAGCTGCTTGGCCATCTCGATGGCGCCGCGCGTGTCGCGCGACCAGATCCCTCCCGCCAGACCGTAGATGGACCGGTTGGCGCGGCGGATGACGTCGCCCGGATCGCTCCAGCGCTGCACCGCCAGGACGGGGCCGAAGACCTCCTCGGTCGCCATCACCGAGACGGGGTCGACGTCGGCCAGCACGGTGGGCTGGATGAAGTACCCCTTCTCGCCCACCCCCGGGGCGCGACCGCCGCCGCAGAGCACGGTGGCGCCCTCCTGCTGCGCCCGATCGATGGCGGCGAGGACGCTCTCGTACTGGCGGCGCGAGATCACCGGGCCCACCTGGGTGTCGAAGTCGCTGGCATCGCCCACGCGCAGTCCGGCGGCGGTGGCCACAAGCCGCTCCATGAACGCCTCGTAGACATCGTCGTGGACGTAGAGGCGGTGGCCCGACTCGCAGGCTTGGCCCTGGTGGAAGAACGTCCCGAAGAGGGTGCCGTCGACGGCGATGTCGAGGTCGGCATCGGCGCAGACGATGTTGGCGGACTTGCCGCCGAGCTCGAGGGTGACCTTCTTGATGGTCGGCGCCGCCATCTCCAGGATGCGACGCCCCACCGCCGTCGACCCCGTGAACGCCACCTTGTCGACGTCCTCGTTGACCACCAGCTCCTCGCCGAGCTCGTTGCCCGGCCCGGAGATCACGTTGAGCACCCCGCGCGGCAGCAGCCCGGTCTCGTCGATGGCGCGGGCCACCTCGAGAAGGGTGAGCGGGGTGAACGGCGACGGCTTGAGCACCACGCTGTTGCCCATCGCCAGCGCCGGCGCCAGCTTCCACATGGCGATCAACAGTGGGAAGTTGAAGGGGATGATGCCGGTGCACACGCCGATCGCCTCGCGCTGCACGAAGTTCCAGCTCACGTGGGGGACATCGATCCACGGCAGCGGCTCGTACCAGGGGATCTGGAGGGCCTGCTCGGCCATGGAGCGGAAGGTCTCCACGGCCAGGGGGACGTCGACGACAGCCGCCTTGCGAATCGTCGCCCCCGCGGTCTGCGATTCGAGCAGTCCCCAGTCTCCGCTGCGCTCCTGGAGGTGCTTGGCGATCTCGAACATGATCTGGCTGCGCTGCAGCTGGGTCTTGTTGCGCCAGTCCCCCTCGTCGAAGGAGCGCCGGGCGGCGGCGATGGCACGCTGGGCGTCGGCACGGCCTCCGGCCGGGGCCAGGGCGACGACCTCCTCGGTGGACGGGTTGAGCACCTCGAAGGTCTCGCCCGCCGCGGAGCTGGTCCACTCGCCGTCGATGTACTGCTGGTAGGTCGCCACGTCGGGCCGCACGATCGTCGTCACGCTGCCTCCTCCCTGTTGACGTCGACGTCGATTATGAGGGGCGGTCGCAACCCGCCGGCCCGATCCTGGCGGCGTCGAGGCTTGTGCAGGATCGGTCAAGAATCTGCAACAGGTGCATGCGATCCCGGAAGCGGAGGCGTTGAAGCCGGCCCGGGCGGGCCAGAATCGAGGCATGTCTCCCATTCGGCGCAGACGCCGCCGTGTCCTGCTGGTCGATGACGACACCGGCCTCCTCCACATCCTCGGCATGTACCTCGAGGTGCAGAGGTTCGAGGTCCTCTCGACCGCCAGCGGCGAGGGGGCGATGCGGTTGCTCGGTGCCGGGCTCCCCGACCTCGCCATCCTCGACGTGATGATGCCCGGCCTCGACGGCATCAGCCTCCTCCGCCTGATCCGCAGCCTGCCCGGTGGCGCCGATCTCCCCATCATCGTCTTCACCGCGCTCAGCGACGAGGCCGACCTCGACGCCGTCCACGCCGCCGGTGCCGACCGGGTGATCACCAAGCCGTTCAACCTCACAGGCTTGGGAGCGGCGGTCGAGCAGCTCCTCCCCAGGGCCCTGGCAGCCAGCGCGTAGAGCCGTCACCAGGCGTCCGGCAGTAGCGCCGAGCCCCCGCGGAGGAGCCAGAGGCACCCGGACTCATGCGAGCCGTCATGGCCCGAAAAGGTGCCGTCGGCGCGCGAGGCGCGCCGAAGAGTGGGGTGAGCATGGTCGGATTCATTCCGACCATGCGAGGGGCGAGAACCTGTCTCGCCCCGTGAAAACGACCTTGTCCCGAGCGTGTCCCGCCGCGCCAGTCAACGTCGGTCGGCTCGCCGGGGTGGGTCGAGGTTCGGTCTGGAGAAAGCTGTGGACAAGGTCTCGATGAATGATGGCCTCGACGGCCGCGAGACGATCGCCTTCGGGCTCGTCGCCGGTGAGATCGCGGTCCTCACCCTGACGCTGCTGGCTGGATACGCGGCGCTCCACAGCGGTATCCCCGAGCCCATCGCCTGGACCCTGGCGGCGGTGCTCCTCAGCGCTGGCGCCGCCCTGGCCTGGGGGCGCCTGGCGGGGCGGCCGCTGCTGGAGTGGTGCGTGCTCCTGGTCCGATTCCTGGTGCGCACCCGCCACGCCCGCACGGCGTGGCCGCAGAGCCGCTGGAGGCGTGGCGCCGCGGCGGGGCACGGGCCGCGGCCTCTGGAGGCCGGGGCGGTGGTCATCCCGCTGGCGCTGCGCCGGATGGACGCAGCTGGTGGCGCGACGCCTCCGGCGGCCCGCCTGGCTGTGGTCGACGGCGGGCGCGCGGCCGTTGCCGGGGCCGCCAGGGATCGACGGCGCAGAGCTCACGTGGTCGCCTTCTTCTCCCTCTGCGGGGGCACCGGCCGCACCACCCTCGCCGTCGAGGTGGCGGCGACGCTGGCGACCGCCGGGCGCGCGGCGGCGGCGACAGGGGCCCCCGCGACCCGGGTGGCGCTGCTCGACCTCGCCGAGCGCAGCCCCGGGGTCGGTCTCCGTCTGGGCATTCCGCCCCCGCCTCCGGGGAAGCGGCAGCCTGCGGTCGGCGGCGGCCTGGTCACCCACGGTCCGGGGCTCCTCGTCGGCCTTCCCCCGTTCGCCGCCGCGCCCGCCGACCCTTCCAGCGGCGATGCGGCGGAGGTGCTGATCCGCGCCGCCGAGGCCGGCGGTGCCGACGTGGTCGTGGTCGACGTGGACTGCGATCTCGGCGCCCGCTGCCGTCAGGTGCTGGAGCGGTGTGACCAGGTCATGGTCACCCTGACACCCACAGCCGGGGGCGTGCTCGACGCCTACCGCAGCACCGCCGTGCTGCGCCGCATGGGCCTGCGCGACCGCATCGGCTACGTGGTCAACCGGTGGCGCCCTGGAATCGACCTGCGTGAGGCCATGGCCGACCTCGGAGGGGTCATCGCCGCCGAGATTCCCGACGACCAGGCCGTGGTCGACGCCGAGAACCGCCACCGCCTCGCCGGCCGGGACGGTGGCGCGGCGCTCGCGGACGCCGTCACACGCCTCGCCGGAGCCGTCGACAGCGGGGCCGGGCGCGGGCGCGCGGTGAGCGCAGAGCGCGGCGATGACCGTGCGGGATGAGCCGCCGGCGTCGGTCGTTCGCGGGTCTGGATGGGGCTGACGGGTGGCCGCGGTCGCCGCCCTGGCACTCGATCCCCTCGATCTCACCGCCCTGGAGCCCGCCGTCCAGATGACCTGCGTGGAGACCATGACGCGCCTCCTCTGCAGCCTCGAGCTGCCCTTGCAGTTCCTGGTCAGGAGGCGCCGGCTGGTCATCGCCGAGGGCGGGGCCATCGCCGCGGGCCCCGTCGCCGCCGCCCTCGACGCGGCCGTGCGTCGCCACCAGGCCGAGATGCTCGACGCCCTCCCGGCGTTCCGCAGCAGCGTCCTGGCGGTGATGCGCCGTGACGACGGTGACATGGCCGCCCTCCACCGCCAGCTGGCCATGGCCAGCGAGATGCTCCGCTCCGCCGGGCTGCGTCCCCGGGCGGTTCCGGATGCCGAGCTGGCTCGCCTCGCCGGGAGTGCGAGCCGCGGGGCCACCGCGGAGATGGAGGCTGAGCACGTCCGCTGCGTGGCGGTCCCCGGCGGGGCGCGCTGCGGCCTGGAGCTGGAGCGGCTCCCCGGCCGGGCCGTGGCGCTGGGCTGGGCCGGCGCCATGCTCGGCGCCGCCGCCGAGTTCGACGCCGCCATCCACCTCGTCCCCGTCGACGCCACAGCCGCCCATCGTGCGGTCGAGCGACGCCTGCGCAACCTCACCGCCGATCGCCTCCTGGAGATCGACCGCGGCCGGATCGGGGACGCCCGGGTCGACGTCGGCCTGGAGGCGGCCGGCTCGCTCCGGGACCGCCTGGCCCGCAACGAGGTCCGCCCGCTGCGCCTCTCCATCGCCATCGCCGCCCGGGGGGCGACGGAGGCGGAGGCGCACCACGCGGCGGCGGTGATCCGCGCCGCTGCCGCCGGATCCGGGCTGCAGCTGCGCCACGCCCACCTCCGCCATGCCGCGGCCCTGCGCAGCACCGAGCCGCGTGCCGAGGAGGCACCGGGCGCCAAGCTCGTCGACTCGGCGGCGGCCGCCACCTGCCTGCCGCTGACCGAGACGGTGTGCGACGACCCTGCCGGCTACCGCCTCGGGGTGACCCGGCGCTCCGGGGTGCCGGTGTCCGTCGACGTCTTCGACAGCAGCCTGCACAGCAACGCCAACCTCGCCGTCTTCGCCAGCAGCGGCCACGGCAAGAGCTTCACCATCGGCGCCCTGGTCCTCGAGGCGGCCACCCGAGGGGTGGGCTCTTTGATCGTCGATCCCGAGGGCGAGTACCAGCGTCTCATGCACGCCGCCGGAGGGCAGTACCTGCGCCTCGGCTCCGCGGGATCGGGAGCGCTCAATGTGTTCGACGCCGCCCCCAGTGCGGCGGAGGCGATCCCGGTGGCGGTCGACCTGGTCAACGTGCTCTGCGGGAGCGTGCTCGGGGAGGTGGAGCGCGCCCGCGTCGACGCCGCTCTCCACGACGCTGTCGCCGCCGCCGCCGCCGGGGGCGGAGTGCCGCTCCTCGGCGACTGTGTGACCGCGCTGGGACACACCGCTCCGCGAGCGGCGACCGTGTTGCGGCGGGTCTGCGCCGGTCCGCTGGCGGCGATCTTCAACCGTCCCAGCGACATCGACCTCGACTCCGAGCTCTGTGCCATCTCTCTGCGCGACCTGCCCCACGAGTTCGTGCCCGCCGCCACGTTGCTCATCGCCCAGTGGCTGTGGACCCGCGTGCGCAGCCAGCGGAGGCGCCGCCACATCGTCCTCGACGAGGTGGGCGCGCTCTGCGTCCACCCGCCGCTGCGCGATCTCCTCGTCCAGCTGGCCCGCCGCTGCCGCAAGTACGGCGCCTCCCTGGTGGTCGCCACCCAGAACGTGGAGGACCTGCTGCGCAGCGAGGAGGGCTCGGTGGTGGCCACCAACTGCGCCACCGTGCTGCTCGGCGGCCACCGCCCCGCCGAGGCAGCGCAGATGGAGCGCGCCTTCGGCCTCACCGACTCGCAGCGACGCTTCGTCGAGCACGCGCCGCGCGGCGAGTTCCTTCTGCTGGCGGGGCGGCGGCGCTGCGAGATCCGCATCGACGTGCCCGAGCTGCACCGTTCCGTGCTGGTCCCTGGCTGACCGTCCACCGTCACTGGGGCCGGGCGCCACCGGCCACAATTGGCCCCGCCACCCCCTTGACGTCCCGGTGGAGTCGTACCAACATATGGGGGCCACGGGACGGGCAACCCCCAAGATGTGGGATAATCGGGGTCAACCGGCCAGGTCGAGGGACACACCGACCCGGGGCGCACCCTCACTCCACGTCACAGCAGAAGCAGCGCCCCGCCGTCAACGCACGAGGAAGAACTGTGGATCGATCTGTCTCCGCCTCCGCCTCCGACCTGTCCAGCGGCGACGCCGCGGTCACGGCCATCGGCCGCAAGCAACAGCGCTCCCGGGGCGCGTCCGGCACCGCCAAGGCGGAGCTGACCGCAGGCGCGGGGCTCACGGTGACGCGTCGCTTCACCCGCGAGGGCGTGCATCCCTTCGACGCGGTGACCTGGGAGAAGCGCACGTCGGTCATCGGCAACGAGCGCGGCGAGACAGTCTTCGAGCAGACGGACGTCGAGATCCCCTCGACGTGGTCGCAGATGGCCACCAACGTGGTGGTCAGCAAGTACTTCCGCGGCCCCCAGGGCACACCGCGGCGCGAGACCAGCGTGCGCCAGGTGATCGCGCGGGTCTGCGACACCATCGCCACCTGGGGTCGCGAGGGCGGCTACTTCGCCACCGAGCAGGACGCCCAGGCGTTCCAGGACGAGCTCACCCACCTGGTGCTGCACCAGAAGATGAGCTTCAACAGCCCGGTATGGTTCAACGTCGGTGTCCCCGGGACGCGGCCGCAGGCGTCGGCGTGCTTCATCAACTCCGTCGAGGACACCATGGAGTCCATCCTCGGTCTCGCCAAGACCGAGGGGATGCTCTTCAAGTACGGCAGCGGGACCGGCACCAACCTCTCGCCGCTGCGCAGCTCCAACGAGCAGCTCGGTGGTGGTGGCACGGCCAGCGGGCCGGTCTCCTTCATGAAGGGGTTCGATGCCTTCGCCGGGGTCATCAAGAGCGGAGGCACCACCCGCCGCGCCGCCAAGATGGTCATCCTCAACGCCGACCACCCCGACGTCATGGAGTTCGTCACCTGCAAGGTCAGCGAGGAGCGCAAGGCATGGGCGCTCATCGAGGCGGGCTACGACTCGTCCTTCACCGGCGAGGCCTACGCGTCGGTCTTCTTCCAGAACAGCAACAACTCGGTGCGAGTGACCGACGAGTTCATGCGGGCTGTCGCCGATGACCGCGACTGGCACCTGCGCGCGGTCACCGACTCCAACCGCGTGGTCAAGACGATGCGGGCGCGCGAGCTGATGCGGCTCATGGCGGAGTCGGCGTGGCAGTGCGGCGATCCCGGCATCCAGTACGACACCACCATCAACGACTGGCACACCTCCGCCAACAGCGGGCGCATCAACGCCAGCAACCCGTGCTCCGAGTACATGTTCCTCGACGACTCGGCGTGCAACCTGGCCTCGCTCAACCTCATGAAGTTTCTCAACGAGGACGGCAGCATCGACGTGGAGGACTACCGCCACGCCGTGCACATGACCATCACCGCCCAGGAGATCCTGGTCGGCAACGCCGCCTACCCGACCGAGCGGATCGGCAAGAACAGCGAGGACTTCCGTCCTCTCGGCCTCGGCTACGCCAACCTCGGGGCTCTGTTGATGGCGCGCGGTGTGCCCTACGACTCCCCGAAGGGACGTGACCTGGCCGCGTGCATCACCGCTGTCATGACCGGTGAGGCGTACGCGCAATCCGCCCGGATGGCGCGAGAGGTGGGGCCGTTCGACGGCTTCGCCGTCAACCGCCGGCCCATGCTGCGGGTCATCGCCAAGCACCGTGAGGCCGCGTACAACATCCCCAGCGACACTGTCGAGGCCGACCTGGTGACCGCCGCGCGCCACGCCTGGGACGAGGCGCACGAGCTCGGTGCCAAGCACGGTTACCGCAACGCCCAGACCACCGTTCTGGCGCCGACCGGAACGATCGGTTTCATGATGGACTGCGACACCACCGGTGTGGAGCCCGACATCGCGCTGGTCAAGTACAAGAAGCTGGTCGGTGGCGGGATGCTCAAGATCGTCAACCAGACGGTGCCGCTGGCGCTGCAGCGGCTCGGCTACGGTGACACCGCGGTCGCCGACATCTGCGCCCACATCGACGCCAACGACACCATCGAAGGGGCGCGCTCGCTGCGCGACGAGGACCTCGCCGTCTTCGACTGCGCCTTCACCCCTCAGAACGGCACCCGGTCGATCGCCTGGCAGGGACACATTCGCATGATGTCGGCGGTGCAGCCGTTCCTCTCGGGGGCGATCAGCAAGACTGTGAACATGCCCAATGAGGCGACTGTCGACGAGATCGAGCAGGCCTACATCGACGGCTGGAAGCTGGGCCTCAAGGCGCTGGCCATCTACCGCGACGGCAGCAAGCGCAGCCAGCCCATGGCCACGTCCATGGACAAGACCACCGGCCGCACCGTGCAGATCGTCGAGCGCCCGCTGCGCAAGCGGTTGCCCGCGGAGCGCAACGCGCTGACCCACCGCTTCGAGGTCGGTGGCCACGAGGGCTACATCACAGTCGGCCTCTACGACGACGGCCAGCCCGGCGAGATCTTCCTGAAGATGGCCAAGGAAGGATCCACCGTCAGCGGGCTCATGGATGCCTTCGCCACGGCGGTGTCACTGGCGCTGCAGTACGGCGTCCCCCTGCAGGCGCTGGTCGACAAGCTGTCACACACGCGCTTCGATCCACAGGGATTCACCAAGAACCCCGAGGTGCCCATCGCCAAGTCGCTGATGGACTACATCTTCCGCTGGATGGCGTCGCGCTTCATGCCCCAGGAGGATCGCGACCGCCTCGGTATCATCCGCCGTGACGGTGAGGATGGCGACGGCGCGGCGCCGGCGACGGCCGCGGTCGCGGTGACCGCCAGCCCCTCGGCCGCGACCGGTGTCAGCGGCTTCGCGGCGATGCGGGCGCTGGCCCCGGCAGCGCTGGTCGACAACGCTCCGGCCGCCTTCGTCAACCAGGGCGACGCTCCCTCGTGCAGTGACTGCGGCAGCCTCATGGTGCGCAGCGGCGCCTGCTACAAGTGCCACAACTGCGGAGCGACCTCGGGCTGCTCCTGAGCCGTCGGGACGCCGGCTATCGACGGATGGCCGGCGCGTCGCCCACCCAGGAGCGGATCTCGGCGGTGACCGAATCGCAGAGCCGAGCCGCCGCGAGGCGGTCGAATCGCACCGTCAGCCACATTCCGAAGGTCGTGGCCGCGAGCATCTGACTGCGCCGCCTGATCACCGCCCTGCTCATCTCCCCGGTCTCCGCCGCCGGCGTCAGCGCATTGGTGAATGCGCGCACGAGGCGATCGTGGTACTCGTCGGCCCTCGCG